>JANNPJ010000245.1:0-13351 GCA_031400005.1 Kineosporiaceae bacterium | reverse complement strand
CGATGCTGACCCTTGAAAACGCTTTAGCGACGGCACGCGTGGCCTGTTAACTTTCAATTTGTAGCAAGGAATCTGTATGAAATTTCAATTGAACGGTGTGGCGCGTGCAGTGGTGCATGTCGCGGGTATGTCTTTGGTGATCGGGCTTGCCGCATGCGCTTGATCTTGAGGATCGACCGGCCGGCCAGGGTGATGCTGTGCCGGATCAGCCCCCACGGCAGGGCCTCGGTATCGGAGGTCGGCGCGGTAGGCACGCCGGTGGCTTCAACGGTCAAGGTGGTGCTCATGCTGCGCTCTCCTCGGTCTCGATCGTGGACGCTGGTTCGGATGCTTCGGTGGAGTGCCGGCCGGTGAGCGCGAAGAACGCTTCATCAAGGCTCGGCAATCGCAGGGACAGTTCGGTGACGGCGATCCCGACCTCGGCGAGCCGACCGACCACGATGGTCAGCGCGGCGTCCGACTCCACCGGAACACTGAGGACGCCGCGAGCCGGCGACTCGGCGGGTCGCTGCGCCACCTGGGTGAGCAGGTGGCTGACGGCGGCCAGGTCCGCCGGATTCACCGGCCGGACTTCCAGGGTCTGACCACCGACAATGTGCTTGAGCTCGGCCGGTGTGCCGTGCGCGATCACCTTGCCGTGATCGATCACCGAGATCTCATCCGCGAGCGCGTCCGCTTCCTCCAGGTACTGGGTGGTGAGCAGCACCGTGGTGCCGTCCTCCACCAACCGGCGAACCAATTGCCAGACGTCTTCCCGCTTGCCCGGGTCGAGGCCGGTGGTCGGTTCGTCCAGGTAGATCACGGCCGGCCGGCCGACCAGGCTGGCGGCCAGGTCGAGGCGGCGGCGCATGCCACCGGAGTAGGTCTTGGCCAGCCTGTCTCGAGCCTCGCTGAGGTCGAACTGGCCAAGCAGGTGAAGGGCACGCGTTCGGGCGTCGCGACGGGTCAGGTCAAGCAGGCGGCCGATCAGAACCAGGTTCTCCAGCCCGGTCAGATCTTCGTCAACCGAGGCGTATTGGCCGGTGAGCCCAATCCGCCGACGGACGGCGCTGGCCTGGGTCGCGACGTCCAGGCCGGATACCGTGGCCCGGCCCTCGTCCGCGCCCAGCAGGGTAGCCAGAATTCGCACGGCGGTGGTCTTTCCGGCACCATTCGGGCCGAGGACACCGAGCACCGTTCCTTCCGGCGCCGCTAGGTCAATGCCGGCCAGCGCGGTCGTCGCGCCGAAGCGCTTGACCAAACCCTGTGCCTCGAAGGCGTACGTCATGAGTGCTCCTTATAAATGGACGTCGTTCCATCGATTCGGAGCTAGCTTCGCCAAGCGTCCTGTCATGGCACGCACGAGCCGCTGTCATCCGCTGCCACCTGCTGTCAGGGCTTCCCCGGGCTGGGGCATGGTGTGAGCGGAAGTGGTTGCCGGTCTTGACCCAGGCACTGGGCGGATTCCGGCAGGGACTTTGCCAGGTTTGGGCGCGTCACCGGTCCTCGCGGTATGGCACCGCCCGTCGTGGGCGCTCGGCCCGAGTGTCGCCCGAGACGGTGGCCGACGATCGTTCATAGTCGGTCAGGACCGTGAACACACCCTTCGCTTCGTACAGCCGATTCTTCGCCGAGCCACTGACCGGCGTGATGACGCCGGCCGCAAGCATCTGTTCCATTGCTACATAGGCGGCACTCGTACTGACCTCGGCCAGCCGGGCCGCGTCGTCCGTGCTCATCACGGGGTTGGCGATGAGTAGGGGGAGGAGCTTGGCTGCGGCACTGCCCCGGCGCGGATTTACCATTGCCCGCCAATGGGTTTCGAGCTCGAGGAGGCTCGTCCGGAGTGCCTCAGCATCCCGAGTTGCCCGACGGGTGGCGGTGATGAAAACCTCGCTCCAGCGCCGCACCCCCTCCATCGCGGCCGGCCCGCCGGCCGGACCGTCGTACCGAAAAGCGTTAAGACCGGAGATGTATGCGTCGGTGTCTGTTGCCAGCGCAAGACTGACCGGGGGAACGAAGCCGGTCGCCAACCGTCGGCGACGAAAGACGACGTGGATCAGCGCCCGCCCGGTCCGGCCGTTGCCGTCGATAAACGGGTGGATCGTCTCGAACTGTGCGTGCGTCAAGGCAGCCTGCAAAACCCCGGGCAGATCATCGCGGTTGATGAAGACGCACAGATCGTCCATCAGCTCGTGCACCCGGTCCGGCGGGGGCGGGACGAAGGCCGCCTGGCAGGGATTGAAGTCGTTGCCACCGATCCAGTTCTGGGTGGTCCGCACCTGCCCAGCCAAGTGCGGCGTCTCGGTCTGCCGCATCAAGGCGGTGTGGATCTGCAACAGGTGTTCCCCGGCCACGATCTCAGCACCGGCGACGTCATCTATTGCAAGCTGCATGGCGGCAACATTGCCCAGCACCGCATCGGCCGTCGCATCCCGACCGGGGTGGCCCGCCGCATGCCGGGCCAACCGCCGGCCACTCACTTCCAGGCCTTCAATCTTGGACGACGCGACCGCTTCGGCTCGGAGCAGGAAACGAGCCAGTTGCTCGAGGTCATGAGCCTCCTGGACCCGGCTGTCGAAGACGGCCAGTTCGCGTTCGGCATCGACGATATCGGCCGCCAAGTCACTCGGCAGATCCCACATCGCTTCCCCGAGCAGATCGGGTACATAAGCCTCGTAGTTGCACGGTTTGCGGTGCCGACGCGGCCCGTACGCGTCGGGGTCCCCTCGCCAGGTGTCTCGCACTCGAGTACTCAAGCTGGAAGCACCTCCATTCGTGTTCCAGGTTAGCCCAGCAACCTGGAATACGGGCCTTCACAGCGCGAGCCGTAACCTGGAACAAGCCGCCGCCGTGTTCCAGGTTAGGCGTCTAACCTGGAACACGGCAGCTTGAGGTCTGACCGAACGGAAGTGGTTGCCGGTCTGACCCAGGCACTGGGCGGATTCCGGCAGGGGACTTTGCCAGGGTCGGCGGGCGATCAGCGCCAGGAATCGGTCCAGGTCGCGGTGCAAGGGCTTGCACTCGGCGTCGTTCGGGCCGGTCAGGGTCGCTCTCCAGGTCGCTGTCCCCGATTCGTTCTTCGTGAGGTAAAGCAACCGCTCTGGCGTATGCCGTCAGCAAAGTATGTGTTTGAGCCGATTCCTCTTGCAACTTGAAAATTCAACAAACATCTCGCCCGGCCTGTTCTTGTTGGTGATCGACTTCAACGACCTACACGCGGAGCCGCAAACTTTTCATCGGATCAACTTCCGAAAATGAGTCTCCCGCCCGCCCGATCGCCTCCACTGGCGTTCATGAGCCGTTCACCTACCCTCGAGGCAGAGCGAGCCAAAGGACGGGGATGCGCACAGATGAGCACTGAGAGTACGAATGCCCGGACGACTCCGGCGACCGCCCAGGCTCCGGCGACCACGAAGTCGACCGCGGACCTAGTCCGGGACGTGACAGAGCTGGTGCCTCGGCTGGTGCAGGAGGAGTTGGCGCTGGCCAAGGCCGAACTGACGGAGAAGGGCAAGCACGCCGGGGTCGGTGCCGGCCTGTTCGGTGGCGGCGGGCTGTTTGCGTTCTTCGGGCTGGCCCTCCTGCTCACCGCCGCCGTGCTCGGACTCGCCGAGGTGATGCCGGCCTGGGCTTCAGCGTTGATCGTTGCGGCGGTTGTGCTGGTGCTGGCCGCAATTCTGGCTGCAGTAGGCCGTTCCCAGGTCATGCAAGCGGTGCCGCCGCTGCCAACCGAAGCCGTCGACAGTACCAAGCAGGATGTCAAAGCAGTGAAGGAGAGTGCGCGGCGATGAGCAACACCGAGTCCCCAGATCCGGCTGACAACGTCAAGGAGTTGCGGGAACAGATCGATCACACTCGCGAGGAACTGGCTCAGACTGTCGAGGAACTGGCCGCCAAGGTGGACGTCAAGAGCCGAGCCAAGGAGCGGGCTGCGCTTGTCACCGCTCAAGCCAAGGACCGAGCCGCCCTGGTCACCACCCAGGCCAAGGACAAAGCCGCCGTCGTCACCGCTCAGGCCAAAGACACAGCCACCATCGTCACGACTCAAGCCAAAGACAGGGCTGCTGTCGTCACCACCCAGGCACGCGACAGAGCCGCCGTCGTCACCGCTCAGGCGAAGCAGACGGCTGCCCACGGTACTCAGGTCGCCAAGGAGAAGACTCTGGTCGCCCGGGAGAAGCTGCCGCCCGCCGTCCGGGAGAAGCCGACCGTCCCGCTCGCGGCCGCCGGCGGCGCTACCCTGCTCGCGGTCTTGCTGGGCTGGCTGATCCGCCGCCGCCGCGGCTGACCTTCGTCTAACCCTTATCAGCGCGAATCCGGGCAGCGCCCACGGTAGCGACGCGCCACCGTTAAGGTCGTCCGTGATGGACGACGTGATGGGGTTGAGCTTCGACGATCTAGCCGGTGAAGCCGCCGTACTCGGGGTGTACCGGCAGGTGTTTGCGGTGCTGGCGCGCGAGTCGGGGGCGATGGTCCTGGATGCCTCATCGGTGGATGTTGATGAGGCGATTCTGGGCTCCTTCGCCGAGGCCGGACCGGAAGGCCTGACTGTCGACCAGGTCGTGATCGCCTGCGGTCGGTTCTCCAGCGCTCAGGTCCGGCGGCGGTTCGAGGTGCTGCGCGAGTATCGGGCGGTGGAGCGGGTCAAGGACCGCCCGCACGAGCTTTACCACCGGGCAGCCTTCGCGCCCTACGTGATGCTGCTGTTCCTGCGGCGAATCGCCGATCGCGGCGGCCAGGCAGAGCTGCATCAGCTGCTCACCCTGGAACACCTCAGCGTGCAGGAAAGCGACGCAACGATTGAGGACGCGCGGGGCACGACGCACCGCCTGAGCACGGTGTTCCGCTTGATCGCGAACCAACTGGCCGGCCTGGCGGTCGGCGGCGTGGTGGAGACCCTGCGGGAGAACGCGCAGCTGCTCTGGGGCAACCATGGCCTGCTCGACCAGGCGAACGACGTCCACCAGACCGTTCTGACCCGGTGGTCGAGCCTCGATCGGGAGTGCCGGGCCCTTCGGCTGGCGATCGCCGCGTACCGCGATGCGGTGGACGCCGCCGCCGGCCGGCTGATCGAGCAGGCCGGAGCGACCCGGGCTCTGGGGCTGCTCCCGGTTGAGGCCTGGCGCACCTTCGCCCGGGAGGCCGACGTCGGCGCGCTGTCCGCCGTGCTCAATGACTTCCTCTTCGACGCGCCGGCACCCTGGTTCGCCGCCGAGACGCTGATCGAGGCGGTGGAGTCTGCCCAGCACACCGCGCCGGTGCGGATCACGCCGCCACGACCGCAGACCGAACCCGGAACCGTGACGACGGACGCCGTCCCGGACGCGGAGGCCGAACGCCTGAGGGCCCTCGCCGAGCAACTGCTGGGCGATCGCACGCAGGCGAGCGTGACCGAACTGATCGATGAGATCGGTGACTGGCTCGGCGGCCGGCGCCTGCTGGCGGATCTCACCGCGATGCACCTGCACGACACGCTGCCCTACGAACTGCGCTGGAGCGACCAGCTGCGGATCACTGTGGCGTCCAGCCTGAACTGGGTGACCGAAGGTCGGTTCGCCCGGGTCGAGGGCTCATGAGCGACCTCGAGCAGGCGATGGCCTGGGCCAAATCGCGGACGGCCGGGCCGCTGCGAGTGCCGCAGAGCACCCCCTCCGGGGTGGGGATGCGGCGGCTGATCGAACCCGAAGCCAGCGCGGTGTGGCTGCTGCCGGTGCTTCCCGAGGGCGCCGGCCCGACCGTTCTGGAGGAGTTGGGGCTGAGTGCGACGGCGGTCGAGCAGCCGAACGACACCGCTCGGGTGCTCGCAGCCTGCCTGCGCTGTTGCTGGTCAGAGCCGAACGGCTCACCGTGGCCGGGGGTGGTGGCGAGCTGGGAGCAGGTGACGTCGGTCTTCCGCGGGATCACCGACAACCGAGATGAGCGCTACAGCAACATCGCGCTGGTCGCGGGCGTGCGCCGATTGGCCTCAGCGGGCTGGCTACGCTGGTCCGAATCCACCCGGGAGGTGCGGCTCGGGCCGCGCGTCGCGCTCTGGCGTGACCCCGAACTGAGCACGCTGCGGGAGCTCTGGCGATTGATCCCCACCATCGAGGCCAGCCCGCCAACCGAAGCGAGCCCCGCGATCCAAGCCAGCCCGCCAAGCCAAGCCAGCCCGCCAAGCGAAACCAGCACCGCCGACAAGCCCGAGCCATCCGGTCTATCGGATGGCTGACCCGGATCCGCTCTTCGATGCGGTCCTTGCCGAGCTCAGCGAGCGACACCGGGAAGAGGTGCTGGCCGGGTACGCGGCCCTGGAGCACAGCGCCGAACCGGTCCACGAGGTGCTGCTGCTGGCGTTGCGTGACGCCACCTTGCGACGCAGCCTCGAGCAGCTGCTGCATGGCGTCGGGCGCACCCTGGTCAAAGTCGGCAGTAGCCATTGGACCTCTGGCTACCGGGACGACGTCCGCGGGCAACTGACCGCAGACGGATGGCACCCACTGGAACGGATCGACCGGGCCATCCTCACCCTCGTCCTGCTGCATTCGGTGGCAATTCCCCGCAGTGAAGGCGGTCTGGACGCCGACACCTGGACCTCGCCGCATCCCACCGGACCCGATGAGATCTTCCGACACAGCCATCTGCCGCGGGAGGAAACCCGTACCGCGCTCGGGCGACTACGCGCTGCCGGACTGGTTCAGATCGACCGTCGCCGGGGGACTGGCTATGTCCCCGGCCCCCAGTTCTACCGGCTGACCCCGCTCGCGCGACGCCGTCTGCAGGAAGAACTCATCCTGGCAGCCGGCCCCGACACTCCACTCGCCGCCGCGATCCGAATCCGCCGTCTTCACCAGCAAGGAGAGCAATGACCGTCGCCGAACTCTGGAGCCCGACCGAGACCGAGGGCGGGGTTCATGACGTCGTCTCCGGCCGGGTCCTGGTCGGCATCCAGATGGTGGATATCGCGCGACTGTCAACGCATCCGGTGCCGGTGATCTCCGAGGGTTTGATCACGGTCGCCGGGCAGGGTCCCAAGGACTCAAACGGCGCTGGTAAATCCTCCTTCATCGCCGCTTTGAGCCTGTTGCATGCCGATGAACAATGGCGCCTGACCAGCGGTGCCGCCAGCGCCGCGGAACTGCTGTTCACCGCCGAACTCGCTGCCCAGGAGACTCGCTGGTCCAACGCCGATCGCGGTTACATCATCGGTGTTTTCGCCTCGCCGTCCGCTAAAACCATTGCTGAAATTCGAGATTCGACGATAACCGTCTGGTTGCGAATCAACCGCAAGGCGCCGTACCTGGACCTGCGCTGGGTTTACCAGCTACACGTCCCGGTTGGCGCCAACGACGACGAGCGAGCGCGGCAGGTCGATGCGCTCTGGCAGGCACTGCCACGCAGCAACGGACGCACCGACTTTCACGCCAACCGGTTGGGCACGGTGCTGTACGGCGGGCACGTCCGCTGTGTCTCCTTCCTGTCCACCTCGGTACGCGCCAGCCCGACCGCCAACCTGCTGGCCCAGCCGCTGAACGAGCTGACCCCCGACCGGGTGTTCGATGCGATCGCCACCCTGACCGGCCTGGACCGCGAACTCCTGCATGAACAGGAACTGCGGAGCACCGAGCACACCCATCGGGCGGCGGCCGTCGAGGCTGCGGAGGCGCTGGAGCGGTGGGACCGGGACATGGCCCTGGTCGAGGCCGGGATCAAGCATCGCGCCCGGGCCCGCGAACAGCTCGGGACGGCGCGGGCCGCCTGGCACAGCCGATGCGCTCGTTATCTGCTGGACGGCGTGCAGCGGGACCAGGAGGTCCGGTTCTCCCTCCAGACCGCGGGCGAGGAAATGTCCATCATTGAAGGCAGTTGCGATGGCCTCGAGGGCGATCTGCGGGTGCTGAAGGACGACAACGAGTTCACGATGAGGTTCAACCATCGCAAGCAACTTCGGACCAGCCTGGGCAATCGGGACCGGGAGCTGGAACGCGAGCACGACCGGACGGTCAGCCGGATCGATGACCTGAACAAACGGCTGATCGACCTGCGGGCCCGAGCCCAGGCCGCCGACGGCCGCACGCTTGTCGCGGCCAAGGACGAAGAGGCCGACGCTCACGGCGAATGGAAGCAGTCGCTCGGCGACCAGGCGATCGCCGAGGACGCGGTCAAGGCGGCGAACCGCAGGCTCGCGGAGTCCGAATCCGGTGACGACGTCGCCGCCGAGCAGATGCGCCGCCTGCGCGAGGCCGGAATTCCCGCGGTGGCCTTGCTCGATGTCGTCGTTCTGAGTGCGGCGGACCGAACGGCCTGGGAGAACCGACTGGTCCCGTACCGGACGGCGTTGATCATCGATCCCGAGCGGGCCGGTTCGGCCGCGGCAGTTCTGCACGACCTGCCCGGCTCGATGATCGTGCTAGCCGGAGGGGACGACGGTCCGAATCCGACCGATCCGACGACCAACCCGCCGGCCAATCCGCCGGCCAATCTGCCGGTCAGTGCCGATCCGCGGTTTCCGATCTCCGGGTTCCTGACCGCGCTGGCCAATCGAAGTGGGGACGACGACCAGCAGGTGGACGTCGCCGCCGGCGTGGTGGTGATCGGTGACTTCCCGGATCCGATCACCGGCCGGGTCGCCCGGGTCGCCGCCGCCCGCGCCGGCCTGGCCGCGGCCGAAGCCGGTCAGGAGGCAGCGGAAGCAGCACTGGCGGTGGCCTCGCGCCTGCTCGAGCGGGCGCGGGAACGCGCTGAAGCGGCGGCCGCGGCCGAGCAGGTGACCGGGCTCCAGCAGCAGGTTGAGGAACTGCGCCTGCAGAACGAGGAGCACGAGCGGTTGCGCCTCGAGCTTCAGCCGGAGCTGGCCGAAGCCGAGGCCGAGTACCTGAAGGCCCTCACCGAACAGGCCACCCGCGATCAGACGGTCAAAACCTTGACCGACGAAATCCGGCGCCTGCGAACGACTTTGCAGGA
This sequence comes from Kineosporiaceae bacterium, assembly GCA_031400005.1. Classification (GTDB taxonomy): domain Bacteria; phylum Actinomycetota; class Actinomycetes; order Actinomycetales; family Kineosporiaceae; genus JANNPJ01. The sequence goes on along the minus strand of JANNPJ010000245.1, from coordinate 4,426 downwards.
CCGTGCCGATCAGCGCGAGGGACTTGCGGCGGAACTGCAGAGCCTCGAGCTGGCCGCCCGGCAGAAGGCCTGGGGTGAAACCGCCGACGCGGCCACCAGCTACCTGCTCAGCCTGGGTGAGCAGGAGCAGAACCGAACCGTGGGTGACTGGAACGAGGAAGCCTGCCATCAGCTGAACGAGGTGGTCCGGCTCTGCTTCCCCGACGACACCCCTCGCGAGCACCTGCCTCGCGAGATCGCTGAATTACTGCACCAGCAGCGGTGGTTCCGGGGCGGCCTGGAGATCCGTACCCCGCTGGTGCCGGCCATGCTGCGGGCGCTGAACACCCATTTGGCCAACACCGAACGACAGGACCGGGACGACGAACTGTCGATCGAGAAGCAGCGCGGGGAGCGAACGAAAGGACTGGCGGCGGCCCAGCAAGGTTTGGCCGAAGCAGCCCATGCCGCACTGGTGACGCGAGCCTCGCTGGCGAGCGGGATCAAGGACAAGCTAAAGAAGGTGGCCGTCGAGTTCGACCGTTTGGATCAGCAGTACGGCGGTTACGGGGCCGGGCTGGAGTATCCCGAGCCAGAACCGCCAAGCCAGCCGGACAAGCCGTGGCGTTGGACGGTGACCCCGAAGTGGCGGCGGGCCGAGGGTCAGCGGATGGCGTCGTACAGCCTGCGGGCGAACACCGCGCAGATCGACGAGAAAGCGGTAAAACTTGTCTGCGCAGCGGCTTTGGCTGGTTCTGGTAACCGACCGCTGCTGCTGGTGCTGGACGAACTGGGCCGCAACCTCGGCAGCGAGCACCGTCGTGAGGCCGTTGCCCTGTTCGAGCGGATCGGTGCCGATCGCAACATCACCGTCATCGGCGCCCTGCAGGACGACATGGAGCGGTACGCGATCAGCGCCTCGGGCCTGTACATCAAACTGCGGCGCAGTTCGGATGCGATGCCCTACAACGAGGCACCCGTCGTCAACGGCAGCGAGCCCAACCAGGCCCGGGTCGAGCTGCTGCGGGACTGGCTCTCGTCCTACCGCCCCGACGCCATCGGTTCCGACTCCGGAACGGGAGCCGACCTGATCGTCATCGAGGAGACCCTTGACTGAGCCGCTGGACGAGAGACCCGATGCGGCGCCTTCCTGGGCTGGCACACAATGGCGGGATGACTGTGCCGGAACCGATCGCCTTCGCTCAGCAGTGGCTCGCCGCCTGGAATGCGCACGATCTTGACGCGCTTCTGGAGCACTTCGCTGATGACGTCGTCTTCACCTCACCGGTGGCCGCCAGAATCCTGGCGGGCAGCGACGGCGTGATCCGGGGCAAGGAGGCACTGCGCGCCTGCTGGACCGAGGGATTGCGGCAGATTCCGGACCTGCGATTCGAGGTTGTCGAGGTCTACGCCGGGTTGACGGTGATCGTGATCAATTTCCGCAACCAGAAGGGCCACCTGGCCAATGAAGTACTGCGATTCGAGCGCGACCTGGTGATCGAGGGACACGGCACCTACCTCGGTACCGATGACAACCCATCCGGTGCCGCCGGCTGATCTGTGCCAGTTGGCTCCAACCGCCAACTCGGCCCCCACCTGCGTAGTCGTAGGGTTACCTGGCCAGCGCGTGACCCGAGGAGAGCTGAGGCGATGATCATCGCTCGTCCGTACGTGCTGCTGTCCGTGGCGACCAGTGTCGACGGCTACCTCGACGACACTCTTTCGGAGCGGCTGCTGCTGTCCAACGCCGAGGACTTCGATCGAGTCGATGCGGTCCGAGCCGGGGTCGATGCCATCTTGATCGGGGCCAGGACGATGCGCAGCGACAACCCGAGGCTCGTGGTCAATTCGGCGGAAAGACGTGCCTGCCGGGTCAACCGCGGCTTGCCGGAGTATCCCTTGAAGGTGACCGTCACTGGCAGCGGTGACCTGGACGCCGACCTGAAGTTCTGGCATCACGGTGGGCAGAAGCTCGTCTTCACTGTTGACGACTCCTTGGAGAAGGTCCGCGCCAGGCTTGCCGGACTCGCCGACGTCGTCAGTACCGGCTCGACTCTGGATTGGGGTGCGATGCTTGATGAGCTCGGTCGTCGTGGTGTCCGACGCTTGATGGTTGAGGGTGGAGGCACCATTCACACCCAACTGATGGCCGAGGATCTCGCCGACGAAGTCCAACTGGCCATCGCCCCGCTCATTGTCGGCCAGGCCGACGCACCGAGGTTTCTGGGAACAGCAGAGTATCCAGGTGGATCAACCGCTCGGATGCGCCTGCTGGAGGCTCGTTCCATCGGTGATGTCGTCTTGCTCCGCTACGCACCGAAGGAACGCACGTGAAGGTGAAGCAAGACAGCACGGTGACCGCAGCGGACCGGATGTGGATGCAGCGAGCGATCGACTTGTCCCGCCTCTGCCCGCCCGTGGAGAAGGCCTACTCGGTCGGTGCCGTGATCGTGGCGGCCGACGGCTCAGAAATCTCCTGCGGCTACAGCAGGGAGACCGACTCACACATTCACGCCGAGGAATCCGCCCTGGCCAAGATCGACATCTCCGATCCGAGGCTGAAGGAGGCCACGACATACAGCACGCTCGAGCCGTGCTCTGAACGTCTGTCCCAACGACCGACCTGCGTCGAGCTCATCATCGCCACCGGCATACCGCGAGTGGTTATCGCATGGCGCGAGCCGGCGCTGTTCGTCGACGACTGCATCGGCGTCGAACTGCTCCTCGCAGCTGGGAGAACCGTGGTGGAGATCCCCGACCTGGCTGCTGCAGCCCAGGCGGCGAATTCGCACCTGCCAGTGGTTTGAGGTGAGCCTCTCAGCGAGAGGTCCGGGGGCGAGGGCAAGGTCGTCAAGAACAGCGCCGCTCACGCGGCTCCGCGCTCCTGACCCTGCACAGCCGCCACTGCCGTTTGGATCAATACCTCACGCGGATCCCGGTCATCGCCGGGCTGGCACAGCTCGTCGGCGGCTTCCTGCAGCCGGGCCGAGACTGCCGTCGGGTAGCAGCCGGTCGATTCTCGGACCCAGGCTAGAGCCGCAACTTGCGCGTTGGAGACCTCAACCGCCCGGACCGCGGCGGCGTCCGGAATTCCACACAACTGCTCGATCAGAGCATGAACCTCGGCTGAATCGTTCACACCATCACTCTGGCACGAAGGCTCTGTGCCGGCACCCAGATCCAACGTCAGCGTTCCAGAGGTGCCCCTGGGGCGGAAACTATCTCGGGGTGCTGGATTGATCTAATGTCCCATTCGCCGGACGCGGCGGGCTTGGATGCTCGATGATCTGCTTCACCACATTTCACGGGAGCAGATCATGGATGACCCACGCCACGGCAAACCCCAGCCCTGGCAGAACTACCCGCCCGCCCCCGGCTACGGACCCCCGCCACCCCAGGGTTCTTCCCAACCGTTCCCGCAGCAGCCGTTCCCGCAGCAGCAGTACTCGGAGCAGCAGTACCCGCAGCAGCAGTACCCGCAGCAACAGCCCTATCTGCCGGTCGCTGCGCCGCCGAAGCGACCCAAGCACGTCTTGCACCTGATCCTCACGATCCTTACCTGCACCGCCTGGGCGAACGTGTGGATCGTCCTCACTGCCCGGTACTGGAACGTGGTCAACTATCACGACCCGCGGGAGCAGGCGGGGATGAACCGGCGAACCTGGATCACCGTCACCATCCTCATCGTCTTGTTCATGGGCAGTGCCTTAACCTCCGTCCCGGCGTTGCTGGACGCCAAAGCCGCCATCGAGGACGCCCGCGCGAAGACCGCCGCCACGGGGGTACCCGCAGATAACGCCGCAGCTAAGCCAGCTTCATCGCCCAAGGCCAAGGCTCCGGTCCGGATCGGGGACGGCACGTACGAGGTCGGCGTCGACATCAAGCCCGGCAAGTACAAATCCAAGGGCGGAGAGACGTGCTATTGGGAGCGCCAGAAAAACGACAAGGGCAAACTGTCCTCGATCATCGCGAACAGCATCAGCCCCGGGCCGCAGGTGGTCACCATCCGCAAGCGGGACTACGCGTTCAAGACCGCAGGCTGCGCCAGGTGGATCAGGCAGTAGTTTTCCAGGTTCGCTGACGGTGTCTTGATCAGCGTGGCTCCGGTACTGGCGCAGCAATGCCAACGCCACGTTGATCTAGACGCCGTCCAAGGACACCCGAGAAAGCTCAGAATCTTCCGCACTGCATCTGTTTTCTGCTGAGGCCAGGCTGCATCTGTTTCTGGGCTGAGGCCAGGCTGGCAAAATGGAGCAGAGGCACGCTCCCCTGCTGACTCTTACCTACCGTCAACCGAGAACATGCCTCTGACCTGCACCTTTACGGTGCGCGAGGGGGGAGTTGAACCCCCACACCCTTTCGGGTACACGGACCTGAACCGTGCGCGTCTGCCTATTCCGCCACTCGCGCGAGCAGAGGCAAAGCTAGCACGCAGCGTGACCCAACC
>JANNPJ010000228.1:0-4575 GCA_031400005.1 Kineosporiaceae bacterium | reverse complement strand
GGTCGGTCACCGTCAGCGGCTGGTCCAAACGTTGCTGGACCCAGACGAACAGGTGGGCGAGCTGATGATCGCCGGTGGCCTGGATCGGGGTGGACACGAATTGGGCCTGGCCACCGGGCCGGTGCGGTGGCATGACCAGGCGTCGGGCAACCGAATTGGCGATGGCGGCGCCGTGGTCGAGGTGGATCAGATGGAGGCACAGGTCGACGGCAGCGGCCTTGCCCGCAGCCGTGAGCACGCTGCCGTTGTCCGTGTAGAGCACGTCCGGGTCGACCTCGGCCAGCGGATGACGGGCGCTCAGTTCGTCGGTGTGGGCCCAATGCGTGGTAGCCCGGCGGCCGTCCAGCAGACCCGCAGCGCCGAGGACGAACGCTCCGGTGCAGAGGGAGGCGATCCGGGCACCGGACGCGTGGGCCGCACGGACGGTGTCGATGAGTTCCGCCGGCTGTTGCTCGTCGATGTCGGCGCAGGCGGGGACGATCACCGTGTCGGCCCCGACCGCCCGGTCCAGACCGTGATCGGGCTCGACCAGGAACGGGCCTACCCGCACCGGTCCGGGCCCGCAGAGCAGGACGTCGTACCAGCCCTGGGTCGCTTCGCGCGGGGGATTGCCGAAAATCTCATAGGCCACCCCGAATTCGAAGTGCAGCAGGTGACCGGCGGTCAACAACGCGATGGTGGGCACGTCCGAAAGTGTACGTATGTTGTCGTGGCGGACCATCACGGTCCGATCCCGTGAGCGGCGAGAGTTGCCTTCGTCGGTTTCGGAAACATCGAGATGGGAAATCATGGACATGGCTGCCGCAGTGGTTGTTTACGGGGCGACCGGGCACACCGGCCGCTTCATCGTCGCCGAGTTGAGCAGGCGCGGCATCGCTACCATCATTTCCGGCCGGAACGCGGCACAGCTACAGGCACTCGCAGCCAGGTGGCCGGCGGTGCTAGTTCGGCCGGCCGGCGTGGACGATCCAGGCGCTTTGGATCGCGCCCTCGCCGGCGCCGCGGCAGTGATCAACTGCGCCGGACCGTTCGCGGTGACCGGCGGCCCGGTTGTCGAGGCCGCTTTGCGCGCTGATGTTCCGTACGTCGACGTCGCAGCCGAGATCGAGGCCAACGTCGCGATGTTCGCCAATTACGCGGACCAGGCCCGCACGAGCCAGACTGTCGTGGTTCCGGCGATGGCCTTCTACGGCGGGCTCGGTGACCTGCTGGTGACCGCCGCGATGGCGGAGTGGACGGCCGCGGACGTGGTCCACGTCGCATACGGGCTCAGTAGCTGGCGGCCCACCCCGGGCACCAGGACCGCCGGTCAGGTGTCACACGAGCGCCGCGCGGGCCAGCGGGTGCGATTCGCAGACGGCGTGCTGCAGTATCACGACGACGCGGTGGTGGAGTTGGGCTGGGACTTCCCCGAGCCGCTGGGCCGGCGCACCGTGATCGCGGAGTTCACCATGGCCGACGTCGTCACCGTGCCCAGCCACCTGGATGTCCCCGAGGTCCGTACCTATATGGCCGTCGAGGCCGCACGGGACCTGGCCCGGTCGGACACGCCGGCTCCGTCAGCGATTGACGAGGTGGGTCGGTCTGATCAGACGTTCGTGGTGGAGGTCGTCGTCAGCGCGGGCGGCGCCGAGCGCCGAGCGACGGCTCGCTGGAAGGACATTTACGCGGTCACTGCGCCGTTGGCGGTGGAGGCCGTGCAGCGGATCCTGGCCGGGGCGACCCGGACGACGGGTGTCGCCTCGGCCGGCGCGATGTTCGATGCGGCGGACTTCCTGCGGGCGCTGAGCCCTGATCTGACCGTGGAACTGCCGGGCTGACCCGCAGTCGCGTCGACTTTCGGGCTCGGGCCAACTCCTTACGGCTGCGGGCTCGCTGACCTGTTGGAGCGCACCGGGTCGTCGCACCTGCCCGCGGCCCACCTATTCGACCTCGACGCGATAGACGCTCAAGCCGCGTCGCTGGTAGTTGCGTAGTGCATTCGGATGGTCAAACGAGCATGTGTGCAGCCAAACCCTTTGCACAGCAAGGGACTTCATGGCCTCACTGTCCCATGCCTGCCGGATTGCCAGCGTCAGCGCATGGCCACCGAGCCCTCTCCCGACGTACTCGGGCAATAGACCAAATGCGGTTATCTCCACGTCTCCGCCGGACTGGGGTTCCACATTGGCAACTCCGACGGTCTCGTCTTTCAGGATGATGAGCCAGTACTGGCGCAGCGGACGACACCGCATCAGCTCCTGCCACTCTTCGTCCGTGCGGGATGCGCTCCGCCATCCGTAGAGGGCCCCGACCTGAGCATTGGCAGTACGCACGAGCGGCAGGGCACCGTCGACGCGCCGCAGGAGGAGTTCCGGCACCACCTGTCCGGGCCGCAGGTCCCTAGCGTTATTCATCTCCAGATAGGTGACAACCTTTGCCATCTCGGCAGACTACCTACAGTTTCGAGCAACCCCAACATGCAGCACTTCTGAAACACGGCCTCGCGACCAGTTCGCCGTACGGGCCTGCGGCCCTCTTACCCGCCTGGAGCAGGCAGAGCCGAAGGGCACCGCGCGAAAACCTGTTGGCTCCGGACTGTTCTGTCCGTAAGGTTTGCGGCATGACCAACGCCGCTGACTTCCGATCGCGAAGTCTCTCCTAACACCTCTGGAGAGGTGGCCGAGAGGCCTAAGGCAGCGCCCCGCTAAGGCGCAGGACCATCGTGTCCCGTGGGTTCGAATCCCACCCTCTCCGCTCGGGAGAGTAGCGCTCAATGGTGGGCAAGCGGTCTTGAAAACCGTGCCAGGCTAAGGCCTGAGGGTTCGATTCCTTTACTCTCCGCAAGACTGCTTTTGACCGGATCGACCGGCCCCGTTTGGTGAAGATCGGCGCTCAGCTGTCAGCGAGCCGCAGAGCTAGTGCCGAATAATTCACGAACGGTTCCGATTAGCTTTGCGCCGCAATATGTTTGAAAGTAGATCCAGCGCACCGGCCGCCATCAGCGACCCACTCATAATCATGATCGCGCCGACGAGCCACAGCCCGGTGTCGTCTTGACTGGCCGCGTCGACCCCCCAAGCCAGGGTAAAGATCGGCGGAATGACGAAGAGCATCCTGGGATGGACCACGATTGTCGCCGTACCAGGTGGCCACCGTAAGGCGAGCACAAGTACGTTGGCGGCCGGTGAGCTACCCGGCCCGAGAACCTGGAACACCGGACATCGAGGGGCCAGTCCAGCACGCACAACGGGCCCGGCGAGCACCTCCTCCTGCAGGTATCTACGTGATCTGCGTGCCCGAGTGGCCCCGCACCACTCACCACGTCCGCCTTTGGTCGCGGGCATCACGGAATGTGGTCAGATCCAGTTTTCGTGCAGTGGTTGCGGAGCGCCCATGAGGGGTCAAGCGAGCTACCCAACTACCCAGGTAGCTCATACCGTTCATCGGGCGGCTGAATTGGAGCTGCTTTCCTGGATGGGCAACCGATAGATGGAGGGCGGGTCCGGCGGCAGGTTCGTATCCCCCGAACCGCCGGACCCACCGACTGTGGGAGACGGTCCGCTGCGACCGGACCGTCCGGCCCTAACGTTAGCGGTCCATTCGGTCCGGCTGTCAAGGCTCGTTTGGCCCTATCATGATGGCGTGGACACAGGCGAAGTCATCCGAGCCCGGCGTGAAGACCTGGGCATGACCCAGACCGAACTGGCCGATGCCATCGGCATCGACGCGCGTCAGATCCGCCGCTACGAATCCGGTGAACGCGAGCCCGGCCTCAGCCTGTCTCGTCTAATCGCCGAGAAACTGCACATCAGTCTCGCCGAACTCGCCGGTGAGCCTTCCCAACGCGTCACCCTGACCGGCGACTGGTGGGCAGGCTGGCAGTCCCGGAAGAACGGCATCGAGGTTCTCAACGTGCATCGGGTGCGCTGCCATCAGCACGGCGACGTGATCAGCATCGAAGCCGTCACCCGTGGCACTCCCGTCGAGGACGGCGGCTATCTCTGGCGCGGTGAGCTGCGCTTGTGGGACAACGAGATCCTGATGGGTTGGTACGCCGCCACCGAGCAGGCCATCCGCAGCAAGGGAACGATGTACTTCACTCTGCATCAGCACGGGCAGAGCGCGATCGGCCGCTGGGTTGGCCTGTCTTACGACGACGACGTCATGACCGGCTGGGCGAGCCTCGCGAAGACCGAAATCGACGTCGTCCAGATCATGGACGAACTCAAGGAAAGGGCCTAGCCATGGGTGAAGATATCTGCGAAGTCATCATCACTGGACCCAGCGCCGATCAGATCATCGGATTCACCCGGGGACTCATCGACGACCGGCTCGCCGCCTGCGGGCACACCGTTCAGAACATCCGGTCTGTCTACCGGTGGGACGGCGACGTGCAGGACGAACCCGAGGCCCGCGTGGCGATCCACACCCGCCTGTCCCTGGTGCCCGCGATCGTCAAGCGCGCCGACGACGAACACCCCTACGACGTCCCGTGCGTGATCGCCCTGCCCGTCCTCGCGGCGAACCCCGCGTACGCCCAGTGGGTCATCGACGAAACCACCGACGCGACGTGAGACTGGCGCGAAGTGGTTG
>JANNPJ010000221.1:0-2301 GCA_031400005.1 Kineosporiaceae bacterium | reverse complement strand
GGTCGGCGCCAGGGTGGGTCGGGTGGAACCACGGAAACGGTTGCGGCAGTTCGTGATCGGGATGATGGCGGGGTTGCCGAGAGTGAACTGCTGGACCCTGGCCGAGCACGCCGGTGAGACCTGCCCTCGGGGGATGCAACGGTTCCTGTCGGAAGCGGTCTGGGACGAGGACGGCCTCCTGGAGGACGCGCGGGACTTCACGATCAGCAATCTTGGTGAACGTGATGCTGTGCTGGTGATCGATGAGACCGGGGACCTGAAAAAAGGATCATCCACCGTGGGAACGCAGCGGCAGTACACCGGCACCGCCGGGCGGATCGAGAACGCCCAGGTCGCGGTCTACCTGACCTACGCCTCCCGGTTCGGGCACGCCCTGATGGACCGGGTCCTGTACCTGCCCAGGTCATGGACCAGTGCCCCGCAGCGTCTTGCCTCCGCGGGAGTCCCGGACGACGTCGAGTTCGCGACGAAACCTGCCCTGGCCGCGAAGATGATCACCCACGCGGTGCGGGTGGGGACCCCGGCCAGTTGGGTCGCCGGAGACGAGGTCCTACGGCGCGGACTCCAAACTCCGCCATGACCTGCACGCCCTGGGTCTGGGCTACGTTCTCGCCGTCGCGAAGAACCACCAGATCGTCACCGGCATCGGCGCCCGCCGGGCGATCGACCTGGCCGTGCGACTGCCTCCCACAGCCTGGCACTGGATGTCGGCTGGACGCGGAGCCAAAGGCGAACGCTGGTACGACTGGGCCCTGATCGAGACCACCGACCCGGCCGCCGGGACCAGCGGACATCACTGGCTCCTCATCCGGCGCAACCGCAAGACCGGCAAATACGCGTTCTACCGCGCGTACTCACCCACCCCCGTCCCGCTCAAAGCCCTGATCCTGGTCGCCGGACGACGCTGGACCGTCGAGGAATCCTTCGCCGCCAGCAAAGAACTCGCCGCTCTCGACGAGCACCAAGTCCGGACCTGGACCTCCTGGCGCCGCTGGACGGCGCTGGCCATCCTCACCCACGTCATCCTGTCCGTGATGACCGCCAACGAACCCCCCACCCCACCCGGAAGCAAGCTAATACCCTTGACCCGCAACGAGATTCGCCACCTCCTCGCGGAAATCCTCAAACCCGACCACCACCCAACCCACATCCTGAACTGGTCCACCTGGCGACGAATCCACCAAGCCATCGCCCAAAAGAGTCACTTCCGGCGACAGACAGCCAGCGAAACCTGACATCACAATGTGTCGCTGTAGTATTAGGTCGAGGACGGACGCCGAGACCACCCGGGAGCCACCCCACCGCTCGGCGGGTGAACCGCTCCGCCTGGGGGTGGGACCGATGGGACAGGCCTCGCCGGGCGCGCAGATCGACTCGGTGGCGGCGACGGGACAGGCGAAGAACTGACCGGCGGTTGCGGAGTACCTGCCTGGCCGGGCGATCGGCTCGGTGGGGCGGTCGCGGCGGACGCGGACCGAGTGGCCGGCTGTGCCGGCGGCGACCGGTGTTGGGTCGGTGCCGTCGGGCCGCTGTGTCCGGCCGGGTCCGGACGGGGGTTCGGGCCACCAGAACCGCCGGTCGCGCCGGGTTCCCCAGCGGGAGTGGGCCCACCGCCGGTACCGGCTGGCCCACGGGGCCGTGGGGATCCGGAGGAGGGCTGACTGCGGCCCTGCCCCATGCTCGGGCGGGGCAAGGGCAAGGCTCGGGACGCTCCCAGACCGGGACCGGTGGATGCCAGTGCCGGGACGGGCGCGCGTCCGGTCGCCGAGCGCAGCGCGCTGACCCAGTAGGCGGTTTGCATGGCACTGAGCGCGCCGCGGGCGGGGCTGCGGGACAGGCCCTGGGCCATCAGCATTCCTTCGGCGTGGGGCAGGAGCCGCCAGATCACCCAGGGACTGAAGGTGGCCACGGCCACGACACCCAGGCCGAGCAGCAGTTGACCCCATGCCCCGATGTCGCCGGGGGTGGCGGTGGCGTGCTGGTGCAGGAAGTCCAGGCCGATCCGCAGGGCAAGGAAGATCGCCGGTTGGGACAGCAGCACGGCGACGGCCAGTTCGCCAACCTTGCGTGCGGCCTCGCGTGTGGGGGCCCAGACCATCGGGGCCAACGACAACGGTGCGAGGGCCTCGATCAGCTGAAGCAGGATCACCCGGACCACTAGTTCGAGATACACCAGCACGGTCGCGGCGAAGGTCAGCAACCCGATCAGCACCGAGGGGACGAGGGACCCCGTCGCCATCCCCTTCAGGTTCTCCAGCAGGGTGATGGTCAGGAGCTTCGTGGCGGTATCCCCGGCGGGCA
>JANNPJ010000210.1:0-24840 GCA_031400005.1 Kineosporiaceae bacterium | reverse complement strand
CGGCTGAGCCCACCTCTGCTCCACGGTGTCCGCAAAGACGTCATCAAGTGCCAGCCCGGACCCGAGCCCCAGCCATCAGCCCAGGTAGTGGTGCCCCCGCTACCACGATTAATGGTTCGCGCGGTGTCGGGTTCGGCCCACCAGCACTTTGCAGTTCAGAGACCTGTCGTCCTCGACCAGGAGCACCCGGGGCCGAACGAGCGGGATCCCGGGGACTGGGGACATCATCCAGCGATCGTGTCACTTGGCGCCGATCTGCACCGTTCTCGTCGTTGATGCCTGAGCGGGCCGGCTCTTTGTCATGAGGGTGGTGCTTCGTTGATCAGGGGCAGCCTGCGGCCGCGTGGTCGACGGCGGTGTCGAACAAGGCCAGACCGTCGGCCGTCATCCGCGGGATCCCCTGCGACACCATCGGTACGGCGATCCGGCAGGCCGGCGCGGTGAGCCCTGGCATCGCGACGCCCGCCGGGTACGCGAACAGCGATGCCTGACCGCTCACGGTGGCGACCACGACCGCGTTCGCGCCGGCCGCGCCACGCGGCAGGGCGCTCGTGGCCGAGGTCACCGTCACCGTGCCGTTGCGACCTGCAGCGAGCGGGTGCCCGGCGTTCGCGATCTGTACGGCCGTGCCGTCGAGGGTGTTGCCGTCGGAGGCCGTCATGCCGAACTCGTCGTACGCGCTCGGCTTCCACAGCACGATCGGTCGCGTGCTGGTGCGCAGTCGGGTGCCGATCTGCGCCTGCCCGGTGGTCTGGGTGATGAGGACGACGCTCGCCTCGGTCACGTCGGCGGCGTTTACCGTGCCGTCGTCGAGGATCGCCACGGTGTAGCCGCGGTCGCGCAGGCGGTCGGCGATGCCCGCGTCCGCGGCACCCGGGGCGGCGCCATTGCCGACGACGAGCGCGGCGGTCTTCGTCGGAGGCGGTGGTGGCGGGGTGACGGTTCCGCCGTAGTAGGCGTCTTGGCCCCATTCGCGCCAGGCCGTGCCGGCGGTCGCGGAGGTGTCCGGGGACCACTTGCAGGTCGCGCTCGGCACCGGCTCGAACTGCATCACGCCGTCGAAGACTGCGAAGTCGGGTTCCTTGAACAGCGCCTGCGCGTCGCGGAACCACTGGGCTTTCCGGCCGGGGCCGGCCGGGTCCTCGACGGTGCCGTACTCGGTGAGCCAGAGTTCCTCGCTCTGGTGCTGGAGCCAGAACCGCCGCTGCGGGTCGATGATCTGCCGCAGGGACTTCCAGGCGTTGACGATCCCTGGGCGGCAGGTGAACCAGTTGTAGGCGTCACCGGCGATGCCGTCGACCTCGTCGTCGCCGGGGTACCAGTGGTGCGAGGCACGGCTGTCCGTGGCCGGCAACCAGAAGCTCTGATCGGTCATGATCCACATGAACTTGGCGTTCGTCGCGCCTTCGGCCCGGAAGATCGAGACCCACTTCTGCCACGCCGCGATGTACTGCGCCGTGTTCCCGAGGTCCCGGTTCGCTGAGGCCTCGGGCTCATGGTTGAACGTCACGTAGATCGGGGCGCCCCAGTCCCGGACGCGCTGCGCCCACCGCACCATGTCGTCGTGCAGCGCGCTGCCTGGCTCAGCCGTGGCCAGTGAGGACCACGGCACCGCCGCACCGCTCGCCCGGCGCGCCTTCACCGAGATGACCAGCGTGGACCCGCCTGCCTTGAGGTTGTTCTCGTAGGTGGACGGGAAGGCGCTGTCCCACAGGTAGAACAGGCGTACGGCCGCCAGCTTGCGGGCGGCCAGCGTCTCCAGCCGGGTGGTGGCGCCCTGCTTGCTCTCGCCGGTGCGCGGGTTGGGGTGGGCCCCCCAGAGCAGGGGTGCCTCGGCCTGTGCGGCCGGTGACACGAGTCCTGTGACGGCCACCGCGGCAACAACCGCCCCCAGCAGCGTGCGCAGGAGTGCTCCCCGCCGAAGCCGTCGCGTCATGGCCATGCCTCCGGGCGAACACGGGCACGACCTCTCGCCAAACCCTGTGCTCAGGAGCCTGGCAGACCTCCGGTGACATGCTCACTCGGCTCCCTCGCACGGCGGCCGTGCTTGTCGGACAGTCACCGGCACTCATGCCTGCGTGATTGCCTCGGTTCGCAGTACTCGGCGAACCGAAATTCTGGTCGCCAGCTGCGAGGATCGCTGCTTGGGTCGATTGGCCAGGCCGAGCTTGGTGAGCATTCTCGAGACGTAGGTTTTGGCGGTGGCCTCGCTCATGAACAGGGTCTGCGCGGCGCTGACGGCCTCGGCACCGTCGGCGGCCTCTGCGACCACTTCGGCGTCGTCCGCACTCTCAAGAATCGTCCGCAGGCCGAACCGGATCGGTTCCTCGTCGTCCACCAGGTAGCGGCACGGCGCGGAATCTCATCAATCACTCATCTTCGGTTCCTACCGTGGCGCCATCGATCACGCGAGAGGAACCGGACATGCGAAACCTGATGCGTGCGCTGCCCGACGTGGCGCTCGGGACCACCGTGGTGTGGCCGATCACCTCCCATCGCACCCTAGACAATCCCGTAACGGGCCTCGTTTAGGCAGGACAGCGGACCTTTCAGCCCGCGCACCTCGGGAACACGCACTCGTCCGGCACCCGGACGCCGTCCAGAACCAGCTCGCTGGTGACCGAAGCGCGCAGCGACATCGTGTGCTTGATCTCCGGCGCGGAGAATCCCAGTGTGCCCGTGGGTACCGCGAAACCTCGCACCCCTTCGTCGGTTTGCGCCCAGATGACGGCGACGGCGGCGACGGACCCGTTGGTGATCCACATCTTTCAGCCGTCGATCACCCAGTCGGTACCGTCCCGGCGGGCCTTGGTGCGCATCCCGGCCGGATCCGAGCCGTGGTCGGGTTCGGTCAGGCCGAAGCAGCCGATCGCTTCCCCCGCCGCCATCGCCGGCAGCCAGCGTTGCTTGGTCTCCTCGGTGCCCCAGCGGTGGATCGCGTACATCGCGAGCGAGCCCTGCACCGAGACCAGTGACCGGATGCCGGAGTCGACCGCCTCCAGCTCCAGGCAGGCCAGCCCGTACGCGGTGGCGCTCATCCCGGCGCAACCGTAGCCCTCCAGGTGCATTCCGAGCACGCCGAGCGTGCCCAATTCCTTTGCCAGAGAACCGATATCGTGGATGCGGCAATGTTCACGCTAGGTCTAGATGGATGTCAAGATCAGTTGCTCTCGAAGATGAATAACTTGCTCTGCAAGCGCGATCATCCCGGCACCAATACTGGTGATGGGGGGGAGCACTGGTCGACATCGCAGCGATCGCGAACCTGCCGGAGTGGCGGGCGCAGAGTGCCCGGTCGGGGCTTGCGCTTTGTTACACCTGGATCGTGTGGACTCGAGGGCCCCAGACGAGTCGACCTGCTGGCTGCGGGCGGCTTCGACGGCGGCGTCCCAGGCGTTGGAGCTCATCGCCGCGACGGCACCCTCGAGAGTGGACTCGTCCTCATACGGTCGCGTCACTGGATAAAGCAGGAAAGCAGACCCGCCGCGGCCAGCGCGATCGCACCGAATCTGGTGCGGCTCAAGGATGTTGACACGTCAGATCAGTCCGTCCTGCTCGCGCCGGGAGGATTGCAGGAGATTGTCGAGGGTGATGGGGAGGCTGGTGCCGCGTTTGCCGCCCAGAGGAACTCACGACGAGGCCACCAGTAGCCGGTCTGGGACGGAAACGGCGGCGTGCGACCGGACGGAAATCTGCCGCGGGGGCCGGGATCGGGCGTTGACCGCAGGCCCCGGGCTCGCTAGGTTGACTAGAACGCGTTTCAGTTTGCTGCGGTGGGCCCGATCTGTCACTGGGAAACAGGAGGCTGCGGTGTCAGCACCAGCGGACGATCGGTCCCCGGACGAGCCGGTCGTGATGACCGTCAGCGAGCGCGGTACCGATCCGCTGACGGCCGCCCTCCAGGAGTGGCTGGCGGGCCGGCTGGGGGCCGGGGTGACGGTGAGCGGGGTCCGGATGCCCGGCAGCGGCGGGATGTCCAGCACATCGATCTTGTTCGAGGCCAGCTGGGCAGAGGACGGCGCCGAGCGGCACGGGGCGTACGTGGCCCGGCTGGCACCCGAGGCCAGCGCCGTACCAGTATTTCCCCGTTACGACCTGCCCGGCCAGTTCGAGGTGATCAGCCAGGTCGCCGCGCGCTCGCCCGTCCCCGTGCCGGTGCTGCGCTGGAACGAGCCGGACGGTGGCCCGCTGGGCGGCCCGTTCTTCGTGATGGACCAGGTCGAGGGCCGGATCCCGGTGGACAACCCGCCCTACGTGTTCATCGGCTGGCTACTCGAGGCCGAGCCGGCCCAGCGGGCGCGACTGCAGCGGGCCAGCATCGAGGTCCTCGCCCAGATCCACGGGATCGCCGAACCGGTGACCGTCTTTCCCGGCCTGCGGCCACCGGACGGGCAGGACGCGCTGCACTGGCATATCGAGGGGCAGCATGCGTACTACCGCTGGGCGCTGTCCGACGACGGCATCCGGGTGCCGATCATCGAGCGGAGCCTGGACTGGCTGGTCGAGCACTGGCCGGACAACCGCGGGCCCGACGTGCTCAGCTGGGGCGACGCCCGGATCGGCAACATCATTTACCAGGGCTTCGAGCCGGCCGCCGTCCTCGACTGGGAAATGGCCGCGCTCGGCCCGCGTGAGCTGGACGTTGCCTGGTTCGTGTTCCTGCACCGGTTCTTCCAGGACATCGCGCAGGCCTTCGGCCTGGACGGCCTGCCCGACTTCCTGCTCCGCTCGGACGTGGAGCGGCAGTACGTGGAGCTGACCGGATACCAGCTTCAGGACATGGATTTTTACCTGGTCTACGCCGCAGTGCGGCAGGCGATCGTGATGGCCCGGGTGAAGCGGCGGATGATCCACTTTGGTGAGGATTCGGTACCCACCGATCCCGACGACTACGTGATGCACCGGGCCAGCCTGGAACTGCTGCTCGCCGGCACCTACGGATGGGACTGAGCCAGTGCCGATTCCGCTTGACGAGTACCCGATCCATCAGACGCCACTGCCGATGAACCGGGTGGCGACGAGCGACCGCAACTTCTACGACAGGTGCTATTTCAACGCGCACGATCGCACCGGCGACGTCTTCCTGGTCACCGGTCTCGGGGTGTACCCGAACCTGGGCGTGATCGACGCCTACGCGGTGGCCCGGCGCGGCGGCCGGCTGTGGAGCGTCCGGTTCTCGGACGCCCTGCTCGAGCGCAGCCTCGACCAGCGGGTCGGTGGCTACCGGATCGACATCGTGGAACCGCTTCAGCAGCTGCGGGTCAGCTGCTCGGCGCCGGACGGCGGCATCGACTTCGACCTGCTCTGGACCGCGGCGTTCCCGGCCGTCCAGGAGGAGCCGCACCTCATGCTGGACGGCGGCAGGCCGATCGTGGAGGCTTCCCGCTTCGCTCAACTGGGCCGCTGGAGCGGGCGGTTACGGGTTGACGACCACGAGTTCGAGGTCAACGCCGATGAATGGCGCGGGTCCCGGGACCGGTCCTGGGGAATCCGCCCGGTCGGTGAGCCGGAGCCTCCGACCGGGGCCATCGCCAAGCCGGCGCAGGGATTCTGGTGGCTCTACGTCCCGCTGCAGTTCGAGTCCTGCGCGATCGTGGTCATCCTGCAGGAGAACCCGGACGGCTACCGGACGCTGAACGACGCCAAACGGATCTGGAAAGACGGCCGGGTGGAACAACTCGGCTGGCCGCGGGCGGACATCAGCTACCGGGCGGGCACCCGGCACCCGGAATCGGCCCGGCTGCACCTGACCGACCAGGCCGGAAAGCCGCTGACCCTGGAGGTGGAGACGGTCACCTCCGTCCCGCTGCACATCGGCGCCGGGTACGGCGGTGACGCTGACTGGTCGCACGGCCGGTGGATGGGCCGGGAATGGAGCAGTTCCAGCGTCTACGACCTGGCCGATCCGGCGGTGGCCGGCCGGATCCCGTTCGGCGTGGTCGACCACCTGGCCCGGGCCCGGCTCGACGGTGAGGAGGGCTGGGGGCTCTTCGAGCATGCGAGCATCGGCCGGCACGACCCGACCGGTTTCGCGGACTGGTCTTCGCTCGCCCGCTGAGTCTGTTGCCGTGAACGACCACGTGCGGAGATCGCGATGATGGGCGATGATCCACAAAAGATGGCCTAGCGGCTTGGTTTCGTCTTCTGTCAAACTGATTCGATCTTTCCCGGTGCGGGTGGCGGTGATCTATTCGATCCCCTCATCCCGCCGTCGCGCTCGTCGAGAGGAAAGGCGACCTTTATGGTGACCGGACGAATCGGCGCGCACGCGGTGGTGCTGGGGGCCAGCATGGCCGGGTTGCTCGCCGCCCGGGTTCTCTCCGACGCGTACGACCGGGTGACCATCGTCGATCGCGACGAATTTCCGGATGACGCCACGGTCCGGGGCGGCGTACCTCAGGGCCGGCACGCACACGGCCTGCTCGCCGGTGGTCGGGAGGTGCTCGAGGAGTTGTTCCCGGGCCTCGTGAAGGACCTCGTGGCCGCCGGATCGCCCTCAGGTGACATGTTGAGCCGCGGCCGGTACTACTTCGGTGGACACCGGCTGGCGCGCCACGACAGTCACTTGGTTACGTTGGGCGCGAGTCGCCCCTTGCTCGAATTGTTTGTGCGGCGAAGAGTTCTGGCCATTCCCACGGTCACTCTGATGCAACGCACCGATGTGGTGGACCTGGTGCTGGACGCTGACGGGATCCGGGTCACGGGCGTTGAGGTGGCACTGCGGGGTGGTGACCGGGTGGCCCAGTCGATCGACGCCGACCTGGTCGTCGACTCGTCCGGGCGCGGATCCCGCACGCCGGAGTGGCTGCTCCGGCGCGGTTACCCGCAGGTCGGGACCGATCGGGTGGGCATCGACCTCGCGTACACGTCGCGGGTGTTCCGGCTCGCCCCGGATGGGCTTGACGGTGACATCGTGCTGCTGCTGGCCAGTACGCCGGCGAATCCGCGTGGGGCAGTGTTGCAACTGCTCGAGGGCGACCGCGCGCTGCTGTCACTGATCGGCATTCTCGGTGACTACCCGCCGATCGACGACGCGGGCTTCCGCGCGTTTGCCTCGTCACTGGCGGTACCGGAGATCTACGCCGCGGTGCGCGACGCCGAACCCGTCGGTCCGGCGGCCAGTTTCCGATTCCCCGAGAGCATCCGCCGA
This sequence comes from Kineosporiaceae bacterium, assembly GCA_031400005.1. Lineage (GTDB taxonomy): Bacteria > Actinomycetota > Actinomycetes > Actinomycetales > Kineosporiaceae > JANNPJ01. The sequence continues at coordinate 17,690 of JANNPJ010000210.1, read as the reverse complement.
CGCTACGAACGGATGAGCCGGTTCCCGGCCGGCCTCCTCGTCCTCGGTGACGCGCTGTGCAGCTTCAACCCGGCGTACGCGCAGGGGATGAGCGTGTCGGCGCTGGAGGCCCGGGTGTTGCGTGACACCCTGAACTGGGCCTGCACACGTCGGGAGCAGCCCGATGCCAAGCGGTTTTTCCGGGCTGCGGCCAAGGTGGTCGATCAGCCCTGGATGGTGGCCGCCGGCGGCGACCTGGCCTTTCCGGGCGTCAAGGGCGACCGGTCAGCCGCTGTCGCGGTGGTCAACGCCTACATGGGCCGGTTGCTAGCCGCGGCCGAGCGGGACGCGGCGCTGGCGCTGGCGTTCGTGCGGGTCGCCGCCCTGCTGGAACCGCCTCCGGCACTCATGCGCCCTGATCGACTGCTGCGAGTGTTTGTCCTTGCCCCGTTCCGGCGGCGGTGGCATCGGTAGGTCACCGGCTCAGCGTGGGTGTGGTTCCTGAAACCGACTGCGGAGCGGGGGCATCGGACTGGCGGCGCCCGCACACCTCGATTTTGGATATAGAGTCACCGACGTACCGACTCGGAGGGTCCCCCCGAGCGGCGCCGACCACCTGAGCGATGACCAGGGCCGCTGTCTAAACCGACGGAGACATGACCGTCACTTTGTAGAACGTGTTACAGTTTCGAACTGGAATCGGTAGCGTGTCCTTGTATCGACGACGAGATAGGTGATCGCCATGGTCAGCGCCGAGTGTGTGGTCCAGCTATCCCTGTTGTCGGGTTGAGGCCCGCGGTGACGGTGGTCAACGACCGCAGCCGGCCGCTGCGGGTCGCGGTCTGGGCCACTGGAACGGTGGGACGGCACGCGATCTCGGGAATCGACCGGCACCCCGGCCTAGAGCTGTGCGGCGTCTGGACCTCCACGTCGGCCAAGGCCGGAATCGACGCGGGATTGCTGGCGGGCCTGGGCCGCGAGCTGGGCGTATCGGCGACGACGGAGCGGGACGTCGTCCTCGCCAGTAGGCCCGACGCGGTGCTGCACGCGGCGATGACCGACAATCGCCCGTTCGAGGCCGTCGAGGACCTGATCGGACTGCTCGCTGACGGCGTGAACGTCGTCTCCAGCGGCCCTGTTCTGCTGCAGTGGCCGTACGGCATCCTGCCGCGCGACGTCCTCGACCGGATCGACGCCGCCGGCCGAGTGGGCGACGCCAGCCTGCATGTCAACGGCATCGACCCCGGCTTCGCAAATGACGTGCTCCCGTTGGCCCTGACCAGTTTGTCGCAGCGGATCGACGAACTCAGGGTGCTGGAGATCGCCGACTACTCCACGTATAACCAGCCTTTCGTGATGCGCGAGCTTTTCGGCTTCGGTGCCCCGCTCGACGCGGCCGCACCGCTGTGGGCGCCCGGCGTGCTGTCGATGGCCTGGGGCGGCGTCGTCCGCCAACTCGCGGCCGGGTTGGACCTGGAGCTGGATGAACCCTTGATCGAGACGAGGGAGCGCCGTCCGGACAAGCGCGACCTGAGCACCACGTCCGTCGATATCCCGGCGGGTACTACGGCCGCCGTTCGGTTTACCGTGGAGGGGCATGTGGATGGTGTAGCGCGCGTGGTGCTGGAACACGTCACGCGCACGGCGCCGGACCAGGCGCCTGACTGGCCAATGCCGTCCTCGGGCGGTGGCTGCTATCGCGTCGTCATCACCGTGGAACCGCTAATGACCTGTGAGCTGTCTCATTACGGCGCGCTCGGTGACCACAACGACTCCGGGATGATCATGACGGCACAGCGGCTGGTGAACGCCATCCCCGCGGTGGTCGGCGCCCCTCCGGGCCTCGTCACCGCACTCGACCTCCCGCTCGTCACCGGGCGCGGACTGGTCACAACCGGCAAGAGGAAGGTGGAGCTACCGTGACGGGAATCCTCGACCAATTCAAGCTGACCGGCTACGCAGCCGTCGTCACCGGGGCGGGGCGCGGCATCGGCGCGGCCACAGCGCTGGCCCTGGCCGAGGCGGGCGCCGACGTGGCGATCAGTTCCCGCAGTGTCGAGCAGTTGGACGAGGTGGCGGCCAGGATCAGAGCGACCGGACGCCGGGCCCTCGTCGTCCCCGCCGACCTGAAAGACACCGAAGCCGCAGCGAAACTCGCGCACGCCGCGTTCGAGGAGTTCGGCCGACTGGATGTTGTAGTGAACAATGTCGGCGGGGCTATGCCACGCCCCTTCCTCGACACCCGGGTCGACCACCTCGAGCGGGCCTTCCACTTCAACGTGGCGACCGCGCATGCGCTGACGGTGGCGGCGGTCCCGCTGATGTTGAGCACCGACGACGGGGCCGAGAAGTCTGTCCTGGGTATCAGCTCAGCCGTGGGCAGGGTGGCAGCACGCGGCTACGTGGCCTACGGCACAGCGAAAGCTGCTCTGGCGCATTGGATCCGACTCGCGGCGAGTGACCTGGCGCCGCGCGTGCGGGTAAACGGGGTGGCTGTCGGTGCGGTGCTGACCAGCGCGCTGGAGGTGGTGGCCGCTTCGCCCGATCTGGCTCGGAAGATTGAAAGCGCTACGCCGCTGGGCCGGATCGGCACGGCGGAGGACGTGGCGGCTGCCGTCGTGTACCTCGGCTCCCCGGCGGGCCGGTATCTGACGGGCAAGCTGCTCGAGGTAGATGGCGGAATTCAGCAGCCCAACTTGGATCTCGGGTTGCCCGACGTCTAAGTAGTCAGATTCATAAGCCTCGAGACGATGTACGTCGGTGGTGGGCAGGGCATGGCCATGGTTTTCGAACGGCTGGCTGAGGCGCTGTTGGGCGAGGTTGCGGGTCTCCTTGACCGGTTCGGTCACCGAGGCATGCGCCGAAGGTTCACCGGACTACGGCCAGCCCATCGGTGCAGCTCGACTCTACGTCCCACCGTTTCGAATCCGGCGCCGACGCGCACCGCATAGAGTTCCTTCGTGAGGATTTGTCGATTGGCAGGGTTCCCTAAAGCGCAAGCGGCGGGGAGGCTGCTGGCGTACCGTTGGATAGACATAACTGATGACCCTGTCGTTTTATGATCCGCTGGGTGCCAATGGCTTTGGGAGCCATGGTGGACGGCGGCAGGACCATTTGGGGAGGATCTCTCGATGCGCGACCTTGCAGCCGAGGTCGGCCCTCATGATTACCGAAGGGTCGTGGGAGCCGCCGCCGTCGGCACCTACATTGAGATCTACGACCTGCTCGTCTATGGCTACTTCGCCATCATCTTGGCCGAGCAGTTTTTTCCCCGCCAGGATCCGACCGCGGCTTTGCTGGCCACTTTCGCCATCTTCGCTGTTGGTTTTGTGGTGCGTCCCGTCGGCGCGATCATTTTCGGGCACATCGGAGATCGCGTCGGGCGGCGGGCCGCACTGGTTTCCTCATTGTTGCTGATGAGTGGCAGCACGCTGGCGTTCGGTCTCTTGCCGATCTACAGCACCGTCGGAGCGTTGGCCCCCGTGTTGCTCCTGTTGTGTCGGGTGCTGCAGGGCTTGTCCGCGAGCGGTGAGCTCACCGGGGCAAATATCCTGGTGCTGGAGTACGCGCCGAGCGGTCGGCGGGCCCGGGCGGTGGCGGTTGTCAGCGCGGCCGGCAACCTCGGGGCCGCGACAGCAGCGACGATCGGGTTCACCCTGGTCAGGCTGCTGTCGCCGGATCAGTTGGCCACCTGGGGATGGCGGGTGGCGTTCCTGGCTGCGGCACCTATCGGTCTTGTTGGGCTCTACTTGCGGATCCGCGTTCTGGACAGTCCGGCATTTGTGAGGCTCGGCGAGGTGTCCAGAGGTGGGGCTTCTCCGCTGATGCAGACGTTGCGTTCGGCCAAGCGCGGGTTGTTTGTGCTGGCTGCCTGGACGGCGGCCGCGTCACTTGGTGGGTACATGCTCGTCGGGTTCCTGCCCAGCTACCTCATCCGGGCCGGTCGGCTGACTGCGGCCGACGCGTTCGCGGCCAACGCAGTATCGATCTTGGTTCTCGTCCTCTCCACGCTCGTGGGCGGTTACCTCCTCGATCGGTATCCGATCCGACAGGTCGCCGTTGGTCTCGCGGTGGGGGTGATGGTCGCGACCTTGCCCGCCTTTCTGCTGATTGTGCGAACGGGCACGTTGGGTGGCGCCTTGGTCGGTCAGAGCATGTTGGCCATCTTTCTGGGCGCGGCCGGCGTGCTCGGTGCTGTCCTGGGCCTGCTGCTGTTCCCGGTGCCCTTCCGCTTCACCGGAGCCGCGCTGGCTAGCAACATCGCGATCACGATGTTCGGCAGCACGGCACCATACGTATCCACCTGGCTGGTCGCCGCCACCGCAAGCCCCGTGTCACCGGCGTTCTACCTGCTCGCCGTGATGAGCGGTGCCCTGCTCGCGGTGATGCTGGGTCTACGACCCGCCCAGGCCTGACCTGCCGAAGAATGGTCATAATTCCGAGCGGCGCCACACAGGGTTCATGCGGCGTAGCATTGAGTTCACAATGCCAGTCATGAACGCGGGAACGGTCGGCGATCTGCCGGTGGAGCTGTCCAGCTTCATTGGGCGCCGACGCGATGTGGAGCAGGTCAAGGGGTGCTTATCTAGTGCCCGGCTGGTGACGCTGACCGGGGTCGGTGGGGCCGGTAAGACGCGGCTGGCCGTGCGGGTGGCGACGGAGTTGCGGCGGGCGTTTCCCGATGGGGCGTGGTTCGTGGATCTGACCCAACTGCAGGAGCCGGGACCTGGGACCTCGGAAACTCAGACGGCGGAGACGCTGGCCTGCCTGATGGCGGCCACGGTCGGGGCTCGCGGCCAGGAGCGAGAGCCACTGCGGTTGTTGGTCGAGCACCTCGCCGACCGATCGGCGCTGTTGGTGCTGGACAACTGCGAGCACGTGATCGCGGCGTCCGCGGCACTCGCGGAGGTGTTGCTAGGCAACTGCCTGAACCTGCGGGTGCTGGCCACCAGTCGAGAGCCGCTGGCCATCCCCGTGGAGACGATTTATGGCGTCCGACCGATGTTGGTCCCCGATCCTCGACAGCGATTGAGCCTGGCCGATACCGCAGGGTTCGAGTCCGTGGCCTTGTTCCTGGCTCGCGGCCAGGCAACTGTTCAGAGCTTTGAGCTCACCGCCGACAACCAGAGCGCGGTCGTCGGCATCTGTCACCGCCTCGAGGGGCTGGCCCTGGCAATTGAGTTGGCTGCACCCCGTTTACGGATCCTGACTGCCCAACAGATCCTCGATCGGCTGGACCACCGGTTCGCCATCTTGACCCGAGGCAGCCGCACCGCGCCCGAGCGGCAGCAAACCCTGCTGGCCTGCGTGAGTTGGTCGTTCGACCTGTGTTCCGAGCCCGAGCGTCTGCTCTGGGCCCGGCTGTCGGTGTTCGCCGGCGGGTTCGGTCTCGACGCGGTAGAAGGTATCTGTACCGACGAAACGCTTCCCGCGGAGAACCTGCTCGAACTCCTGGCCGGGCTGGCGGACAAGTCGGTCCTGTTCAGGGACGGCGACTACGAGGGAGCGCCACGCTACCGAATGCTGATGACCATTGGTCAGTTCGGTCTCCTCGCCCTGCGGGAGTCGGGCGAGGAACCGACGTTGCGCAACCGGCACGCGCAGTGGTATCTGCGACAGGCTGAACACGCCGAACGGGAGTGGTTCGGGCCGGAGCAGATCGAGTGGTGTCGGCGGATGCAGTTTGAGCACGCCAATCTGCGGGCGGCGTTCGACTTCCTGCTGACCGATTCTCCGCACAGGCACCAAGGGGTGCGTCTCGCCGCTTCCTTGTGGTTCTACTGGCTGGTTTTCGGGTTGGTGCCCGAAGGGCGGGACTGGCTGCGCCGGGCGACCGAGATCACCATTGAGTCGACCAGGGATCAAGCGAAGGCGCTGTGGGCCCACGGCCACCTCGCGAGCGTGCAGGGCGACCTGGATGCGGCGACGCGCCTGCTTGAGCAGGCGCAGGAACTGGCCCACGCACTGGGTGACGAGCTGAACGAGGCCCGCGCCGTCAAGCGGCTCGGTGCTGTCGCCATGCACCGCGGTGATCTCAACGAAGCCGAGACATTGCTGGTTGACGCTCTGGCGCGACTCGAGGTCTTCGACGAGACGAAGGCCGGTCTTGTGCATGCACAGGTCGCTCTGGCGCTGACCCGATTCCTGCAGGGTGACCTGATCGGGGCGGTTGAGCTCGGCCATCGGATTCGGTCCCTATGCCTGACGCGGGGCGAACGATACCTCCTGGCCCACGCACTCAACGTTCTCGCGAGAGCCGAGTTCGCGCTTGGTGAGCTGGGGTCCGCTGCTGAGCACGCCAGGGAGGCCGTCGGAGTGCGACGCACCCTGCCGGATTCGATGACGCTGATGTTCTCCCTTGACCTGCTGTCCTGGATCACTGCCGCTGCCGGCGATTACGAGCGGTCAGCCATACTTGCGGGCGCGGCGGGCCACATCTGGCAAACGTTTGGGCCGTCGATCCGAAAGTGGCGCTTCCACGCCGAACCGCGCGAAGAGTGGGAGACGCGAACCCGCCACGCCCTCGGGGATACCATCTACGAGGCCGCGGTCCAGCGCGGTTCCCAGTTCAGCGTCGATGACATGATCGCCTATGCCGTGGGAGAGAAAACGACATCGATGTCCGCAGCCTCAACGACGACGGACACGACATACGCGTCGCTGACCCGCCGTGAAACGGAGATCGCCGATCTACTCGCCCAGAGCATGTCCAACAAGGAGATCGCCGCCCGTCTCTTCATCAGCAAGCGCACAGCTGAAGGCCACGTCGAGCGAATATTGAAGAAACTCGGCTTTACCTCGCGCGTTCAAGTCGTCACGTGGCTGCACGAACGGATGCAAGATAGCGTGGACAGAGCTTTTTGATCAGGCCCGGCAGCTGATCACCGGAGGTGGTCGGTCCGTAACGTCATCCTCCCCATCCCCCAGGACAATAGGCCCAGGCAGAGTTCCCGGGGGGAAATGTGCCGGGGTGGGGTGGTGCTACGAGCCGGGCTGGCGATCAGCACGGCATCCCTTCAGCCACCGTGGGTGGACTACGTCGCTCTGGGCGGGCACCGCAGGCTCGACGAACTGATCAGCTACCTCAATGATGAGGTTGGCTGGAGCCGTCACCAGCACGACGTCGCGGCCCAGGCCCTGAACGAGCGCTGCGTCGAACTCAACCTCGGCTTTCTCGTGGCCTACGCCGACGAACTCCATCCCTGATCGACTGACTGGTCCGAAACGGTTGAAGGCTGTGCTGCGCTAGGAGCACCTCCAGCGTTCCCCACCGGCAAGGCGGACTACCGCTGGGCTCAGCGCGCCGCTCGCGAGCGCTGAACACCAGCTCCCGGCTCGTCCTTGACGTCAGGCGTCACCAGGCCAGCAGGAGGATCTCCTCGCGGCTGTAGTTCCGGTCCGGGTGAGCGCTGCGCAGATGCTCCTGCACCCGGTCGACGAGGTCGTCCTCATCGGTGCCTGTCACGGTCGTCCCACAGGGGCAGTTCAACGTGGATCGCATGTTCGTCTCCAGATGGTGAAGGGGGTCAGGAGAGGCCGAGCTTGGGGGCCAGTCGGGTGATGAACGCGAGGACGTCGTCCGGTTCCTTGTCGGGCAGGCCCCACATGGCATCGGTGACGCCCGCCTTTTCCCAGGAGGACAGGAGTTCGGGCGTGGGTCTGGTCATGGCCAGGACGTGGATGCGTGGCGCCCCGGATCGCCCTGATTCGGCCCAGACCTTGTGGAGGCGCTCGGCTTTGGGCAGGAGGTCCGTCTCGGTCGGCGTGGTCATCCACCCGTCCGCGTGCCGGGAGATCCAGTCGAAGGTCTTGGGGCCGCCACCGGCGCCGATGACCAACGGGATGTGGACCTGCACCGGCTTCGGGTAGGCCCAGGAGGGTCCGAATGACACGAACTCACCGGCGTAATCGGCCACCTCCTGCGTCCAGAGGGCCCGCATCGCCTCGACGTACTCGCGCAGGACCGTCCGGCGCTTGGCGGCCGGCACGTGGTGGTCGCTGAGTTCGTCGGTGTTCCAGCCGAAACCAGCCCCGATCGTGACCCGGCCGCCGGAGAGGTGATCGAGGGTGGCGATGGTCTTGGCCAGTGTGATCGGGTCGGACTCGACCGGCAGAGCCACGGCCGTGGCGAGCCCGATGCGGCTGGTGTTCTGAGCGGCTGTCGCCAGCGACACCCATGGGTCGAGGGTGCGGGAGTAGCGGTCGTCGGGCAGGTCGGAGTTCCCGGTGCCCGGGTGCGCGGCCTCTCGGCGGACCGGAATGTGGGTGTGCTCGGGCACGTAGAAGGTGTCGAAACCGGCGTCTTCGGCCGCCTTGGCCGTGACGGCGGGCGTGATGCCGCGATCGCTCGCGAACAGGACGATGCCGTGCCTCATACGTTCTCGCTCTCGTCAAGGCGGCGGTCACGGGCCCATCGGGGGACGATCCAGATGCCCTCGGCCTCCACGGTCAGACCATCGCTGCTGTCGAAGACCCGTGCCTCGACGAACATCTTGACCCCTTCCGCGCGCACGATGCGGCCCTCGAGACGTACCGGCCCGAGCGGGGTTCCACGCCGGTAGTACAGGGTGAGCGTCCCGGTCACGGCCGCCCGGCCACCGGAGCTGGCGGTCACCCCGAGGAGATGGTCGACCAGGAGGGCGACGATGCCTCCGTGGAGCAGGCCGGGTGGCCCTTCGTACGCGGCCCCGAGCTCTGCCTCCCCACGGGTCACGCCGTCCGGGTCGGTGCGCAAGCGAAGCGGCGGAGCGACCGCGTTGCGCGGACCGACGGCGGCGTTGCCCCACTGCCAGCTGCGGCCCGCGGCGTTGAACGACACGCCGACTGGGCCCTGTGGTGCCCCGGTCTCGAGTCGGGCGATGATTTGCTCGATCTCGGCCGTGGCCGCACGCACTGCGGTCTCGTCGGCCACGCTGCGGACCACCGTGTTGTTGAGTCGGCGGACGCTATCGGCCAGTGGTACGAAATACGACTCCACCTGGTCGATCTCGGCGGTCGTGGCCTCGCTGTAGTGGAACCCGACGAGGTCGACCGGGTTCTCGCTGCGCTGAGTGCTCTCGCTCGCCGTCATTTCGGATCCGCCACCCCAGCGACGGCGGCCGACGTGGCGGCCGCCGTCGCGGCGGCATGCCGACCGGCGCGCCGGCCGAAGAACGACGCCTCGCCGAGCTGGGTGCCGGAGGAGTAGCCGCGTCCGTCGGTCGCGATGTTCGATGCGCAGGCCCCGGCCGCGTAGACCCCGGTGACGGGCGAGCCGTCCGGCCGGAGCACCTGCCCGTCCGGTGTCACCCGCAGGCCGCCGCAGCTGAACCCGGCGTAGAAGCAGGCGCCCGGCGTGAGGTCGTACGCTCCCCAGGGGCCTTCGGTCAGGGGGACGACGTACTCGTCCGCCTTGTGGAACACCGGGTCTTTCCCGCCGGCCGCCGCGTCGTTGTAGGCGTTCATCGTGGCGACCAAACTGCCCTCGGGGATTCCGAGCCCGCGCTCCATATCCTCGACGGTGTCCCAGCCGTCGACGAGTGGCTGGAACTTGTACGCCGGCTGGACCATCGTGGCAGAGTCGAGAATCAGGTAGGCGGCCTGGTCCGGCTGGTCGAACACGAAGGCTGACATCCGGGCGTGGTACACGTCCTCGGCCACGAACCGCTGCCCGAGCTTGTTCACCACGATGCCCTTCAGGCTGCCCTCGGGCGGATAGAAGGGCCCGGTGAAGAAGGCGCCCTCCATGTGGTCGGCCACGCCACCGACGGACTCGCCGAGCCGGATTCCCAGCCCGTCGTCGTACGTACTCCCCAGTGCCATTCCGCGCTGAAAGAGGGCCCCGAGCCGCGGGGCGTACTCCTGAACCATCTCGGTGTTGAGCACGAACCCGCCAGCGGCAATCACCACAGCCGCCGCCCGGATCGCGCCGGTCTCCTCATAACGCTTCCAGGTCACGCCCGCGATGGTCCCGTCGATGTCCGTCACCAGGGCGGTCGCGCCGGTGTCGAAACGGACCTCGACGCCGAGGGCGGCCAGCCGGTCCAGAGCCAGCTCCACGACCAGTGACCCGCCGCCGAGATCCCCTGCCCGCGGCGGCTTGTGCCCGCGCGGGGCCGGACGGGCGACATCCTTGTACGGCCAGCACTTCTCGTTGCCGGTGAACATGACGCCCTGCGTCCCGGGCTGGATGACGGCCTTGTGCGGATAGTAGGAGCGCTCGAACTCGAAACCGAGCGACTCCAGCCAGTGGAAGTGCTCCACGCTGCCCTCGGTGTACAGCCGGATCTTTTCCGGGTCGCAGTCCGGAGACATCTGCCGCAGGTAGGCCGCCATGTCCTCCGGCGTGTCCGGCCAGCCGTTCGCCTCCTGCACCGGTGTGCCGCCGCCCAGGTAGAAGTGGCCGCCGGCCATCGCGCTCGTGCAGGTCAGCCGGCCACCGCGATCGATCACCAGTACCCGGGCGCCGGACGCGGCAGCCTCCAGAGCCGCCGCCGTTCCGGCCATGCCCGCTCCAACGACGAGGACGTCGACCTCGTCCGTCCAGGCGGGCGTCTCGGCCAGCGGGACGGGACTCAGGGTGCTCACGAACTCACCTTCTGATCAGTCGTTTTCGCGGCCGACTCCAGCGAACCGAGGTCATGGGGTGAAATCTGGTCGGGAATCAAGACCGCTTTGACCGTGCGCCCGGCCTGCACGTCGGCCTCGGCATCGTTGATCTTGTCCAGCGGGTACGTCCGGATCAGGCGGTCGAACGGGAAGGCTCCATGGCGCCAGAGGTGGATCAGCCGCGGGATGAAAACCTGGGGGAGCGAATCACCCTCGTACACGTAGGTCACCGTCTTGCCGACGAGGAAAGCTGGATGCACGGTGAGCATGTCCAGCCCGGCGCCCACGAGTACCGCGGATCCAGGTCGGCGCAGCACCTCGATGGCCGTGGTCATCACGGCGGCGACCCCGGTGCTGTCGAAGCTGCAGTCCAGACCGGGGCCGTCGCCCTTCACCGCCGCAGCCAGGGCGGGGTCGGCGCCGTCCACCGCCCTGGTGGCACCGAGCTCGAGCGCGAGCGCGCGCCGCTCGGGGTTGAGGTCCACGGCGACGATGTCGGAGGCACCGGCGGCCCGGGCGGCCATCACGGCCGAAAGACCCACCGCCCCCGCCCCGAAGATTGCGATCGACTGGCCCGGAGCGGGTTTCAGCACATTGAGCACCGACCCGGCTCCGGTCTGGATCCCACAGCCGAGTGGACCGAGGAGCTCGAGCGGCAGGTCAGGGTCGACCTTGACCAGACTGCGCGCCGTCGCGATCGCGTACTCCCCGAACGACGACTGACCGAACCAGCGGCTGGTCAGGGATGTCCCGGAGGCGTCCGTTGCCACACCGGATCCGTCCGTCCGGCTGCCGAACAGGTTGTGCAGCTCGAAGTTCGCGCACAGGGCGGGTCGGGCGGCGACACATGACCCGCATGTACCGCACGAGTCGAAGGAGAGGACGACGTGGTCCCCGGGGACCACCGCGGTCACGCCGAGGCCCACTTTCTCGATCACGCCCGACCCTTCGTGTCCCAGGACGGCGGGCAGGAAAGCCTCACCGAGGAGGCCGGTACGGGCCATCTCGTCGGTGTGGCACAACCCGGAGCCCACGATCCGTACGAGCACCTCGCCGGGCCTTGGCTCCTCGAGTTCGATCGGCTCGATCGTGAACGGGTCACCGGTTCCCCGGAGGACGGCGCTTCGGGATTGCACCATGCTGGGCACTTCCTTGTGGTCAGACAATGTGTGTTCAGGCGGCGGGCGTCGCGAACAGGTCCAGCGCGGCCTGCCAGGAGCTCCGGTTGTGAATGAGCCGGCGGTACTTCATGATCTTGCCGGGTTGGTTGACGGACAGGGCCCCGACCACTCGGTCGCCGGACCGGTAGAGGGCCACGAACCGCGGACCGGTCAGGTCACCGACGACGACGCGGATCTCGCCGTCGGTGGGTCGGCCCACGAACTGGATCCGGCTGCCGTACCAGTCGCTCCAGACGTAGGGCACGGTCTGGAACGGCGTGCGGTCCCGCTCGGTGGCGATCGCGTTTCGGGCGGCAGCCGCGCCCATCTCGGTCGCGGCGGTCCAGTTCTCCAGCCGGGTCAGCGGCACGTCCATGAGCGGGTTCGGCCAATGCGCGACGTCGCCGGCGGCGTAGACGCCCGCCACCGAGGTCTGCAGGTACTCGTCGCACAGCACACCGCCGTCGACGTCGTGCAGGGCGACGCCGGAACCGGCCAGCCAATCGGTCGCGGGGCTCGAACCGATGCCGACTACGACGAGGTCTACCTCGAGGGAGGTTCCGTCGGAGAGGGCCACCTGCCCGTCGTCCTCCAGGGCGGCGACCGACACGCCGAGCCGAAGGTCGGTGCCGTTCCGTTCGTGGAGGACGGCCAGCGCGCGCCCGAGCTCGGCGCCTGCGGCGCGGACCAGCGGAACCGGCGCCGCCTCGACGATCGTCACCTGGTTGCCGTACGTCTTCGCGGCCGAGGCGATCTCGGAACCGATGAACCCGGCTCCCACAACCAGGATCCGCGCTCCGCTGTGGAGGTGTTCGCGCAGGTGACGGGCGTCGTCCAGGGTGCGCAGAGTCAGGACGCCGGGACGGCCCTCGCAACCGGGCAGGGTGCGTGGGGTGGAACCGGTGGCGATCACCAGCGAACCGAACGGGACGGCTCGGTCGCCGACCAGGACGGTGCGCCCGGGGCCGTCGAGCCCATCGGCCGGTTCGCCGAGCAGCAACTCGACGGCGAGGTCGTCGCGCAGGTGGGCTTCTTCGGCGAGGTAGCGTTCCTCAGCCTCGGGAGCGAGGAACTCCTTGGAGAGCGGCGGGCGGTCGTACGGCAGGTGGGGCTCGGCGCCGATCAGGGTCACTGGACCCGTGAACCCGTGCCGGCGGGCCGCCTCGACGGTTCGCAGACCGGCCAGGGAAGCCCCGACGACGACGAGTGCGTCAGTCACGGCGGCCCGCGAGTCGGAGAGCCGCGGTCGGGCAAGCCCGGACCGCCTCCTCCATCAGCTCGCGTTCCTCCTCGCCGAACTCGTCGCTCAGCAGGACCAGCCGACCCTCGTCGTCGATCTCGAAATGTTCGGGCGAGATGGACTCGCAGATGCCCAGCCCGGTGCACTTCTCCCGGTCAAGGATCACGAACACGAGAGCCTCCCTACCCGCGAGATCAGCCGACCCGTCAGCCAACATGGGCCGGCAGCTTCGTGACGCCGTTGATGAAATTGCTCTGCATCCGGACCGGTTCGCCGAACTCGATACTCGGGATTCGGGTGAGCAGCTGCTTGAACAGAGCGCGCAGCTGAATCTTCGCTACTCCGTTCCCGAGGCAGTAGTGCGCTCCTCCACCACCGAACCCGAGATGCGGGTTCGGTGTTCGGGAGAGGTCGAAGGTCGCGGCGGCCGGGAACGCGGATTCGTCGCGGTTGCCCGAGCAGTAGAAGAGGACGACCTTGTCACCGGCCGCGATCTGCTGCCCGCCGAGCTCGGTGTCCTCGGTAGCCGTGCGGGCGAACTGGATGACGGGGCAGACCCAGCGCACGAGTTCCTCGGTGGCGCGCCCGATGCGGCCGTCGACGTTCTCCAGCAGCCAGTCCCGCTGGTTCGGGTTAGCCTGCAACGCCAGGCTGCCCAGGGAGGTGGTCTGTTTCGTCGTGTCGTTGCCGGCCACGCTGATCAGAACCAGGAAGGCGCCGATGTCGTCGTCCGACAGCCGCTGCCCGTCGATCTCGGCCTGGACCAGGTTGGTCAGCAGGTCGTCGGTCGGATGGGCTCGGCGGTGAGCGGCCAACTCCTGGCCGGTGCCGAAGATGTGGAACATCTCGCCCGCCAGAAGTTCGTAGATCTCCTCGAGCGGGCGCCCGGGCACGTCGGCGCCCCCGACCAGGCGCTCGGCGGCCAGTGCGAGGCGGGCACGGTCGGACTCGGGTACCCCGACGAGGTCCGACACCGTGGCCATCGGAAGCCGAGCGGAACAGGCCTGGACGAAGTCGACGTCACCCGCGCCAGCCAGGTCGTCGACGATCTTCTCCGCGTTGGCCTCGATCTGCTGGGCGATCTGCCGGATCGCCTTCGGGGTAAACGCCGCGCTGATGAGGCCGCGGTAGCGCGAGTGCGAGGGTTCGTCCATGGTCAGGAAGAAGCTCGCGGCCGTGGACAAGGCGGGATCCATCGGGTCTAGCGTGGTGCCGTTGCTGGAGCAGAACACCGAGCTGTTGAGGCTGACCTCGCGGATCTCGGCCGCCCGGGTGACCGCCCAGAACCCCTTCTGCGGGTGTGGTTCGTGCCAGTCGGCCGGCTGGTGCCAGCTGACCGGTGCCTCCGCCCGCAGTCGGCTGAACGCTTCGTCCCGCTCTTCGACGGAACGGGCCCAGAACGCAGCCGACGAGATGTCGACGCCGGTCGTGAACGGGTGCTCAGTGCTGAAGAGTTCCATGGCTGTGCCCTAGCCCTCGATGATCATTTCGTGAAACCAGATTCTAGTCCATGGCCTCGCGGTGATGACCGTTTCCTTTCATTGAAGTTGTACTCCAATTCTATTACGCTGCCCGGTGTGGACATCAAGACGGGCGATCTCATCGCGTGCCGTCAGCCGGGCGCCGAGCCAGATGAGCATTGACGGGCCGGTCCCGGGGCCGATCACGTTGCTGGCGACCTCCTTTGACCTGGCCGACGTCGGCTACGTGGTGGAGGAGTATGTCTTCTCGGGCGACGCCCAGGCCTACGAGCTCATCGGGGCGGCCGCGGACGACGGCGTCTGGCCCGCGCGGGAGCGGGACCGGGCCGGCTTCCGGACCCGGCTCGTCGTGCACCGGCCGCTGGCGGGGTTCTCGGGCACTGTGGTGGTGGAATGGCTCAACGTGTCGTCCGGCACCGACGTGGCTGCCGGGTGGCTCTTGACGCACCGGCAGATCGTGCGCTCCGGGGCTGCCTGGATCGGGGTGTCCGCGCAGCGGCAGGGAATCGATGGACATGGCTCGTTCACCCTCGAGTTCGGGTTGCCACCCCTCCAAATGTGTGACCCCGCGCGGTACGGCGGCCTCGCGCACCCCGGTGACGCGTTCGCGTTCGGGATCTTCGCGGCGGCGGCCCGGGCGGTCGGGCAGTTGCTGCCCGAGGCATCGTGCGTTCTGGCCGTGGGCAACTCGCAGTCGGCCGCCTACCTCGTGACCTACGTCAACGCGGTCGCCCCGCTGGCTGGCGGCTACGACGGCTACCTGATTCACGGCCGGCCAGGGAAAACCGCCTCTCTCGACGGCTGGGATGGCAAAGAGCGGGCCGGCGCCGTCCGGGTGCGGACCGACGGCCGGGCGCCCGTGCTGATCGTGCAGAGCGAGACCGATGTCGTCGGCCTTCTGGCCGCTCTCGGCTCGCGGCAGCCGGACGACGACCGGCTACGGCTCTGGGAGGTTGCCGGCGCGGCGCACGCCGACACCTACACCCTGAGCGCGGGTTTTCGGGACTCCGGTCTGCTCGCCGCCCAGGATCTGGCTGCCTTGCTGATCCCGACGGCCGACCCGCTCGGGGTCACCTGGGCGGCGCTGGTCAACGGTGGACCGCAGGCTCACTACGTCGCCCAGGCGGCGCTGGCCGGGCTGGAACGCTGGGTGCGCACCGGCGAACCACCCCCACGGGCGGCCCGCCTCGAGGTCACCGGGAACGGCGAACTGGTGGTGAACGGCGACGGCATCGCCCGCGGCGGCGTCCGCACACCCTGGGTCGACGTGCCGGTGGCTGCCCTGTCCGGACTCGGCCAGGGCGAGTCACTGGAGGCGCTCTTCGGCTCCACCCGTCCGTTCGACGCCGATCTTCTGCGCCGGCTGTACCCGGGCGGCCGGCCGGACTACCTGTCCCGGTTCCGTTCCAGTGCCCAGGAGGCGGTGCGGGCGGGCTTCCTGCTGGCGGAGGACCTCGACGAGATCATCGAGATCGCCGCGTGCATTCCGGAACTTGGGCCGAGGAAGGGCTGATCGTGACCGAAGCATCTGCTCCCACCCGCCCGGCCCGCGTCGGCGTCATCGGGCTGGGCATGATCGGTGGCGGGGTCGCCGTCAGCCTGGTGACCAGCGGCCGCCCACCGTCGGCGGTCTTCGACGTCCGGCCCGACGCCACCGACGGCCTCGACGGGGTGCCGGCACCGACCGGGTCGCCCGCCGCCGTGGCCGCTGCCAGCGACGTCGTGCTGGTCGCCGTCGTGGACGAGGGCCAGGCCCGCGACGTGCTGAGCGGGCCCGAGGGGGTGCTGTCGGCCGCTCACAACGGGCTCGTCGTGGTGCTGCTGTCCACGGTGTCGGTGTCCGCCGTCCGCGATCTGGGGTCCCTGTGTGCGGAGCACGGCGTCCCGCTGCTCGACGCCGGGGTGACCGGGGGGATGGCGGCTTCGAAGAACGGCCTCGTCGTCATGGTGGGCGGCCCGGACGACGCGATCGAGAAGGCTCTCCCGGTGCTGGAGGACTTCGGCAAGGCCGTGGTTCACACCGGGCCACTCGGCACGGGCATGGCGGCCAAGCTGGCCCGAAACCTCATCACCTACGGGCAGTGGTCGCTTGTACGGGAGGCGGCCGGGGTCGCTGCCGCGGCGGGCGTGCCGCTGACGTCGCTGATCAGGGTGCTGGAGAAAGGCAGCGACGACTCGACGTCGGCGTTGCTCATGCTCAAGCTGCTGGCCGGCGGCGTCTCGATGGGCGACACCGAGGGGTTCCAGAACCTGGCCCAGAAGGACCTCGACGGGCTGCAGAAACTGGCCGGCGAGATCGGGCTGGAAGTGCCCTACGCCGACGTCACCCGGGCCAAGATCGTTGACGTCTACCGGGGCGAGCTCGGCGAGCCGATGCCGGAGGACACCCGCGAGCGCGGCCTGCGGATGATGGACCGAACCTACGGCGAGGGCTTCAGCACGCTCGTGCCGGAGGGAGCCGACGTGCCGTCCATCGACTTCACCGTCGAGCGGCTGTTCGCCGAGATCTGGGCCCGGCCCTACCTCAACCTGCGCGACCGGCGCTTGCTGACGCTCGGCGTCACCGCCGCCCTCGGGCGCGGCGACCTGCTGGAGTTGCAGCTGGGCGGCGCGCTGGCGAACCGCGAGCTGACCGTCGAGCAGCTGCGCGAGCTCGTGCTGCACCTGCACCCGTACATCGGCTGGGGCAACGGCACCACACTTCAGAGCACGGTGGAGAAGTTGATCGCCCAGCGCGCGAAGGCCGAACGGACGAAGGCGGCCGAATGAGCCGGTACGCGGACCTCACCCGCGACGAGCTCGCCGTTCTGGTTCCCGAGCTACTTCTCGCGGGGCACCTGATCGACCGTTCGGGGATGGTCTGGTGCATCGAGGCGTTCGGGCGCGAGGAGATGCTGCAGATCGCGATCGAGGAGTGGGCGGCGTCCAGCCCGATCTACACCAGGCGCATGCAGCGCGCGCTGGGCTACGAGGGCACCGACGTGATAACGATCTTCAAGGGCCTGCAGCTCGACATCGGCGCGCCGCCGCAGTTCATGGACTTCCGCTACCAGATCAAGGACCCGAACCACGGCACGTTCCACCTCGACCACTGCGGCGCGCTCCTGGATGTCGAGCCGATGGGCGCCGACTACGTCAAGGGGATGTGCCACGACATCGAGGACCCCACGTTCGACGCGACCGCAGCGGCGACCAACCCCAAGGCGCGGATGCGGCCCGTGCACCGCCCGCCGCGGGCACCGG
>JANNPJ010000173.1:0-7370 GCA_031400005.1 Kineosporiaceae bacterium | reverse complement strand
GGCTGAGGGTGGCGAGGATGTGGGAGACGGCGTGGTCGCGGCGTACCTGCGTTTCGGCGACGCCGAACGCGGACATGGTGCGGGTGAGGTCGTCTGGTTGCAACCCGATCGGTCTGCTCATCGTGGCTCCTGGTGCGCGCGTCGCACCCGGGTCAGGGCCGCGCGTAGTCGCTGCTGGCCGGCGAGGCGTTCCAAGGTTGTATCGGTGCAGCGGGGCAGGAGGGTGGTGATGGCGGCGTGGGCTTCGGGTTCGGCGTGTCCGAGGCCCGGACGGTGGGCGAGGTCGAGGACGGTTTGCTCGGGTGTGGTGACGAGGCAGGGGCCGAGGTCGGTGGTCATCAGCTCGGCGTCGAGGGTGTCGGTGTTGCGCTTCACGAAGTGGATGGTGGCGTCGCGGTCGCGCAGGCTGAGATCGCGGCGATCGTCGGGGACGGCGACGATGCCGGTGCTGAGGGCGCGGGGAATGGCGTGGTGCAGGCGGGCGGCGGACAGGCCCATCAGGACAGCGTGCCCGGCGCCTACAGCGGCGGTGGCGATACCGGCGGCAGCGGCCTCGATGGTGGGCCGCCAGTCGGTCCCGACCCGGTCTTGCGGGACGACGACGTAGTAGCCCACGGCGACCTTGTGCAGAAGGCCTTTGGCTTCGAGCCGGGCCATCTGAGCGGCGGGATGCGCGTAGACGGCGCCGGCGTCACTGGTGCGGACGGTGCGCATCGGGGCCTGGGCGAACTCGACCGGTAAGCCGCCTCGTCGCTTCAAGGTTGCCACAGGACTCCGATTCTGGCGCGATTGATACTCTCCAAGAGTAGACTTTGCACTGTAATCCAGCAAGTGTGACTGAGCTAGGGTGGCTTGCTGGTCTCTGGCTATGGCAGCGAGACCACCATCGACACCGTTATTGCACCACCGCCTATCCGGTCCGGATCTGTGGCAGGCCCCGCCGGGGGCACCATCAGGTTTAGGGTTACGGAGACCCTGCTGGCTTATTCCACCGTCGTGGCGCGGGGCCGCCAAGCAGGGGTGAGCAGAGCGCCCCGGATGGCGTCAGCTCCGCCTAAACCGGTGAAACGAAGATCAACAAGGCCTGTTTACCGGTCTACCCGGAGCTGACTGCCTTCTCCTGGCCCGGCGGAGACGCGAATGACTACGTGCGGGCAGGGCCGAATTGGCCATCAGGATCTCGCGAGGGGGGATCGGAACGACGCGTCAGCCGGAGAGCAGCAGGAGCGTTGGCCGGGACGGCTGGCTCGTGAGGCGGGACCGGAACGATACGGCGGTAGGGCTCGCCGTGAGCCGGGCGCGGGTCCGGCTCGCCGCGATTCGGCCAGAACGCGAAGGCCCGCTCGGCCTGGGCGGTGATCGTCAGGGACGGATTCACCCCCAGGTTCGCCGACACCGTCGAGCCGTCGACGATGTGCAATCCGGGGCAGCCATGTACCCGGTGATAGGCGTCGACGACGCCGGATCTGCCGTCCGCCCCGATCGCGCAGCCGCCGATGAAGTGCGCGGTCAGCGGGATCTCGAGGAGTTCGTTCCAGGTCCCGCCCGGCAATCCGCCGATCTCCTCGGCGACCAACTGATTAGCGTGGTATCCGGCCGGAATGAACGTCGGGTTCGGCTGACCGTGGCCCTGCCGGGAACTGAGCACGGTACGGCCGAACCGGTTCTTCCGCAGGAACGTCGTCAGCGAGTTGTCCAGGCTCTGCATCACCAGCAGGATCACCGTCCGCTCGCTCCACCTGCGCAGGTTCAGTAGGGCAAGCGCCCCCGGCTGACCCCAGAACGTCATCAACAGCTGCCGCCAGCGCGGTATCTCACTGTCGCCGTTGGTGGCCAAGGTCTGCAGCAAGCCCATCGCGTTGCTGCCCCGGCCGTACCGGCAGGGTTCAATATGGGTGTCCGGGTCAGGGTGGAACGACGAGGTGATCGCGACGCCGGTGCTGTAATCGGTGTTCGGATCGCGCCGCGTTCGGCCACTGCCGATGATGGCCTCGGAGTTGGTCCTGGTCCGCTCCCCCAGCGTGTCGGACAGCTCCGGGATCGCACCGGACGCCTTCATCCGGTGCAGCAGATTCTGCGTACCCCAGGTACCGGCGGCGATCACCACCTGCCCGGCCCGCAGGGTCCGCCGTTGCTTGGCGAACCATCGGCCGGTCCGCTCGGTCGTCACCTCCCAGTCGCCGGTCCCGTCGTTGACCCGGCGCAAGCCGGTGACCGTGGTCAACGGCTCAACCCGGACGCCGGCCCGCTCGGCCAGGTGCAGATAGTTCTTCACCAGAGTGTTCTTCGCACCGACCCGGCATCCAGTCATGCAGCCGCCGCACTCCGTGCAGCCGGTCCGGCGTGGCCCGGCACCACCGAAGTAGGGATCGTCGTCCTGAATTCCGGGTCGACCGAAGTACACCCCGACCGGGGTGGGACGAAAGGTCTCACCGACACCCATCCGCTCGGCCACGGCTTTGATCACCCGATCGGCCGGTGTGTGCGTGGGATTGGTGACGACGCCAAGCATCCGGCTGGCCTGATCGTAGAAGGGATCCAGCTCGTCGGCCCAGTCGGTCACATGCGCCCACTGCAGGTCCTGGAAGAACGCCGACGGCGGCCGGTACAGCGTGTTCGCGTACACCAGCGATCCACCCCCGACGCCCGATCCGGCCAGGATCACGGCGTCCTTCAGCAGGTGGATTCGCTGGATGCCAAACAGCCGCAACCGTGGTGCCCAGAGGTACCGGTTGAGCCGCCAGGACGTGCGGGCGAACTCGTCGTCCGCGAACCGCCGACCGGCCTCCAGAACGGTCACTGAGTAACCTTTCTCGGCCAGCCGCAGCGCAGCGACGCTGCCGCCGAAGCCAGAACCGATCACGATCACATCTGCCGAACGCGGGATGGGCATCAACGACCTCCGTCGGAATAGCCGGCGAACCCGAGGTTACTCCCGAGTAGACTGCCGGGCCAGACTCCAGCAGATCCCGTCGAGGATGTCGTGCTCACTCGTGACCACGTCCGTCACCGGGGCAACCTTTGCTACCCGCTCGACCACTCGGCGCCAGATCAGCGCGCCGGCGCCGATCACGTCGACTCGGCCGGGATGCATGAACGGCAATGCCGCCCGAGCCGCCGTGGGCATCGCGATCAGGTCATCGCAGGCTGCCAGCACCCGGCCCACGTCCATCGTTGAGCCATGCAGCGCCACCGGATCATAGGCCGGCAGGCCAAGGGCATGCGCGGTGATCGTGGTCACCGTGCCGGCCACACCGACCAAGGTGCGGGCCCGGGCCAGCGGTACCTGTGCGGCAACCAGATCGAGTGCGGTGTCCACGTCGGCAGTCGCCGCGGCCAGTTCGGTCGCCGTCGGCGGATCGCTGTCCAGGTGCCGCTCGGTCAGCCGGACGCAGCCGATATCCACGGACAATGCCGCCTCGACCGACCGCTCCCCCAGCACGATCTCGGTTGAACCGCCACCGAGATCGACTACCAGGAAAGGCGGTTGGTGTTCAGCCGACAATCCGCTGGTGGCTCCGGCGAACGACAGCGCGGCTTCGGCCGACCCGGCGATCACTTCCGGCTCGACCCCCAGAATGCGCCGCACGCCGGTGACGAACTCGTCGCGGTTGCGCGCGTCTCGACTGGCCGAGGTCGCCACGAACCGGACCGCGCCGACCCCCGCCGCGCGGCACAAGTTCGCGTACCGGTCGGTGGCTTCCAAGGTGCGCTGCATCGCCTCTGGGGCGATCTCACCGGTCCGATCGACGCCCGCGCCGAGCCGGACGACCTCCATCCGGCGATCCAGATCGACGAGTGTGCCGGTTGCCGGATCGACGTCCGCAATCAGCAGGCGAATTGAATTGGTGCCGCAGTCGATCGCTGCCACTCTCTTCACTCGTCGGCACCGGGCTCCGGTCGACCGCAGGGACCCTTGGCCCACCACGGCGGCAACGCGGCCAGGACCTCGTCACCGAGCGGGTTCACGCCGGGGCCGGCCGCGAGCGCGTGCGCGGCAAGCACGTGCAGGCACTTCACCCGATCCGGCATGCCGCCCGCGGAGACACCGGCGATCTCGGGCACCATGGCAAGGTGCTCCCGGCGGCGCAGATAGTCCTCGTGCGCGGCCTGGTACCGGGACCTGAGGTCCGGGTCGCTGCCGAGGCGCGCGGTCATCTCCCGCATCACGCCTTGCGATTCCAGCGTGCCAATCGCACCGGCGGCTCGCGGACAGGTCAGGTAGTACATGGTCGGGAAGGGCGTGCCGTCGTCCAACCGAGGAACGGTTTGGACGACGTCCGGCTGCCCGCACGGACAGCGGTGCGCGATCGCCACCACGCCTCGCGGCGGACGACCGAGCTCACGCTGGACGGCGTCCAAATCCGCCTGATCGACCGTCTCGATGATCCCGACCGCATCAACGGTGCTGTCTGACTCAACGGTGCCGCCCGACTCCGCGGTGCTGGGCGTGCTCAACGGGTACCGGCGCGCTGACCGGCGCCCGTTCCGCCGGTGCCGTCCGGGTCGGCCGCGACCTGGGCGGAAAGCCAGAGATCCGAGAACCAGGGCCGGTCCTCGACCACAGCCCGGGTCGTCGGACTGTCCGAATCCTCCGCTGCCACATCGGATTCGGGGTCGGACACCACGTAACCAATATCCCCGGGCATCACGTAGTCCAGCCGGAGCCGGGCCTGAGACTTGATGTAGTCGCTGTCGAGCCAGCGGTCACGTTGCCTCTGCAGATCGGCCACATCCCGCTGCGATTGGGCCACCTGGGCCCGGGCGGCCTCGATTTCCGAGCGCTGGATCAGCCATTTCTGGAAGTACGGAAGGATCAGCATGGCGAGCACCACACCGACGGCACCGAGCACCCACAGCGGGCGGCCGCTGCCGGCCCGGGTTCCCCCGCGCGTCCCCTCAGCCCGTCCCGCGGCACCTGGCCGAGGCCGGGTGGATCCCGCCGGGCGAGATGACGCCGGAGGGCGGGATCCGGGAGCTCGCCCGGCCCGGGCCTTGCCCGAGGGCGGCCCGGCCGGACGGCCCCGACCCGCCGCAGAGGTACCCGGCCGCTGGCCGGATTCTGCGGGGGCCGGGGGACGGCGTGGAGTCATCGCCGAGCGAACCTCGGGAATGCACCGCGACCGGCGTAGACCGCGGCGTCGTCCAGTTCTTCTTCAATCCGCAGGAGCTGGTTGTACTTGGCCACCCGGTCCGAGCGCGCCGGGGCGCCGGTCTTGATCTGACCGCAGTCGACGGCGACGGCAAGGTCGGCGATCGTGGTGTCCTCGGTCTCGCCGGAACGGTGACTCATCATGCAGCGGTAGCCGCTGCGATGCGCCAGCGAGACCGCGTCGAGCGTCTCCGTCAAGGTGCCGATCTGGTTGACCTTGACCAGCAGCGCGTTGGCGGCGCCGGTGTCGATGCCCTTCTGCAGCCGCACCGGGTTGGTGACGAAGAGGTCGTCGCCGACAATCTGGACCCGGTCACCGATCGCCGCGGTGAGCGCCGACCAGCCTTCCCAGTCGTTCTCGTCAAGCGGGTCCTCGATCGACACCAAGGGGAAGTCAGCCAGCAACTGGGTGTAGAAGTCGATCATGTCCGAGGTGCTGCGCTTGCTGCCCTCGAAGGCATAGTTGCCGTCGGAGAAGAACTCCGTGGCAGCGACGTCCAGCGCGAGACCGACGTCAGTACCGAGGGTGTACCCGGCCTTCTCAATCGCGGTGGCGATCAGTTCGAGCGCGGCGGTGGTCCCCGACACGCTGGGCGCGAAGCCACCCTCGTCCCCGAGCCCGGTGCTCAGCCCCTGGGCCTTCAGCACCGACTTCAGTGAGTGGTAGATCTCGGTGCCGCAGCGCAGCGCTTCCTTGAAGGTCGATGCGCCGAACGGAGCAACCATGAACTCCTGGACGTCGACGCCACTGTCCGCGTGCGCCCCGCCGTTCACGATGTTCATCATCGGCACCGGCAGGACATGCGCGTTCGGGCCACCGAGGTAGCGGAACAGCGGCAAATCGGCCGACTTCGCGGCGGCCTTGGCCACAGCCAGCGACACCCCGAGAATGGCGTTCGCACCGAGCGAACCCTTGTTGTCCGTGCCATCCAGATCGATCATCGCCTGGTCAATCAGGCGCTGGTCGGAGGCATCGAAGCCGAGCAGTTCCGGGCCGATCTGGTCGAGGACGGCGGTTACCGCCTGCTCGACGCCTTTGCCCCCATAGCGCGCCTTGTCGCCGTCCCGGCGCTCGACGGCCTCGAAAGCGCCGGTGGATGCACCAGATGGAACCGCGGCGCTGGTCAGCGTCCCGTCGTCCAGGGCCACCTCGACCTCAACGGTGGGGTTACCTCGCGAGTCGAGGATTTCGCGGGCTCCGACGGCCTCGATGGTTGCCATACGTATGCGCTCCTGCTCGTCGCCGATCACATTTTCCCTCCGCAGCCTATCCGCCCGGGTGCGGGCAGCACACGGAGGCCGGGCGACCAGGCCAGTGTCGACCTCGTGGCCGGCCCGCTTCTCAGGGACGGTCCTCGACCGGATCGACTTCGGCAGGTGTCCGTTCACCGTTGTCGAGCCCGGACGGACGGGTCGGCGGTCGCGCCTCCTGGTCGGTCTCTGATCTGGTCTCCGGCGTGGTCTCTGGGTCGGTTTCTGGTGTGGTCTCCGGTTCCGTCCCCGCCGCCTGGCTCTCCGGCTTGGTCACCGGCTCGACTGCGGGCTTGGTCGCCCGCTTTGTTCCCGGCTTGTCAGGGCGCACATAGGGCTTGAAGCGCAGTGCCTCGGAGATCACAACGCCCTGCGAATCACGACCCGATCCGTTCGCATTCGTGGCTTCGGCCGTCAGGCGCCCCGACCCGGCTACCTCCGACGGCGATCCACTCGATGCGGACCTGTCCGCATCGACGACGAAGGGATGGACGCCGGGCGAGGCGTGGCCGGGCGAGACGGGGCCGGCGGATGCCAGACCGGATGAGCTCGCTTGGGACGGCCCCGGCAGTGGTTTGAGACGCACTCGGCCTCGACGCCGTCCTACCTTCGTCCGCCGAGGGCGGACCGATTTCGCGTCCTTCAAATCGGCCGACCTCACGAAAATAGTCTGTGGCTCAGGAGGATCGGGCTCGGCGGCGTCAACCTTGACCAAAATTCGATCCGGGTCCTCCGATTCGACCACCACCGGCTCAGACTCCTCCGGTTCAGGCTCCTCCGAGCCAACCACCACCGGCTCGGGCTCCTCCGGTTCGGCCGACACCAGTTCGGGCTCCTCCGGTTCAACCGGCATCAGATCGGGCTCCTCTGGCTCAACCACCGACTCGGGCTCCTCCGGTTCAACCGGCACCAGGTCGGGCTCCTCTGGCTCAACCACCGACTCGGGCTCCTCCGGTTCAACCGGCAC
>JANNPJ010000100.1:0-13103 GCA_031400005.1 Kineosporiaceae bacterium | reverse complement strand
GCCCAGGACTTCGGCGACGTCGCGGACCTGTGCGCGCTGGTACCCGTGGGCGATGAAGACCTGCGCGGCGGCGGCGACGACAGCGGCGAACCGGTCGTCAGGGATGTGGCGAGCCATCCCGTCAATATAACCGACCGACCGGGTCGGTCGCTATAAAATCGGGAGGCTGTCTCGGGCGGGCGCTCACCACGTCACCGGTAGTTCGACCAGTCCGGCGGTCAGCGTGTCGCTGCGTACCGTCAGGTCCTCGACGTCGACGGCCAGGCTCAGGGCTGGGAATCGGGGGACCAGCTGGGCGAAGACCGTCTGTAGTTCGATGTGGGCCAGTGGTGCGCCGATGCAGTAGCGCATGCCGTGCCCGAAGCTGAGGTGTGCTGTCTGCCGGGTGATGTCAACGCGGTCTGGGTCCGCGAAGACGGCCGGGTCGTGGTTGGCCGCGCCGTTGTCCAGCAGAACAAGGTCTCCTGCCCGGATAGTGACGCCGTCGATGGTTAGGTCGGTGCGCGCGTAGCGAGGGATCCCCCCATTGCTCTTGCCCGGTGCCCGCATGATTTCCTCGACCGCGTTCGGAACCAGGCTCGGGTCATCGTGCAGGGCCTGCCACTGCTGGGGGTCAGGAGTAGCAGCGCGCCCATGCCGATCTGGACCACCGTGGTCTCGTGTCCGGCGAACAGCAGCGCCATGGACAGACCGGCCGCCTCGGCGCCGGAAACGCCGTCGGTGGCGCACAGCCGGGAGATCACATCGTCGCCGGGCTCCTGGCGCTTACGGGAGACCAGTTCCTGGCCGTAGCCGAACAGTTCGCCCAGCCCGTGCTCGGAACGGGCTCGGTCGCACACGTCCGCGGCGGCTTGGGTCCAGGCGCGGAATTGGGTGCGATCCTCGTACGGCACGCCGAGCAGCTCACAGATCACCAGGATCGGCAGCGGCAGCGCCAGTGCCGTGATGAGATCCGCCGCAGGCCCGTGCTCGGCCTGCCCCGCGTCGAGCGTCGCGAGCAGATCCTCGCCGCGGCGACCCGTGCCTTCGCCCGGACCGGGTTCGCCGCGACCGCTCTGGATGATGTGGCCGCCGAAGCCTGCATCACCCGGGTGATCCTCTACCGGCACTTCGACTCGAAAACCACCATGTACCGAGCTGGTCTCGACCGGGCCTGCGCCCGGCTCGCCCAGAGCGTCGGAGTCGACAACTTTGATTACGCCAGCATCCCGGCGCTCGTTCGCGCCGCCGCCGCGGACCCGGACGGATTCTGTTTCGCCACGCGGCACGGGAGCCGGAGTTCCGCGATGTCATCGACACGATTCGCTCGGCCTCCACGGAGATCACCGAGCATCACCTCGCCGACGTCATCGCGCCCGGCCCGTGGCGGAACTGGGCGGCACGGCTCGTTCCCACGCTCACCCTCGAAGCGGTGATCGCCTGGCTCGACGCCGGCCAACCCGACCCCGAGAGCGCACCCGCGCGCATCGGCCAAGCCGTTCATGGAGTCATCCGAGCCGCCCAAGCAGGCTGATCTCGCAGCTGGCTAGTCGTGTGCGTCGAACCCCTTGCCACTGAACATCTTTGACCCGGTGCCAGGGTGCAGCGCAGCGGCGACGGCGGCAGCGACCTGGAGCGCGGCCAGAGCCCCGCCCGCGGTTCCCTTCTCGAAGTCGTCGCCGTGGACGGCCATGGTGTTGGTGACATGGGCCAGGCAGACGACCTTGCGGTCGGTGGCGGCGGCGTAGGCATACAGGGCGGCGGCTTCCATCTCGACGCAGGAGATTCCGGCGGCGGTCGCTGCGGCGATGGCCGTGGGTGTTTCACGGTAGGGGGCATCCGTTGTCCAGGAGGAGCCGCGATGGATCGGTTCACCGACAGCCAGGTCGGCCTGTGCCAGCTTTTGGGACAGTTCGGTGTTGAGGTGGCTCCACGGCGCGGGGGGCAGATAGTGGATGCTGGTTCCCTCATCACGCCAGGCACGTTCGATGAGGACGAAGTACGGAGGCTGGGCCAGCTGATGGATCTGCCCGGCCGAGGTCACGCTGATGACGAGGTCGGCGCCGCTGGCGGCCAGCTGCTCGGCCACGAGAACGGCGAAGGGCGCGCCGACGGCCATCCCGACCACTCCGAGGCTGAGGCCCTCGAGGTCGGTGGTCCACATCTGGGTGTGGTAGCAGGCCCAGCCGGGATGAAGCCGGCCCTGTCCGCTGTCGATGAGGTGGCGGATGATGTCGCCGTCGGGGTCCAGCAGGCACACGGCCGGAACGTCGAGATCGGGAAGCGACCGCTGCCGGCGGGCCTCGCGCAGCAGGTTGCCGGCATGGAACACGGACGTCTCGCTGTACGACTTGGGTTCCAGCAGGGGCTGCTCGCCGCTCACGCGGCCGCGCTGATGATCTGTGCGGCGGCCCGGTCGACGTCGCTGGTGGTGCTCCAGCGTCCCAGCGTCAGACGCAACGCGGCCAAAGCGCGTTCCGGGGGGTAGCCCATCGCTGTCAGCACCGGCGAGGGTGCTTGCAGGCCGGCATGGCAGGCCGACCCGGCCGAGGCGGCCAGTTGCGGGCAGGCAGGCAGGAGCTCGTGGGCGCGGGTTCCCTCGATGCTGATGTTGAGAACGTGCGGGAGCCGGTGCTGCGGGTGCCCGTTCAGCAGCACCCGACCCGCCAAAGCGTCGTCGAGTTGCTGGAAGAGGCGCTCCCGAAGCAGAGACAAACGCGCTGGTGAGCCGGCCGCGAGATCGGCGCCGGCCAGGTCGGCGGCGGCGCCCAGCGCGACCGCGTAGGGCACATTCTCGGTCCCGGCGCGACGGCCGTGTTCCTGACCGCCGCCGCCCACGATCGGCTCCAGGGCGAGGCCGGGATCGCGCAGGTAGAGCGCGGCGATTCCCTTGGGGGCGTACATCTTGTGCCCGACCAGAGTCAGCAGATCGACGTCGAGCGCGGTCACATCGACGGGGATCTTGGCGACGGACTGAGCGGCGTCGGTGTGCACCAGCACGCCGTGCTGGTGCGCGATCGCGGTCAATTCGGCGATCGGCTGGACGACACCGGTCTCGTTGTTCGCGTGCATGATCGAGACGAGCACGGTGTCCGGGCCCAGCGCGTCCCGCAGGTCCGCTGCCCGGACGAGCCCGTGCTCATCGACGGGCAGGACCGTGACCCGCCCGCCGAAGCTGCGGGCGGCATCGTGGCAGGCAGCCAGCACCGCCGGGTGCTCGGTGGCCTGGGTGATGAGATGCGGGGCCAGGTTCCCGGCGGCCTTGGCCGCCGCGGCGCTGCCGCGGATCGCCAGGGCGTCGGCTTCTGATCCGCTACCGGTGAAGGTGATGTGCTCCCCGCTGGTGTTGAGCAGCCGGGCGACCAGCGTGCGGGCTCGGGCCAGTGCGGCGGCCGGTTCCTGACCGTAGTAGTGACTGCTGGAGGGATTACCGAAGTGCGTGTGCAGGTAGGGCAGCAAAGCGTCGACGACACGGGTGTCGACGGGAGTGGTGCCGTTGTAATCCAAGTACACCGGCCCGTTCTCGAGGCCCGGAGGGCACCCGGCGCCAGCCTCGATCGTCGAGGCCATGGGCGGAGGGCTGTTCTGAGCGGCGGGCGCGCTCTGAGACTGGGTGCTCTGCGTGCTCATCAGCGATTCCTCGGTTGGCCTGCGGCTGGGACTGCTGCCTCAGCTGCGATGATGGTGGCTAGGCGATGGGTTCGGGTGGGGGTCCTGGCGGCTGGGCAGCCTGCGGTTGAAGACGCCAGGGGCGCTGAGGGTGTGTCGGAACGGCGGCGGCGCTGACCTGGATGGCGTACGTGGCTGTCGCCGTGTCGTCGGGGACGGCCCCGAGCCAGAGGTGCCCCGTCATGTGACACCAGGCCGGTAGGTCGATCCCGGCAACCGGATCGTGCGTGCGCACGTGCACGAGCGTTCCGGAGGCCAGGACCCGGACGTGACGCTGCAGGAGGATCAGCAGCCGGGCGCACTGCAGCCGGCCACCATCGACGATGTACGCGCCGGCGCCCACCGGACTGGGCCGCCACGGGGCCGTCTCCTTGGGTTCCGCTGCTGGGTGTGTGCCGGGAGGAGTCGCCGGAGGCAATGCTTCGGTCACTGGCCGGCCGCGATAGGCAGGTCGGCGAGTCTCCATTCGATCATTCCATCGCTCAGTCGCCGCGCCGTGCGGCCGTTGGCGTTGAGCAGTCGCACGGCGTCGTAGGACAGCACGCAGTACGCGCCCCGGCAGTACGCGACCACCTCCGTGTCTTCCGGCAGTTCCGCGAGTCGCTCGGCCAGCGCATCCAGGGGGATGGAGAGCGCGCCGGGGATATGCCCGCCGACGTATTCCTCCTGCGGGCGGACGTCGAGGACGATCACCTCGCCGCTCTGGGCGCGGCGCCACAGCTCGTCCCGGTCGACCTCTTCGGTGTCGGCCGGGCCCAGGAACGCCGAACGAGCGGCGGCGACGTCGGTGACGTGGGCGTCGGCGACCTGCTGGAGGCGGGCGTACAGGTCAACGACGTCGGGTCCGGTCAGCCGGTAGAACACCTTGGTGCCTTCCTTGCGGGTGGTGACCAGACGCGCCTGCTTGAGACTCTGCAGGTGCGCTGATGCGCTGGTCACGCCCACGCCGACGGAGTGCGCGAGGGCCTCGACGGAGCGCTCTGACTGCGCGAGGAGATCCAGAATTTCCAGCCGTTTAGGGCTGGAGAGGGCCTTGCCTACCCGGGCGAACTGCTCGAACAGGGCGTCCTTGGCCTCACGGCGTGTCACAGAAACCTCCCTTAATCCAATGCTAAGTAGATCAATGAAACTGTAGATGAGCCCTGGGACGACTTGTCTCGCACCCCCGCGGCGAAGCATGGGCGCCGTCGTGCGCTGAGGACACTGCCTGGCCATGGTCGACAATCACCTGCCCAAAGAACTATCCTCCAATAATCCAAGGAACACTAGAGGAGTCACGGTGAGCATTCTCTTCGTCCTGCACGATCCGCCCTACGGCACCGAACGCGTCTACAACGGCCTGCGCTGGGCCATCGAGGTGGCCCGCCAGGACGTCGAGGTACGGGTGTTCCTCTTCGGTGGCTCGGTGATCTCGGTGATGGCCGGCCAGAAAGTCCCCGACGGCTACTACAACGTCGCCAAGCAGATCACCACCCTCGGCCGCCTCGGCGCCAGCATCGGCAGCTGCGGAACGTGCCTGGATGCCCGCGGAATCAGCGACGAGATGATCAACGAGGCCGCGCACCGCTCCTCGATGAAGGAACTGACCGAATGGACCCTCACGGCAGACAAGGTGATCAATGTCTGAGCCCGGTAACCCCAAGCGAGTCCTGGTCCTCGGCGGCGGCTTCGGCGGACTCACCGCCGCCGCGGCGATCCGCCGTTACCTCCACGAAGACGACACCGTCACCGTCGTCGACGAAAGCGGTGAGCATGTCCAGGGCCTGTCCCTGCTGTGGATCATGCGCGGCTGGCGCGACAGCGGCACCGTCACCGTCCGGCCCCGACCGCAGTCGCTGCCGGGAGTCGACCTCGTCCAGGCGCACGTCCAGGAACTGGACCTGGACAACCAGACCGTTCAGACCAGCACCGGCACCCTGCCGTACGACGCCCTGATCATCGCCCTCGGCGCACGCCTCACCCCGAACCACGTCCTCGGACTGGCAGAGGCCATCGATGACGGCTCGGTCAACCAGTTCTACACCAGCGCAGGCGCGCTCGATGCGCACCGGCGCCTGATGGCCATGCGTTCAGGTCGCCTGGCCATCGTCGTCTCCTCGATGCCCTACAAATGCCCGGCCGCGCCCTGGGAAGCCGCTTTCCTCGCGGCAGACCTGTTGCGGGAGAACGGTTCCCGCGACAACGTCGACATCCGCATCTATACGCCTGAACCGCAGCCGATGCCGGTCGCCGGTCCCGTGCTGGGCGCCGCCGTGGTCGACATGCTGAACGATGCGAAGATCGGGCATCACTTCGCCACCGCGATCGAGAGGGTCGATGGTCCCGGCCGAAGACTCTTCTTCACCAATGACGTAACAGCCGACTTCGACGAAGCCCTCTTCGTCCCACCCCACCAGGCGCCCGACCCGGTCCGGGCGGCGAAGTTCTCCGAATCAGGATGGATCCCCGTCGACCCGCACACCCTCGCCACCAGCGTCCCGGGTGTCTGGGCCGTCGGAGACAACGCCTCCATCACCCTCACCAACGGCAAACCCTTGCCCAAAGCGGCCGTATTCGCCCGCGGCCAAGCCGAAGCCGCCGCTGCCGGCGCTGCCCGCTACCTCGGGCGAACCGTCCCCGACATCACCTTCAACGGCATCGGACACTGCTTCCTGGAAACCGGCGGCCACCGGGCAGCCAAAGGCGCCGGAAACTTCTACGCCGACGGCGGCCCACAGGTCGAACTCCACCCGCCCTCCACCGAAACCCATCAGGAAAAGGAACGCGACGAAGCCTCCTGGCTCGCCGAATGGATGCCTGCCGTCTAAAGCTGACTGGACGCGGCTCACGGCCCGCCTGACCAACCGCAACGCGGGAGGGCCTCGCCATCAGCAATCAACCTTCGACAACCCGACACCTACGTCACTCGACACCGCTTCATGGTGGGACGCAGCGCCTCGCCACCAGTGCGTCAGATCAGCACGGACTCTGCGGCCGGCAAGACCACAACGCCGCGAGATCCCCGTCCACGAGCCGGAAATCAACACAGCAATTCCTGCTCGCTCCGGCTGCGAACGTCACCATCGCTCAGATCGGGCACCTGCACGCACCCGCGCGGCGATCTTCCAGCGGCGCCCGCACCACGCCACCAGTACGTCATCGACGCAGTCGGCCGTCCTCGACTCCGGGCGATCTCCCATCGCCACCGTGCCGGCAGCCGCACTGGCGAACGATCGCCGGCCCGGCCAGGGCGCGACTGAGCACTCCCTGTGAAGCTGCACCGCCACCAACTCCGTGAACCGCCTACTGACGGCCAGGTGCCGCTGGAGCCTCCAGCCGCTGCTTCAATGCCGCCAGGTTAGCCGGCATCTCTTTGCGGGCCTGGCGCCGGACGAGGAGGGGGACCAGCAGCTTCCCGACACCGTGACCGGCGAAGTCGACGGAGATGGTCAGACGGGACCGCACGGTGGTGACCGGGGTGACGGTGACGTCCACGGCGGCGCGGATCGGTCCGTCGATGCCTCGCACACCCCACGTCTTGGGTGGGTCGATGTGGGCGAGCCGCGAAGTGGAGGGCCGGTTGGCTCCGCCGATGCGCCGGGTGGTCAAGCACAGTGCACCCACGGCCGGAGCGGAGTCCACGGGCGCATCGGCAACGTCCATGTGGCCGTCAACGACGCCCTGCTGCCACTGGTTGAACCGGGTCGGGTCGGTGGCGTAAGCGAAGACCTCCGCCGCCGGGCGGTCGACCTCGGTGCTGACAACGATCGCGGACATTCAGCTGCCCTCCGTCAGCAGGGCCGCGTACCGGGTGAGGTACAGCGGCCAGCCCTCATCGCCGTCCACACCCTCGATGACAGATTCCCAGCCCGGTCCATGCCGCTCAATCCGCCGATGCTCCAGCTCCAGGCGGGTGCGCAACGAGCTCTCAGCGATGAACCGGACCTCCACCTCACTGGTCAGGTCCGGATCGGTCTCGATCTGCCAACGTGGACCGATGTCCCAGCTAAACACCACCCGATTCGGCGGGTCATAGGCCAGGATTCGCGCCCACCGGCATTCGCTACCGTCGACAGCTCGGTCGATGATGTTCCCGCCGACCCGTGGTTCGAACACGGTCTCGGCAATCGGGGAACCGAGCAGGTTGTGCTCGGGCGGCTTGAAATCACCGAACCGCTCGGTGAACACCGCGAAAGCCCGCTCGATCGGCGCGGGGACAACAATCTGACGGCTAACCGTGCTCGCATCGGTGGTGGTCATCAGCTCTCCTCGGTTGGTCGGTCAACGTCCCCGGTGACGACGTCCGCATAACTGCTCAAAGCCCGCTGCCAGAAGGTGTCGAGCTGATCGCGCAACGCCGCCAGAGCCACGGGATTCAATCGGTAGATCCGCCGGGTACCTGCGGCCCGCTCACTGACCAAACCGGCGTCCTTCAGCACTTTCAAATGCTGCGAGACCGCCGAGCGACTGACCGGCAACCCAGCCGCCAACTCACCCACCGCCTGCGGGCGCTCAGCCAGACACGCCACGATCGCGCGCCGCGTACCATCCGCCAACGCACCCCAGCCATCACCACCTCGGTCAGTATCCACTAACGGTTAGCATTCGCTAACCGAGCAATCCTGGTCAAGGCGTGGAGCGTGCTGCCTTTCTGTTCACATGAACGCGGACCCTCGACCTGCAACAGCGCATCGCCCTCCGCTTCCTGTCGATGGGCGGATGTCGACATAAGCCGCAGCCGCGGAGTTCTGCCCTTGCAAACGTCCCACGAGGCCGAGGCTTGACTTGAACTCCTCAGGGTTTCACCGGCGCCGGATGTACCCAGACCTACCGGTGGTCAAACTACGTAGTCTCGGTGATGAATCATGCATATTTGTCCATGGTCGGCGCATTTCAGGGAACGGGCTGCCTCGCAGACTCTGCCGCGTCCGTTCCGCGAGCCCTCACAGGGCGGGAGTCGCGCGCTGCAGTGCTACTCGCCGGCAATCCGCCGCGCTCGCCCCGGGGCGCCGAGGACTGGGAGACCTGGTGAAAGAACGTGGAGTCCATGCCCGCCTTGAGCGAGGCCATCGACACCCGACGTCAGATCTGGCCGGAAGGCACCATGGACGAGTGGCTCCACCCAGGCATCGACTATCACGAGACCGCGCTTCGCGAGGCGGGCTTCACCGAGGTCGAGGTCGTGTGGCAGGACCTCGGGGAGCGAGTACTGATCGCGTTGATGTCCTGACGGCCGGGCCGCTCGTGCCTGCTTCGTCCAAGTGTTGAGCGGCCCCCGCAACGAGTGAGTGAGGGCCTCGCCGAGCACGACGGCCCTTCGGCTACCCTGCAGGGCGGGGAGTCCCACAGCTGGGGTCCAATGGATACCGCCGGGCTGGGCGTGGCGGGAGAACTCCGGGTACAGGGTGGCGGCGGCGTCGACCACGATGATCTGCCCGGTCACGGCGGCTTCGATGCAGGGCCCGCGCCCGCTGCTGTACTGGCGTTCGTCCAGGGCCGAGGCGAGGTCACCGGCGAAGCCGACGGTGCCGGCCTGGTCCTGCTCGAGCAGGGTGATCGTGACCTCGTCGGCCTCAGGGATCAGGTGCGGGTCGCGGTTGTGCGCGCGATCAGTCGGAGTGACTTGTCGAGGACAGTTCGGATCTCATCCCCGAGATTTCGGATTGTACCGGGAGTTTGAGGCAAGGGCCGACGGGTTTGACGTACCCCTGAGGTGGTGCCTGGTCTGCTTCAGACGGCGGAGCCTGCGGAGGTGCTTGCCAAGGCACTCAGACCGGCTCTGTCCGAGCAGGTTCCGGCGGGGTGCAGAGAGACGCCCAGGGCGTGGTCCTTTCCTGCTGGGTGTGAGCATGGGACCGTTGACGTTCAGGGGGGTGGCTTCATGTCGCGAGTCGACGACGATGATCGGTTACGCCGGTACTGGGACGGGCATGCTCCGTCGTACGATCGGCAAATTGGGTTCCTTGAGCGCCGCCTGTTCGGGCAGAGCAGAGCCTGGATCTGTTCTCGGGCAACCGGGAATGTTCTCGATGTCGCGATCGGTACCGGTCTGAATTTGCCGTTCTACGCTGCGGATGTGCGGTTGACCGGGATTGAGTGGAGCCCGTCGATGCTCGACATCGCCCGTCGCAGGGCCCGTGATCTCAACCGTTGTGTCGATCTTCGTGAAGGCGACGCTCGGGCACTCCCGTTCCAGGATGCGTCTTTCGACACGGTGGTCTGCACTCTGAGTCTGTGCGCTATCCCCGATGACCGGGCCGCAGTGGCGGAGATGACGAGGGTGCTGCGCCCGGGTGGCCTGCTTCTCCTGCTCGATCATGTCGCCGCTGGCCCCTGGCCGGCCCGTGTCGTACAGCGGTTCGTCGAACTGGTCACCATCCGCCTGGGCGGGGAGCATTTCACCCGACGCCCGCTGCACCACGTACACGCCGCCGGTCTCGAAGTCGAGGAACGACACCGGTTCAACCTGGGCATCATCGAGCAGCTCGCCGCTCGCAAGCCCGCCGCGACCGGTCCCATCTAAACAGCGGCTTCCCACGGGTTCGTGGCGGAGCGGGCAAGAAACGGCCAACCCGGGCGGTGTAGCTGGGTACTGTCGCGGGTGGTCGGTGCGGCCTGACTTCGGTACATCGGCCAAACGCCCCGAGCCTGTTGCTGAGCGCGTATGAGTGGTTCACGGAGTTATCTCAGCCGCTCAGCAGAGTTGCGATCACCGCCATCGCGATCAGACCGATGAGCACGGCGACGGAGAGCATGGCGGATGGCAGCGCGGGGTTTTGGCCTGTAGCCAGTCGGTTGGTTATCTGGTCGCGGCGCCGTCGCCCCAGCACGAAAATCGTCACTGTCGCAGCGGCGGCGAGCGCCGCACCGATGAACGCTATCGGCCCTTCGGTGAGGAAGACGTGCCGGGCGAGGAGCACGGTCAAAGCTGCGCAGCCGATGCCGGTTCGCGTCCACGCCAGCGTTGTTCGTTGTGGTTGCAGGCCAGGATCCTGGCTCATTCGGTGATGACTATCGCCAGCACGATGGCGCCGATGACCGCTAGTGAGATCGCCAGAATGGCCAGCATCGGGCTGTGCGGCAGCGTTTCCCCGCGCCTCATGGCCTGCTCGTTGCCCGACCACCGACGGTAGGCGAACAGGCTGATCACGAGGCCGTTGCTGGCGACGATCAAACCGATACCGGTACGGGCCCCCGGAAGGTCGAATGGCGGGACCAGTTGCATCAGGGCAACTGCCGCTGTCAGCAGTGCTAGCGCCGTCCTGATCCACGCCAGGAACGTCCGTTCGTTGGCCAACGTGAACCGATAGTCGGGATGCTCGCCCTCCGTGTACCAGCCGGGCCGGAATGAGTAACGTCGTCCTGCCATGGCTTGATCCTCAAGTCTGGGGCTCGGTGCGGCACGATACCGCGGCTTGCGCCGAACTCTGCAGCGCGAGGCAGAACTAGCCGCAACGGCGGCGATGGCCCAGGATGATGAAGTAGCCGTATTGCCAGCGTAGTTCGGCATGGTGTCGAAGATCATCCGGTACATCGCCGGCGGTTGCGGCGGGGATCACGGTGATCGCTGAACTGCGGCGATCTCACTGAGACAAGTTTGCGGGTGTCGGCGTCGAAGTCGAAGGATTCGCTGTAGCGGCCCCCAGGCGATGGATATGTCGAGTCGTTGGGTGTCTTGGGCGGAGTAGCGGCGGCGGAGAAGGTCGCGGAAGCAGTCGTCGCAGGATCCGTCGTTGCTGTTTTTCGAGGCTTTGACGATGGTGCGTACCAGGGGTGCGTTGGTGACGGCGAGACGGGCGAAGACGTGTTTGCTGGTCTGGATATCGGCGGTGTATCAGTCGTGTCCGGTCACCGATGACCGCTTTCCCGTTCCCGGGCGTGATGTCCTGTGCCCGGGCGGCCGGGTCGCTGGTGGCGACGTCACCGCCGACTACCTCCCCTCGAATCCGTCCACGAAGACTGTCGAGCGTGCACTCTGGGCGAATCCAGGGCCAAGGGCTGGTCGGTATCGGGGGATGAGTGTGGGGCAGTGGCCTTGCCAAGGGCTGGGAACCCATGGCGTCGCCGGATGAGCATCCACAGCGGGGGAGTGGTGGCCAGGGTGATCAGAAGAATCACCCCGGTCATCTCGGTATCGACACCGAGCAGTTTCAGGGCCGAGGCGAGGAGGACGAACCCCAGCGCGCACCGGATCAGGCCGCCGGGCGCTCGGGAGGAGAAGCGCGCACCCAGCCAGGCGCCGGGGACGCTACCGACGATCAGGGCGAGGGTGAGCGTGAGGTCGAAGTCGCCAAACAGGAGATGCCCGAACGCGGCGGAGAAGACCAGCGGGACAGCTTGGACGAGGTCGGTGCCGACCAGTTGGTTGGCCTTGAGTGCGGGATAAAGCGCCATCAGAGCGATGATGATCAGTGACCCCGAGCCCACGGACGTCATGCCGACGATCAAGCCACCCACGGCGCCCACGGCGACAGTCGCCAACCGGCGGGTCCGGATCTCCGGCTGCTCCTGTGGCTGCGCATCTCCCTCACGGTGTCTGGCTCGTTCTACCAGCTGGGTGTATGCCCGGATGGCCAGCCCGGCGGCGGCGATCAGCAGCGCCAGGCCCAGGGCCTTCTGAATCGCCTGCTGCACCGCCTCACCGTCCCCTAACGCACGTGCCACCAGGACGCCGGCAAACGCCGTCGGGACTGATCCCAGGCACAGCCACTTCACCAGGGAGGCGTTCACGGTGCCGCGGCGTAGGTGAACGACGGAACCGACGGGTTTCATCACGGCTGCGGCGACCAGGTCGCTGGAGACGGCCGCCAGCGGTGGGATCCCGAAGAAGAGCACCAGGACAGGGGTCATCAAGGCGCCGCCGCCCATTCCGGTCAGACCGACCACGATGCCGATACCGAAGGCTGCCGCCGCCATCCACCAGTCAAAGTCCACTTACCCACTATAGAAGATAGGAAAGGTTGAGGGCCCTCACTGGCGGAGGCGGTGTCCTCGAGGGCTGAGAAGATTCAGGAGTGCAGATCTCCGCGAAGACCGATTACGCCGTCCGGGCGCTGCTGCTGCTGGCGTCCCGCTCTCCAGACCTGGTAAAGGTTGAGGTGCTGACGGTGCAGCAGGGGCTGCCGCGCAAGTTCGTCGAGTCGATCCTCAGCGAACTGCGCCGCGCCGGTCTGGTCCGCAGCCAGCGCGGCGCCGAGGGCGGGTACGCGCTGGCCCGCCCAGCCACCGAGATCACCATCGGTGCAGTCATTCGGGTGGTGGACGGGCCACTGGCCGAGGTCCGCGGCTTGCGTCCACATGAGACCACCTATACCGGCGTCGCAGAACACCTGCCGGACGTGTGGGTCGCGATGCGCTCATCCTTGCGCATGGTGCTGGACGAAACCACGCTCCAGCATGTCCTCACCGGTACCCTCCCCCCGCATGTTCAGCGCATGGCACAGGAGCCGGACGCGTGGATCTCTCGCTGAATGGGA
>JANNPJ010000085.1:0-3138 GCA_031400005.1 Kineosporiaceae bacterium | reverse complement strand
CGCGCCGGCCGATGCCTCCCAGTTGGCTGCCATCGCCGATGCTGTGGCGGGCTACACGTTCGTCCTCGAAGGCCCGCCGGGGACCGGGAAATCCCAGACCATCACCAACCTGCTGACCGAAGCGATGCGGCAGGGCCGCCGGGTGCTGTTCGTCGCGGAGAAGCGCGCTGCCCTGGACATCGTCCGGGAGCGCCTGGCCGCTGTCGGGATGGCACCGTTCGCTTTGGACTTGCACGACAAGGCCAGTAAACCCTCCGCTGTCCGGGCGCAGATCCGTGCCGCTCTGGACCACGTCGTGGATGTTGACCGGCAGGGACTGGCCGCCGCTCAGAACGACCTGCGCTCGACCCGAGATCGCCTGACCCGCTATGCCCGCCGACTGCATGAGCCCAACGGCGCCGACCTGTCATTCTACAGCGCCCGAACCCAGCACCTGGCTATCGGGGACGACGTCCCCGCCCTTCCCGTTCCGGCGTCCTTGCTCGAAGCGGACCAGAGCAACACCGTCGCGTTCATCCGGGACCTCCTGGCCACCATGGCCGAAGCTGCGGATCTCGCCAATCCCTCCCCCGCTCACCCGTGGGGATTCATCAGTCTCACCGACCCGAAACGGCTCGATATCGAAGCACTACGAACGGGTTGCGATGCCGTGAACCGGACCTTCGCCGCGCTGCCCATCAGCGGCCAGCTGGGGTCGGCGGTCCTGGCCGCCCAAGCGTCCACGGACCTGGTCGCCTTGGCCTACCTGTTCTCGATGGCCATCCCCGTATCGACACTGGACGAGACCCGCACTCCAGCCTGGCACGCCGCTGCGTCGGCGGCGCTCAACGAGGTCAGGGCTTTCGCTCAGGCCCGGCCTCCCGGCTTGGACGTGACCATACCGAGGGCCCTGGATTTGCCCCTGGCCGAAATCCACAGCCAGGCTCAAGCTGCTGCTTCCTCCGGGGTTCTCACGCGCAAGAAAGCGCTGCTCGCCGTCGCCGCACGACTGGATGCCGTACGGCTGCCTGGGTCCGACCTTCCTGCGCATCGGGTGCTGGAGGTGACCGGTGCACTGCTCCAGATTCAGCGAACTGCCCTGGCGCTGGTCGAGCGCATCAATTCCCTTTCCGGCTTTGCTCTTCCACTCGACTGGCACCCTTGGCGCGAGGGCGGCGTCCGGAATCTGGAGAGCCGGCTGGAATGGCTCACCTGGGCCGGCCGCGCCGTCGATCCGGCAGCCCCGCTGCACCCGGTCTTGTTCGTGGATGCCGTTCGCGCCGTGCTGGAACACCCCGCTGTTCCCGACCAGGTGACTGCCGCGGCCCTTCAGGCGGCAGCGCAGGCCATCCTGCGGCTCGACGCGGCGAGTGGTCCGATCCCCGGGACGCTCCAGCAATGGGCCTCGTCCGGTCTGATTGATCAGTGGCTGAACACCCGAACCGGGCGGGACCTCGCCGATCCAAGGCTGCTGTCGCTTCGACGCTGGGTCACGTTTCTCGCGCACATCGAACCGCTTACAGCCCTGCAGCTGGACCGCGCACACCGCCTGCTCCGCGACGGCGTCGTCCAGGCCGGCGAGGCAGTCCACGCGTTCGATCTCGGGATCGCCTCCGCCTCCATCGAGGAACGCAACTTGAGCACCGGGCTCTCCACCTTCGACCCGCTCGCTCACGAGCGAGCCATCACCAAGTTCACTCGGTCTGCGGCCGCCCTGCGGGACGAGATGGCCCGGGTTGCGGCGGACGATGTCCTTCGTGGCCGGCCCACCGGCACCGATGCCCGGTCTGGGGCGCTGCGCCGCGAGCTCAGCAAGCAACGCGGGGGCCTGGGCGTGCGTGGGCTGATGAGCACCTACGGCGAACAGATCAAGAACCTGATGCCCTGCGTGCTCGTCAGCCCCGACTCGCTGTCCCGCTTCTTCCCACTCACCGCTGGCACGTTCGACCTCGTCGTCTTCGACGAGGCGTCCCAGATCACGGTCCCGGACGCCGTCGGGGCAATGGGCCGGGCCCGATCGGTGGTCGTCGTTGGTGACAGCAAGCAGATGCCGCCGACAACCTTCGCCGAACCGAGCAGTGACGACGACTTTCCCGACGAGGCCCCAGGAGTGGACGACGAAGAAAGCATTCTCTCCGAATGCGTCCTGGCCCAGGTGCCCCGGCACTGGCTGACCTGGCACTACCGCAGCCAGGACGAGTCGCTCATCGCCTTCAGCAACCACCGCTACTACGACGCCAAGCTCTCCTCTTTCCCCGCCCCCGACGCAAGCAGTCCCGACGCCGGCCCGCACGGTCGGGGCATCAACCTCGTCCGCGTGAATGGCCACTTCCACCGCGCCGGCAAAGGCAAGCTCCTGCGCACCAACCCAGTCGAGGCCGAAGCCGTCGTCGCCGACGTCCGCCGCCGATTCGACGCCGCCGCCCCCGGCGAAACACCTTCGGTCGGCGTCGTTACCTTCAACCAGCAGCAGCGCGCCTATATTGAGGCCCTGATCCGCGACAGTGGCGACCGACGCATGTCCGATGCTCTCGACTCCAGTGACGGAGGCGGCCTGTTCGTCAAAAACTTGGAGAACGTCCAAGGCGATGAACGCGACGCCATTCTGTTCTCGACCGGGTTCAGCGTGAACGAGGCCGGCGCCCTGCCCTTGAACTTCGGCCCGCTCAATCGAGGTGGCGGTGAGCGACGGCTCAACGTCGCCATCACTCGGGCCCGCCGCCAAGTCGTCGTGTTTTCCTCCTTCGATCCTGCCCAACTCCGAGCAGAAGACACCACCTCGGTCGGGATCAAGCACCTGCGCGCCTACCTCGACCTGGCCGAAGGTGGCCCAGGCGTGCTGGCCCGCTCCGGAAGTCGCCGTCCCGTGAGAGACCGTCACCGAGACGAGATTGCGGGGAGACTGAGAGACCGCGGAATCGTCGTCTCTACCGACGTAGGCCTGTCGGAGTTCCGGGTGGACATCACTCTGGCTTCGCCTGAGAACCCCGAGCAGCCCAGAGTCGCTGTGTTGCTGGATGGTCCGGAATGGGCGAATCGACGAACAGCTTCCGACCGGGACGGGCTTACTGTCGAGGTGCTTTCGACGATGCTCAAATGGCCCGTCGTAGAGCGGGTCTGC
Organism: Kineosporiaceae bacterium; assembly: GCA_031400005.1. Taxonomy (GTDB): domain Bacteria; phylum Actinomycetota; class Actinomycetes; order Actinomycetales; family Kineosporiaceae; genus JANNPJ01. Next base: position 38 of record JANNPJ010000085.1, on the reverse strand, counting down.
TGGAATTCGCCCTGCGCCCAGTCGCCCATGATCTGGCC
>JANNPJ010000510.1:0-5164 GCA_031400005.1 Kineosporiaceae bacterium | reverse complement strand
CGGAACCCATGAAGATCACCTGCTTGCCCTTATGCTACCACATAAAGGCCAGGTAGGCGCGGACATTGGCGTGCTGCTGCCAGCGGTCCCCGGGCATATTTCGCAGCAGCGTGCCCTTGCCGTAGACGACCTCGTCGTGGCTGATCGGCAGGACGAAATTCTCGGTGTAGGCGTACATCAGCGAGAACGTCAGCTGGTGGTGGTGGTACTGCCGGTGGATCGGATCCTTACTGACATAGCCGAGCGAGTCGTGCATCCAGCCCATGTTCCACTTCAGGCCGAAGCCCAGCCCGCCCAGGTGCGTCGCCCGGGTGACGCCCGGCCAGGCCGTTGACTCCTCGGCGATCGTCATGATCCCGGGGACCCGCTTGTAAGCGGTGGCGTTCATCTCCTGGAGGAAGGAGACAGCTTCCAGGTTCTCCCGGCCGCCATAGATGTTCGGTACCCACTCGCCGGCCTCGCGGTCGTAGTCGAGGTACAGCATCGAGGCCACAGCGTCGACCCGCAGCCCGTCGATGTGGTATTCCTCCAGCCAGTAGAGGGCGTTCGCGACCAGGAAGTTGCGCACCTCCGACCGGCCGTAGTCGAAGATCAGCGTGCCCCACTCCTTGTGCTCGCCGCGGCGGGGGTCAGCCGATTCGTAGAGCGGTTCGCCGTCGAACTTGGCCAGCGCCCAGGCGTCCTTCGGGAAATGTCCGGGTACCCAGTCCATGATCACGCCGATCCCGGCGCGGTGCAGTTCGTCCATCAGGAACCGGAACTCGTCCGGGCTGCCGAACCGGGACGTCGGCGCGTAGTACGACGTCACCTGGTAGCCCCAGGAACCACCGAACGGGTGCTCCGCGACGGCCATCAACTCGACGTGGGTGAAGCCGAGCTCCTTGACGTATCCGACCAGTTGCTCGGCCAATTCGCGGTAGCTCAGACCCTGCCGCCAGGAGCCGAGGTGCACCTCGTAGATGCTCATCGGGCTGCTGTGTGCGTCGTACGTGGCGCGCTTGGCCAGCCACTCGGCGTCCTGCCACTCGTAGCTGGAATCGACGACGACGGAAGCGGTAGCGGGCGGGACCTCGGTACCGAAGGCCATCGGGTCGGCCTTCTGCCGCCAGTGACCGTCCCGGCCGAGGATCTCGAACTTGTACCGGGTGCCGGCCCCGAGTCCGGGCACGAACAGTTCCCAGACGCCCGACGCGCCGAGACTGCGCAGTGCGTGCGTGCGCCCGTCCCAGTTGTTGGCATCGCAGACCAGCCGGACGCCGCGGGCATTCGGTGCCCAGACCGAGAAGGAGACGCCGTCCACGTCACCGATCACGCCGGGGAAGTGCTTTACGTGCGCACCGAGCACCTGCCACAGCTGCTCGTGTCGACCCTCATTGATCAGGTGCAGGTCGATCTCGCCGAGGCCGGGCAGGAATCGGTACGGGTCGTCCACGATGGACTCCCCGACCCCGTCGTAGGCCACGGCGATTCGGTAGTCAGTCACGTCGTTCAACGGCAACGCGCCGACCCAGATCCCGTTGCGCTCATGGGTCAGCGGATACCGGGTGTCACCGGCGACGACCACCGCGACCTCTTTGGCCAGCGGCCGAAGGGTCCGCACCGTCACGCTGCCCTGGTAGGGATGCGCACCGAGAACCGCATGCGGGTTGTGATAGGCACCGGTCGCCACTTCGGCGAGAATTCCGACGTCAACCGGTTTGATCGCCGGATCGATGGTGGATGGCGGCACGGCGCCCGAGGTCACCTCAGGCGCGGGAATCACCGTGGCCGACTCCGGCGACGTGATCGCCGTCGCTTCTGGGGCACTCCCCGACGTTCGAGACTCAGGCATGTCGGGAAGTCTGGCACGCATCGGGCGAGCCGTCCTGATGCCATGCTCAACCCGCCTGGTTCTGAGGCTGATCAGGAGCTGCTTCGGGTGGATCTGCGCCGGATCGGCTCCGATCCGGCCGAGCGAAACCGGTCGATCGCTATCGGTGATGACTCAGGCGGTCGATCGCCTGCTGCTCCGAGGGCACCGCGGAGCGAACCGTGACTGTGCCCTTGGCGGTTCCCTCGCCCGAGCCCAGGTGATAAAGCAAGTCGAAGGCCGCTGCCGCGTCGAAGGCTCCAGGCTGCGTGAAGAGCGTGCCCAGATCGACCCCGATGACCAGAAGGTCCACGCCGACAGCCCACCTGCGACCTGGCGGTGAGATCGTGCCTGGGGCGACGCTGGCCACCGGAGTGCCGGCGCGTGCGCTGCTGACCTTGGTCCAGAAGCAGGGGCCGGTGGCCGCCTGGCATACCGTCCAGATCCGTGGCCCTTCCGAGCCAGCCAGGGTGGGCAGCATTCCGGCGGCCAGCGCCGCGCGTCTCATCGCCGGAGCGGACGGATCGGCACTGCGCTCGGCCGCGGTGGCGTACCGGTTCAGCCCACGAGCCAGGGTGTCCAACGCGTGGAGCTCATTCGGATCGTCGGGGTCGGCCGCCAGGGTGTCTGTGCCGGGGGCGAGAAGCGGGGCCAGGGAATCGCGCAGCGGTCTGGCTTCGGCCGCCAGGGTTGCGATCCGCGCGGTGTCACGGCGAAGGGTGCGGACCTGCCCGCCGAAGAGGTCGGCGCGATCGGCCACCGTCCACCCGACTCCGACCGCGCCGGTCCGAGCAGCGGTCCCGGAGCGAGCCAGCAGCTTCAGGTCACCACCGAGGGCCTGAATGTCTCCGGTGGCCAGATGGTCCTCCACCCGGCTCGCGGCGACTCGGGCCGTAGCCAGGTCCCGATCGACCCCGCTCCGGTCCCGGGCCACGTGGACGTCGGCCACGCCGACCACCACCAGGGTGCCCGCGCACAGAACGATGACCGGCCCGGTGATCCGGCGGACCCAGCGGGCAAGGCTTCGGCCAGACCACCCACTCTCCGGGTAATCCGGACCGATCGAGGTCGACGTCGAACCGAATCCATCCTTGCTGTCCGATCCCGGTCGTTCGTCGTCGGGTCGTACCGCGGTGTCACTGGCCGGGAGCATAGGCAAACATTACGTGGAGTAGCTGGCCATCCACTCAGTGTCGAGGTCCGGGTCGGGTGTTCTGCTGATGAGGTGTCGTGGCCGGCCTGATCCAACCGGTTGGTGGTTCAGGTCTGAGTCGATTCGCCTGACCGGAACAGGCCCTAGAATTAGTCGGTCGTCGTGCGGGGGAGAGTGGTCATGAGTCCGCAGGTGCTCTTGGTGTGCACCGCGAACATCTGCCGATCGCCTGCAGCGGCTCGACTTCTGGCTGGTCGGCTGGGTTCCTCGATCACGTTCGTCAGCCGGGGCACCCGCTCGGTTCCCGGCGCGGGGATGTGCGAGGTCTCTGCCAGTTGGGTGCTGATGAACGGCGGTGACACCGCTGGTCAGCACCGCTCGCGACAACTCGAGCTGGCCGACATCAAAGCGTCCACCCTGATCTTGACCGCGTCTCAGCGGCAGCGGACCCGAGTGATCGAGCTACGTCCCTCGGCGCAGGTGCGCACGTTCACCCTCGCTCAAGCCGCGCGGATCGCACAGTGGCGGATGCGGGCTCGCGGTGCGGGCCTTGGAGCCCAGGTTTCCTCCGTGCCCGGCGGAGGCGCTGAGGTTCCGGTCGGTGCGGATATGCCGGATCGGCTGCTCTGGCTGGCCGAGGAAATGGATGCCTATCGGGGCGCAGCTCCGCGTCCGGTGCCGGAGTCGGCGGATGACCTACCCGATCCGCACCACGGAGCCCGGCACGCCGACGTCTTCGGCTCCCTGCTGGCCGCAGTGGACGCGTTCGCCGTCTCCTTGCTCGTCGGTGGCCCACCAGACCGGGCCGCTCCGCAGCCGGGTGCTGGTCTCTGAGTGCTGGTGCTCTCTCAGTACGGGTGCTGCTCTCTCAGTACGGTGCGGCCGGGGCGGTGAAGAGGCCGCGCAGGTAGGCGCCGTAGCCGGATTTTTCGAGCGGGATGATGAGGGCGTCGAGTTCGTCGTCGTTGATCCAGTGCTGGCGCCAGGCGATTTCTTCAATGCAGCCGATCTTGTGGCCTTGGCGGGCTTCGACGACCTGGACGAACTGGGCGGCGTCCATCATGGAGTCGAAGGTGCCGGTGTCGAGCCAGGCGGTGCCGCGTTCGAGGACGGTCACGCGCAGCCGGCCGGCTTGCAGGTAGGCGTCGTTGATCGAGGTGATCTCGAGTTCGCCGCGGGCGCTGGGGGTGATCGAGGCGGCGATGGAGACCACCTCGTTGTCGTAGAAGTAGAGCCCCGGGACGGCGAAGTTGCTTTTGGGTTTGGTGGGCTTCTCTTCGATGGAGAGGACTTTGCCGGCTGCGTCGAATTCGACGACGCCGTAGTCGCGTGGGTTGGAGACGTGGTAGGCGAAGACGTGGCCGCCGTTGACGTCGATGTTGGTGCGCAGCGCGGTACCGAGTCCGGCGCCGTAGAAGATGTTGTCGCCCAGGACCAGGGCGACGCCTTGGTCGCCGATGAAGTCGGCGCCGATCAGGAAGGCCTGGGCGAGGCCTTCGGGTCGGGGCTGGACGGCGTAGTCAATGCGCATGCCGAGGGCGCTGCCGTCGCCGAGGAGGCGGCGGAACTGGTCGTTGTCCTCCGGGGTGGTGATGATCAGCACTTCGCGGATGCCGGACATCATCAGGGTGGAGAGCGGGTAGTAGATCATCGGTTTGTCATAGATCGGCATCAGTTGCTTGCTGATGCCCTTGGTGATCGGATAGAGCCGGGTACCGGAACCGCCGGCCAGAATGATCCCACGCATCGTCAGGGCCTACTCAGTTCGGTCGGGGTCGGAGGACGGGGTGCCGGCACTGCCGGAGCAGTCGGGGCCAGCACTGCCGGCGGGCTCGGTTCCGGCCCGGTCGGCTGCTGCGAGCGAGGCGTACAACGCTTGACAGTCGGCGTATTTCGGCAGGGCACCGGAGGCCAGCGCGGTCGCCAGCGACGGCGCGGAGGTGTCCTTCTCGGAGACCACCAGCGGGAACTCTGTGGGCCACCTGATCCCCAGGTCCTCGTCCAGTGGGTTCACCCCGTGCTCGCCGGAGGGGTTGTAGACCGTGCTGCACAGGTACATCACGGTGGCGTCGTCGGTCAGCGCGACGAAGGCGTGCCCGAGGCCTTCGGCCACGTACACCGCCGCGTGTTCCTGGTCGTCCAAACGGATGGTGTCCCACAAC
>JANNPJ010000508.1:0-4445 GCA_031400005.1 Kineosporiaceae bacterium | reverse complement strand
GGATTTGAGGCGCGACTAACGCGTGGGCCGTCGCGCACGGCCTGCGTGCGCAACGGGGACGACTATGTGATCAACGGGCAGAAGGTATTTATCACCAACGGGCACACGGCGGATCTGCTGCTGCTCGCTTGCAAAACCGATCCCAAGGCGCGCGGTAAGGGCGCTTTCGCCCGCCGAATGTCCACCATTTGTCGATCGCCATTGATCGTCCTCCACCTCGTTCGGGCCCGGCTAATTGGACGGCGGGTACACGGTCCACGGACTCCGGGCGTTTGGTGCAGAAACACCCAGGAATACGATTGCACACATTCGATGCCGGAACGAGACTCTGAGATATATTGAGTTCCCGGTTTACGGAGCGTGATCGCGATGACTTTGCCTACTCGTTCACTCCAGATCAACGACACTCAGCTGAGCGCGCTCGGTCTCGGAGCCTGGGCGATCGGCGGTCTTGGTTGGGAGCACGCCTGGGGTGCGCAGGACGACGACGACTCGATCGCGACCATCCGCCGGGCCGTTGAATTGGGAGTGACCTGGATCGACACAGCTCCGGTGTACGGGCACGGGCACTCCGAGGAAGTGATCGGCCAGGCCTTGGCTGATCTTCCCGAAGGCGACCGCCCACTGGTCTTCACCAAGGCCGGGGTGCTCTGGAACAACCAGGACCACTACGCCCCGCCGACGCGGGATCTGCGTCGGCTCCGATCCCAGGTCGAGGACTCGCTTCGGCGGCTCGGAACGGATCGGATCGATCTGCTTCAGGCTCACTGTCCACCCGACCTCGGGCCGGGGCTGGAGGACTACTGGGGCCAGCTGGTGGCCCTGCGCGAGGACGGAATGGTCGGCGCCGTCGGCCTGTCCAACCATGACGTCCGGCATCTCGAGGTGGCCGAGCGGATCGGGCACGTGGACACCCTGCAACCGCCGATGTCCCTGCTGCGGCGCGACGCCGGAACGGACCTGCTGCGCTGGTGCTCCGAGCATGGGACCGGCGTCATCTGCTACAGCCCACTGGAATCGGGACTGCTCTCTGGTGGGTACTCGGCCGAACGCATCAACCAGCTCCCGGACGACGACTGGCGGCGCGGCAGTGCGCAGTTCGAGGGTGAACCGCTGAACCGAACGCTTCGCCTCGTCGACGCACTGCGCCCGATCGCCGACCGGCACGCTGTCACGGTCAGCGCGATCGCGATCGCCTGGGTCCTGGCTTGGCCGGGCGTGACCGCAGCGATTGTCGGGGCGCGACGGCCTGATCAGGTCGAGAACTGGCCGGCCACGGCCCGGGTCCACCTCGACTCGAGCGACCTGAGCGACATCGCGGCGGCACTCGAAATCACCGGCGCGGGGAGCGGACCGACCAGACCGCCCGGCTGAAGAATCATGGGTCTCGACGAAGAATCGAATGTGTGCAATCGTATTCTCAATCGTCGCTCGTGCCCCTCAACGTGGAGGTGGATCGGATGCGAACCCGTCTCAGGTGGGTTGCCCTCGCGGCCTGGACCCCGTTGATGGTCACAGCCTGCAGTCAGGACGCCGGATCAGAGGAGCCCGCGCCCGATCAGAGCGTGCGCGCTGCCACCACCGGATGCGCCACCAAGGGCGAACTCACGATGTGGGAGCGCTCGGGCGGTAACAAGCAAATGGTGGATCAACTGGTCGCGGCCTGGAACACGAAAAACCCCGACTGCAAGATCAAATTGACCTACATCCCGCACACCGAGATGGTCGGCAAGATCGCGCAGGGAATCGCGTCTGGCGAAGTACCCGACCTGATGGGCATGGACCTCATCTATGCGCCGCAGTTCGAGAAAGCGCAACAACTCGTGGATCTCACCGCGAGAATCAGCGACTGGCCAGAACTGAAAACCGCCAGCAAGGGGCACAAGGCGGTCGCGACGTTCGACAACCGGCTCTACGGCGTCCCGCTCTATGCCGATGTCTCGGCGCTCTTCTACAACAAGGACCTCTTCACCAAGGCCGGTCTCGACCCGAACAAGCCGCCGACCAGCCTGGGCGAGATGCGCGACTATGCCGACAAGATCAGCGCGCTGGGTGGTGGGGTCAAAGGCTATTACCTGCCTGGCAACTGCGCCGGCTGTAACATCTTCACCGTCGGCCCGCTGATGTGGGCCTCCGGCGCCAAGATAGAGGCGGCCGGTCCGGGTGACGAACCGCTGGTCGGTGACGGTGTCAAGCAGGTGCTCCAGTTCACTCGCGACATGGTCAAGGCCGGCAACGTGCATTCCGGCGACCGGACCGAGAACGGCGAGACTTTCCACCTGCAGTTCGGCTCCGGCAAGGTCGGGATGATGGGGACGGGCAACTTCAACATCACCCTGGCCCGTCAGCAGAATCCGACGATGAAATTCGGCATCGCCCTGCTGCCCGGCACTGAGCCCGGTTCGTCGGCCTCCTTCATCGGCGGCGACCTCGTCGTGGTGCCGAAGGGCAGCAAACGCGTGGATGACGCCGTCAACGTGATGAAATTCCTGCTTTCCGATGACGTGCAGGTGGAGGTCTATGCCAAGGCCCTGAACCTGACCACTCGCAGCGACATGGTCGACAACCCATATTTCGAGGCTGAGCCGCTGGTCCGGGACGTGGCCAAGGCGCTTGACGTCGGCCGCACGCCGTACACCACGAGCTTCTTCGAGCAGATCAATTCACCGCAGGGCCCGTGGCTGAAGATGCTCCAACGCGCCTACTATTCCGACGACAATCTCGACACCGTTATTTCCGACGCCAGGAAGGCGATGCAGGACGTCGCCGAACAGGGATAGTTCCATGCACCGCAGGCGTCGAGACCGGTTCATCGGCGTCGCTTATCTGGCACCGGCACTCATCTTCGTTCTCACCTTCACCGCGTACCCGCTGGGTCGGATGATCTGGATCTCGCTACACAACTGGTCCTTGATCACCCCGCCGAAATACGTGGGGCTCGGTAACTATCAACGAGCATTCAGCGATCATCAGTTCTGGGTGTCACTCATCTTCACGCTGAAATACACCGCTCTGATCACCCCCGTCCTGATCGTCGGCGGTTACCTACTGGCATTGTTGACGTCGTCCAATTCGTCGCTGCAGCGGTATACCCGGACCGTGGTGTTCATCCCCGTGGTGATCGGCCTGGGGGTCTCCAGTTTGCTCTGGTACTGGCTGTTCAGCACGGATTTCGGCCTGGTGAACCGGGCCCTGATGGACCTCGGGCTGGTCAGCGAGCCCGTGCTGTGGCTGGGCGTGGACGCCGATCGTTCCAACCTTGCGATCAGCGCCTCCGTCATCTGGAAGGTGATCGGCTTCGGGATGATCCTCTTCGTCGGCGCCATTCAGGCCATCCCCACCGAGATCACCGAAGCGAGCATGGTCGACGGCGCCAGCTACCGGCAGCGAGTGCTTCGGATCATCGTGCCGCTCACCCTGCGGACGGTATTGCTGGTCACCCTGGTGAGCGTGATCGGCTCGCTGCTGGCCTTCGACCAGTTTTACATCATGACCGCCGGGCAACCCCAGAACGAGACTGCCACCTCGGTCTTCTACGTCTACCTGAATTCCTTTCCCTACCTGAAACTCGGTTACGGAGCGGCGCTCTCGACGATCCTGGCAGTAACCATCCTGGCGATCACCGTTCTGCAGTTGCTCCTCACCCGCCGGAGTCACGCATGACGGCGACCCTCGAGGTACTCAAAACCCGGAGTCGGCAACGAATCCGGGTCGGGCGATCCGGCTACCTGGTCGCAGCGCTGTGCCTGGTGATCTGCACGGTCATGCTGCTTCCGCTGGCCATGTCGATCCTCGCCTCGCTGAAGCCGCCGGCAGAGGCCGCCGCGTCGCCGCCGACGTACCTGCCGCACTCCCTCAGTATGGATAGCTACCAGCGGCTTTGGGACTATCAAGCCGGGTTGCCCCGGTACCTCGCCAACAGCCTCGGCATCGCCGTCCTGACGATCGCCCTCACCCTGGTGCTCACCGTTCCCGCGGGCTATGCCCTGGCTCGGTTTCCGATCCCGGGAAAGGAGGCAGTCTTCGTCCTGCTGCTGCTCGCGCTGATCGTCCCTTACCAGGCGCTACTGACCCCGATGTTCCTGATGTTCGCCCGGATCGGGTTGACCAATTCGCTGCTCGGGCTCGCCATCCTGCACACCGCCGTCCAATTGCCGTTCAGCCTGTATATCCTGCGCAACAGCTTCAGTGCCGTGCCGCAAGAACTCGAGGAGGCCGCCGTCGTGGACGGTGCATCGTCCTGGCAGGTCCTGGTGCGGATCTTCATCCCCTCGACGGTCCCGGCGATCGTCACCGTGGCTCTTTTCGCCTTCATCACCTCGTGGAACGAGTTCCTCGGCGCACTGGTGATGATGAGCAAGAGCTCGAGCTTCACCTTGCCGTTGATCCTGGCCTCGGCTCGGACCGAGACCAGCCTCGGCGGCACGGACTGGGGGATGCTCCAG
>JANNPJ010000032.1:0-19892 GCA_031400005.1 Kineosporiaceae bacterium | reverse complement strand
TGTCCGGCGAGCCCGGTACGTTTCCCTCACACGCCGGCACATAAGTCCGCACCAACCGCACAACCCGTCTTGAGGTCTGCTGAGTGTAGGGATTTGAGTGTTGCTTTGACACCCTCCGTTGAGTGTCCCACAATTCAGCTGAGTCTCGGTCGGCGCGGGCGCCGATCAAACTATCGGGATCGCTATCAGCGGCTGCGGTGGGTGGAATGGCAATGGAAAGTGTTGCAAGGAAGACAATTGCAGTCCCGTGTCTTACCATGGTCTGCCCGTTCTTTCGTCATTTGCCAGATCTCGAACAAGCCACCGGTCACCGGTCCAGTCGATCGCCATCTCACTTTTCATGTCCCGCACGCCTTTGGTGCGGCTCACCACGGAACCGTCCGTATCTATTGTTCTCCCTGGGCTCTCGCTAATGGTAGTCGCGATGACAAGTCCGACCTTCGGATCGGTCGGCGGCGCCGCGGCTACGCCTAATTCGATTCTTGAGCCCTGGATGGAGCGATCATCGTTTCCCAATTTCTTAATGGCTTTTATTGTATCCTTGCAGAAGGCGCAATTTGGCCCACTGAGATCTCCAAGTAGATGGGTGTCGAGAGTTGCGTAGGAGTAGTTGTAGACATCCCAGAAGTACTTGACGAAGGCTTCGGCGTTCTTGCGGGTGGGCTTGGCCTTCGGGGCAGTGGGGGGCGTCGGTGCGGGGGAGGCAATTGGCGAGGCGGGACTTTGGCTGGCACCTGGCGACGTCGCCTTCGCCGTGGCCGTGATCGAGGGACTGGGTGGGGTGTCGTCGTCCGTGCAAGCAGATAATCCGGCCGTGCTGAGCACGCCGACTGTCAGCAGTGCGGCACCGAGGTGGCGCCTGGCCCCTCCGAGATTCACGCAATCCAGGGTACCGACGTGTTGTCGCGATGTCCGTTGCGTGTCAAATCTGTGGATAACTCGAGCTGCTGCGGTGGGGCTGTGCCTTGCCGGGTCCTATATCCACAGGCCGGTGCGAGGGGGTGCCTGATTTGGTCTAGTGCTTCGGGGCGATCACAGGAAGCGAGCGAGCGAGCGATCGCGCGCGATCCGTCAATGGATCTTCTCGAGTGACGGTAGGGAATTGCGTGTTGGGCCGGATGCCGGGCTCAGGCCGCGTAGGGCCGGATCCTGGGCTCAGGCAGGAACTCGGGGCACGGCATAGGGGTGGGGTTCGGGGCTCTGGCCTGGGCTGGGCGGTCGAGAGCGAGGGCGAGTTCGGCTGAGGTTGGGGTGCGTGTTTCTACTCCTACGATCGTAGGAGTAGAAAGAAGCACCTGTTCCTCCGGCGGCGAGCCTTTCGCGGGTAACCGATCGTCACGTGATCCACCATTGTGCGACTGCCTACGGTCCGGGCTCCTGGAGATCGGCAGCAGATCGGCAGCAGATCGGCAGCAGATCGGCAGCAGATCGGCAGGAGCCCGGCAGCAGGAGAACTGGGAAGACGATGGAACCGAGTGGGCGGGCGCTGCGTCCCACTGCCGAACAACATCAACGGACGCCACCGACAAGCGTCGGTCATGTGAATCCGAAGCCTGGAGCCGACCATGCCATTCCCATTGCGCACCGCCGCCGCCGTGACTGCCCTTGGGCTTGCCGGCGCCGCAATCTGGACATTCAGCAATGGCTCGAATGCCGACCCTGATCAGGAGACGGTCACTTTGGGCCGGATCGCGAATATCGCGTTGACTACCGAGCACGATTGCACCGACCTGCTCGCCTATTATCGGACCGAGGCCGCCCGGGTGGTCGGCCCGTACGGTCTGGACGGTGGCCCGCAGATCTACTATGCGCGGGAAATGGCGTCCCGTTCCGACGCCGTGCTCAAGGGAGCACCCCCGGTCGCGGCAGGAGCGGCGGCGGGAGCGGGTTCGGGGGCGGAGGATTCGGGAACGCCGGACACCGGGACAAACGTGCAAGTGGCCGGGGTCGACGAAAGTGACATCGTCAAGACTGACGGCGATCTCATGGTCTCCGTCATTGAGGGCGAGATCCGGATTACCCGTCTCGCGGGCGCCAAGACCAAGACCCTGGCCACCTGGCGTCCCGTTGATGGCTCGGCTCAGTCCATCTTGCTCGATGGCGACACCGCCGTGGTCATTGGTGATCGGAATGGCGGAATTCCGCTGGGGGCCATGACAAAGCGTGCGCCGGGACCGGAAATCTACAGCCCTGCGGTCACCGATTTGACCATCCTCGACCTCGCCGACCCGGCACATCCACGCCCGGTGCGGCGGCTGGAACTCGGCGGGACCCGCTCAGGTGAGGCGCGATTGGTGGACGGCGAGATCCGGCTGGCCCTGACCGCTGGGCCTACTGGCATCACCTGGAAACAGCCGGTGTATGCGGATGTACCAGAGGGTTCCGACCAGTCGCGAGCCAAGTATGAGAAATCCGAAAAGGAAGCCACCACAGCTAATAAGCGACTGATCGCCAAATCGACGATCGACAACTGGATCCCGCAAGCCACCGTGACTCCGCTGGACGCGAAGGGCAAGCCGGCTGGGCCGCCGGTCAGCCGTCCGTTGCTGGACTGCGAGCAGGTCGCGATCCCCGGAAGCTTCAGCGGGCTAAGGACGCTCGCCCTGGTATCGATGGATCTGCGCGCCGAAACGCCGCTCACCACCTGGCGAGCCGCCGGGGTGATCGCGGACGGAAGTACGGTGTACGCCACCGCCGACCACGTTTGGCTGGCCACGTCCCGCTGGAACGCCATCTCGGCCGACGGTCCGACGTCCCTGATGAGTCGATTCGCGCCGTCCGCGGCCAGCACCCAGATTCACCGATTCGACACCCCGCTGCGGGCCCAGCCGACGTACGTCGCTTCCGGTGAGGTCCCCGGGTCGTTGCTCAGCCAATTCTCGATGGATGAGAAGGACGGAATGCTGCGGGTGGCCTCCACGACCGAGCCCTCCCCGGATGAGCCGGTGGAGCCGCAGACCGATGACTCCTCGGTCTCCGACTCGATCCCATCCGTCCCGAGCAATGGGACGTCGAGCAGTGGGACGGGTGGTGGCGTCACCGGCTCGCAGGGCTCCGCTGGTCCGACGACGGTGGTGGGGCCGACGACAGCGGTGGACCCGACGACAGCGGTGGAGCCGACGCCCGCCGCGACGCCGAAGGCGCAGAAGACGCAGAAGACGCAGAAGACGCAGAAGAAGTCTGAGGGCCAGGTCGCCGTGTTGAAAGTGGAGGGCAAGCGGCTGGTGCAGGTTGGCGTCGTCACTGGGCTGGGGGTCGGGGAACGGATCCGAGGGGTTCGGTTCATCGGTGACGTCGGCTACGTCATCACTTACCGGCAGACCGACCCGCTCTACACCGTCGACCTGTCCGACCCGGCGCGACCCAGAGTTCGCGGTGAGCTGGCAGTCCTCGGTTACTCCGCGTACCTGCATCCCGCCGGGGACGGGCGCCTGCTCGGGCTGGGGCAGGACGGGACGAAGGACGGCCGGGTCACCGGGCTCCAGCTCTCGCTCTTCGACGTCGCCAATCTGGAGTCGCCGCGCCGGCTGGACCGGACCCGGCTGGCTGGGGCCTATTCGGACGCCGAGGACAACCATCACGCCTTCACGATGGCCGGTGACCTGGTGCTGATCCCGTACAACTCGTGGACCAGCGCGGAGGTGAAGAAGTCGCCTGGCGAGGCGGAATCGCTGGAAGGCAACTTCGTGGACCGATTCGACGCCGGCGTGATCGCTGTCCGGGTCGGCGCGGACGGACTGGGGACGCCGTCCACCCTGCGGCCGATCGCTGATGGACCGATCACCTTTGACAGCTCCCGCGAGCTGCCGCAGTCGATCCGGCGGACGACGGATGCCACTCCGATGCGCACGGTGGTGCGTGACGGAACGATTTACACGCTGACCTCGACCGGGGTCGCCGTGCACTCGGCAGCCACTTTCGACCGCCAAACCTTCTCCCGTTTCGCCAACTAGCTCTCGCACCGACCGCTCGCACCGACCTCAGCACCGACCTCAGCACCGGTCCGGACTGTGAATAAGGCCCTCAGCGGCCGAGTTCACCGTCCGAACCGGTGCTGACCTGCCGTCAAGAGGGCCGCGAAGTAGTCGCCGGTTCCAGCCCAGTCACCGGGCCGAAACCGGCAGACACGTCGCGGTACCAAGATCATCCGACAGGAAGTCAGTGGGCCTAGCGGAAGACGATGGTGCGGGAGCCGTTGATCATGATGCGGTTCTGCGAGTGCCAGGTGACGGCGCGGGCCAAGACCTGGCACTCGACGTCTCGCCCTACTGCGGCCATCTGCTTCGCCGTGGTGGTGTGGTCGACCCGCGCGACGTCCTGCTCGATGATCGGTCCTTCATCGAGCTCCGACGTCACGTAGTGCGCCGTCGCTCCAATGATCTTCACGCCGCGGGCGTGGGCCTGCTGGTAGGGCCGGGCGCCCTTGAACCCCGGCAGGAACGAATGGTGGATATTGATCGCCCGCCCGGCTAGCACCTCGCACAACTCCGGGGAAAGCACCTGCATGTACCGGGCCAGCACGACCAGATCGATCCGTTCCTGGTTCACGACGTCCAGCAGGCGCTTCTCGGTGGCGGCCTTACCGCCGGGTTCGGACGGTAGGTGGATGAACGGGATGCCATGCGACTGGACCAGGTCGGCGAAGTCGAGGTGGTTGGAGGCGACGGCGGGGATGTCGACGTTCAGTGCGCCGATCCGGTGTCGGAACAGCAGGTCGTTCAGGCAGTGCCCGAACCTCGAGACCAGGATCAATACCCGGTACTTCTCGGCGGCATCCACCAGGTGCCAGCGCATCCGGAAGGACTCGGCGACCGAGCCGAAGCCGGTGCTCAGCCGATCGAGCGTCTGCATCGGGTCGAGGGCGCTGAACTGCACCCGCATGAAGAAGGTCCCCGGGTACTCGGCGGAGTCGTCGTCGTACTGTTCGCTCTGCAGGATGTTGCAGCCGTGCTGCACCAGGAAGCTCGCCACCGCGTAGACGATGCCTGGCCGATCAGGGCATGCCAGGGTGAGGACGAACTCCTTGCGGGTGCTGATGGTCGCCTCGGTCACGTCGGCAGCGTGCTGGTCATCGCCCTCATGGTCAAGGATGCCGGGTGCCAGCGAGGCGAGCCCTTCCGATCGGGCCCGGATCGCCGGATCTGGCTCTTGATCAGCATGCCGAACCAGGCGAGTACGGCGCTCGGTGCCTAAGCAGACGTTGGAACAACATTAAGATTTGGCATAGCTGTGGACCTGATGTCGTGTTCGACGCCTTACTCAGCGCGATTCTTTGGCCGACGGGTAGGTCGCAGCCAGGCCGCATCGACGATCTTCAGAGTCGTTGATCAGCCCGCCGACCTGCTCATTGCCCGATTTGATCAATTGGCGGGCTAGCTCCTGGTGCGCTCTTTGCGTCGAGGTCCGCGGCGTCAGTGTCAACTGAGAACCCGCTGAGTAGGCGAGGCCGGACATTCGACGGCTGCCCATTGATCCCCCTAAGATCACGAACCGATGTCATCGTCGGAGAAGTGATGGTTCGACATCGACCCTAGTGTGACCAAAGGGGGGTCATCGCCGCGAGCGATTGCCACGTGACGTCCAATCTGGGAGTAGATAGCACTGTGGTTATCAACACTCCACCCCCCGAGGGTGGTCGGCGATCTCGCCTGGCGGACGAACGCCAGGAGCGCGAAGCGCCGCACCAGGACGCCGAGATTCTCGACAGCCGAACCCTGCGCGCAGCCGACAGCAACTCCCAGGCTCCCTCGCTGGCGCCGCAGCCCGACGCATCCCCCTTCCAGTCACAGCCGTTCACGCCGCAGGCCTTCGAGACGCAGCGTCGCGAGCAGGAGTCCTCCGCGACGCAGACCTTCGCGCCGCAGAACTTCGCGCCGCACCCGTTCGGCTTCCCGGCGGAGCCCGTCGACGAGTCTGATGGCACCCGCGTGATGGCGGCCATGCCGATCGCTCACCGACAGGCGCCGTCACCATGGGGCGGTCCGGCGTCATCGGCCCAGTCCTTCGGTGCGCCGGGTGCAGGCCCGATCACGACCGAGCTTGAAGATCATGGACGGCGTGCAGCCCGCCGCCCGCAAACGTCGCGGCGTGGTGCCGGAGTGATCTTCGGTCTCTCGCTCACCGATCGCCGGGTTTGGGGCGGGGTCCTGGCGGTGGCAGTTGCCGCGGTGACCGCGGTGCTGGTGGTGCCCGGGCTGTTGCAGAAGGACTCGGTCGCGGTGGCGGACGGCGGGTTGTCGGGTACCAGCGCGAACCTGACGATTCCGAAGGAGTCCGCGAAGTCACCTCGGTTGGGTCAGCCGGACGTGGCCGGGTCGGCCGAGATAGTCGAGGCCTCAGCCGCCGACGCGCTGGCTAGAGCGGAGGCGAAGGCAAAGGCGAGTGCGGCTGATGCTGCCGCTATCGCCGCGAAGATGGCTATCACTGACGGCGAGAAGAAGAGCCCGGACGAAGCCAAGGACGAAGCCCAGCCGGAAACGAAGGCGCAGGCGCCGCAGCAGCCGACGTCCGGTTCCACGGGCCGGCTCAACAACAGCCAATCCGGATTGGCCTGGGTGAGTGGTATTTACCCGGCCCGCAAGGGCATCGCCGGGGTCAAGGAGTGGGGTGACTGGCGCGGCGCCCCCGCTGACGTCATCATCGACTGGGGACAGCGCCAGACCTGGGAAGACGTCGTCAATCCGACGTACATGTTGAACAGCTGGGGTGGAACGGCCTTTACCAAGGTGTTCACCCTCCCGCCGATCCCCGAGGGGGACGGCGCGACGATGGCCGAATGCGCGGCTGGGGCCTACAACGACAAGTGGCGTCAGTTCGGCGAAAATGCCAAGGCCGCGGGCGTGGACGACGAGTCGGTGATCCGGCTCGGCTGGGAGCTCAACGGCAACTGGTACAAGTGGAGTGCCATCGACAACCCGGGGCAGTTCGCCGAGTGCTGGCGGCAGGTGGTCGCCTCCGCCGAGTCAGTGGCTCCGGCCTTGCTCTGGGACTGGAATGTCAACCGTGGCGTGGGCAATACCACCATGGGCGACCCGACGCAAGCGTACCCGGGCGACAGTTACGTTGACATCATCGGCGTGGATTCCTACGACTGGTTCCCCGCCGTGAAGTCGGAAGCCGACTGGAACACGCAGTACGCCGGCGCGTTCGGGCTGAAGTTCTGGTCTGACTTCGCTCGGGACCACGGGAAACGGATCAGCGTTCCAGAGTGGGGCGTTTACCCCGGCAGCGAAGCTGGCGGCGGCGACAACCCCTTCTACATCTCCAAGATGCAGGGCTTCTTCAAGGAGCAGGGAGCACACCTGGCGTACGAGGCGTACTTCAACGAGTTCGAGGCCTACTACTCCGGCTCGTTGTTGAGCCCGGTCCAGAACCCGAACGCTTCCGAACGGTACAGGTCGCTGTTCGGAAGATGATGATTCGAAAGCCGATTCCGGTGAAGTTCCACGTGGCATCGACATCTGGGAGCAGACGACCCCTGTGGTAAAGAGCAACCAACCTGCTGGAGGTCGGCGAGCCCGGCTAGCGGCCGAGCGTGTCGAGCGCGAGACGCTGGAGCGCGAGCCGCTGGCTCGGGACGCCGAGGTTCTCGAGAGTCGGCGTTCGCGTCGAGCCGCGAACCGGGCTGCCCCGGCCGGGGATTCACCGACTCTGGCCGAGTGGCAGCCGCAGGGAACACCTTTGCCGCCTGGGGTTGTGGAGCTGTCCGCTCAAGCAGTGGACAGTCCACCCCTTGCACCGGTCACACCGCGCTCGCGACGTGAACTGGCTGAGCGATCCGGACGGCGGAACGCGACCGACGGGGCGAAGCGGCACCGGAGTCACGCAAGTGATCCGGAGGTCGGACCCTTCAATTCGTTCGTCCCGCTGGCCGATGAGCCTTCCATGGAGATCCCTAGGGCGGCGCTGTCGAGCCGGCCTCGTACCGGCCCGGCGACGGGTCTCGGCGTCGACTCAGGTCCAGCTACCGGTTTCGGTGCTGACACCGGTCTGGTGTCGGGTCCAGGTCCTGACACCGGTCTGGTCTCGGGTCTGGGTGCTGACCCCCGGCTGACTGCCGGTCGCGGCGAGGGCTCGGCGCAGACGACCCGCGTTTCCCGTCGACCCGGCCGTCCAGTCGCACCTTTTCCGTCCAACCCGAGTACGCCCGCCTATGGCTCCGCTATGCAGACTGCCTCGGGGTATGGCTCGGCCGTTACGAGCGCTCCCGAGGTGGACTCCACCGTTGCGAGCATCCCGGGGTATAGCGTCACTGTGTCGAGTGCGCCTGAGTACGGCGTCACTGTGTCGAGTGCTCCCGAGTACGGCGTCAGTGTGCCGAGTGGGCCCGGGTTTGGCTCCAGTGTGCCGAGTGCGCCCGAGTACGGCGTCAGTGTGCCGAGCGCGCCCGAGTACGAAGCCAGTGTGCCGAGCGCTCGGGAGTACGCCTCGAGTATGCCGAGCACAACTGGGTTCGGTTCTGCCGGGCCGAGCACGGCGTCGCGGGGTTCGTCCGGTCCAAGCACGACTGAGCTTGAGCTGGCCCCTCGGCGCACGACTGGCCCGCCGGCCTCGCGTCGTCCCCAATCGAGGATGCGCCGGTCATTCGTCAATCACCGGGTTTGGGGCGGGGCCCTAGCGGTGGCGTTGGTCCTGGTCGTGCCCGGTGTGTGGCAGTTCCGGGACTTGGTCACGGTGACTGACGGCGGTTTGTCGGGCGAGAACGCGAACCTGGCACTTGCGGAGAAGAAGACCGGGACCAAGGGTTCTCGGGTAGCTAAGCCGGACGTAGCTGAGCCGGAGGTGGCTGAGACCACGTCCGAAGGCACGGCCGCCGAACGGGCGCAGGCCAAGGCGAGGACCACTGCGGCAGCGCTCGCCGCCGCTGCCGAAAAGGCGACGATCGACGCCTCGGCCAAGGCACCCAAGAACGACACCACGAAGCAGACCACGAACAAGAAGCCGGTTTCCGGTAACACCGGTCGCCTCACCACTGCGCAGTCTGGTCTGCCCTGGGTGAGTGGCGTCTACTCGCGCGGGCAGGGCGTCGGCGGGGTCAAGGCCTTCGGTGACTGGCGCGGTTCTGCCGTCGATGTCGCTGTCGATTGGCCGGCCCGTCAATCCTGGGATGACATCGTCAACCCGACCTGGCTGTACAGCACCTGGCAGAACACCCCGTACACGAAGGTCTTCGGAGTGGCGCCGGTTCCCGAAGGGGACGACAGCGCGACGATGGCCGGGTGCGCGGCCGGGTCGTACAACGACAAATGGCGTGAGTTCGCCGAGAACATCAAGGCCGCGGGCCTGGACGACAAGTCTGTGATCCGGCTGGGCTGGGAGTTCAACGGCGACTGGTACAAGTGGTCAGCCAACGACCCGGGGCAGTTCGCCGAATGCTGGCGGCAGATCGTCTCCTCGGCCGAGGAGGTCGCCCCGGCCCTGCTCTGGGACTGGACCGTCAACCGTGGACGAGGCGCCAGCGTCGTCGATTCGCGGGATGCTTACCCCGGTGACAGCTATGTCGACATCATCGGCGTGGACTCGTACGACATGTTCCCCGGCGTGAAGTCGGATGCCGACTGGGACAAGCACTACAACGGTGTGTTCGGGCTGAAGTTCTGGTCCGACTTCGCCCGCGCCCACGGCAAGAAGATCAGCATCCCGGAGTGGGGGGTCTACCCGGGGCCCGCCAGCTTGGGGTCGAACGGCGGTGACAATGGCTTCTACATCGCCAAGATGCAGGCCTTCTTCAAGGAGCAGGGCTCGAACCTGGCGTACGAGGCATACTTCAACGAAGACATGGACTACATCGCCTCCGCGTTGTTCAGCCCGACCCAGAACCCGGAAGCCGCGGCAAAGTACAAGTCACTCTTCGGGGGCTGAAGCATGCCCCCGCCGATCGGTCAGGCAGCGGATCGGCTAGTTTGACGTCGAGTCAATCGGAGTAGGGGAGTGCGAACAGTGGCGAAGATCAAGGTGAACAACCCGGTCGTGGAACTCGACGGGGACGAGATGACGCGGATCATCTGGCAGTTCATCAAGGACCGGCTGATTCATCCCTATCTGGACATCGATCTCAAGTACTTCGACCTGGGCATCGAGCACCGCGACGCCACCGACGACCAGGTGACGATCGACGCCGCCAACGCGATCAAAGAGCACGGTGTCGGCGTCAAGTGCGCGACCATCACGCCGGACGAGGCCCGGGTCGAGGAGTTCGGCCTGAAGAAGATGTGGGTCTCCCCGAACGGGACGATCCGCAACATCCTCGGCGGCGTCGTCTTCCGTGAGCCGATCATCATCAGCAACATCCCGCGGCTGGTCCCGGGCTGGACCAAGCCGATCATCATCGGCCGGCACGCGCACGGTGACCAGTACAAGGCGACGAACTTCAAGGTCCCCGGCGCCGGCGAGCTGACCATCACGTTCACCCCGGAGGACGGCTCGGAGCCGATCCAGCACGTCGTGGCCAAGTACGGCCAGGACGGCGGGGTAGCGATGGGGATGTACAACTTCAACAAGTCGATCACCGACTTCGCCCGGGCCTCGCTGTCCTACGGCCTGCAGCGCAACTACCCGGTGTACCTGTCGACGAAGAACACCATCCTCAAGGCTTACGACGGTGCCTTCAAGGACATCTTCCAGGACGTCTACGAGAAGGAGTTCAAGGCCGACTTCGACGCCGCCGGCCTGACCTACGAGCACCGCCTGATCGACGACATGGTCGCCGCCGCGATGAAGTGGGAAGGCGGTTACGTCTGGGCCTGCAAGAACTACGACGGCGACGTCCAGTCCGACACCGTGGCCCAGGGCTTCGGCTCGCTCGGCCTGATGACCAGCGTGCTGATGACGCCGGACGGCAAGACCGTCGAGGCGGAGGCCGCCCACGGCACTGTCACCCGGCACTTCCGCCAGCATCAGCAGGGCAAGCCGACCTCGACCAACCCGATTGCCTCGATCTTCGCCTGGACCGGTGGCCTCAAGCACCGCGGCAAGCTGGACAGCACCCCCGAGGTGACCGCCTTCGCCGAGACGCTGGAGCGGGTCTGCGTCGAGACCGTCGAGTCCGGCAAGATGACGAAGGACCTGGCCGCCCTGGTCGGGCCCGAGCAGGGCTACCTGACCACCGAGGACTTCCTCGCCGCCCTGGACGAGAACCTCGCCAAGGCGATCGGCTGACCTTCCCCCGACAGCACTCGCAGTATCGGGTGGATTCCGTGCGCAAATACCGCACGGCGTCCACCCGATCCGCGTTTTGGCAGCGGCCCGCTGGCCTTAGGCCCAGGCCCTCATGAGGTCGGCGACGGAGTAGTAGACGTCGGGCAGCGCAGTGCACGTCGTTCGGGAAACGGCGACCAATGCGGCGGCCTCTGCTCCCGGCACTTGGGTTCGAGCGAGGGCAAGGCTGGCCAGGTCTCGCGGGTCGAAAGGGACGGTGTCTTGCCATTTCACGGAGCCGATGAACGGCACACGCTTCGGATAGTCGGCGGGGCTGACGCCGACGAGATCAACTTCGGGGTTGTTCGAGCGAGGCCACCAGCCACCGACTGCCTCGGCGCCGCCAAGCGCGGGTTCGTCCGCAGCCAAACGGGTCAGAGCTTCCCTGACGATCGGTTCCACGGCTCGCCCTCGATAGTCGGACCACCCGCGAACCACTCGTGCCACGGCCAGATCCGATCGCCCGCGCTGGACGTCGGCCACCCCTGGCTCGACGAAACGAAGCCAAAATCGGAGGTAAGGATCGGCCACGCGATAGCGACTCAGTTTGGGCGCGGGAATTGTCGACAGCGGAAAGTCGACGGCGACGACTCCCTTCTCGATCAGCAGTTTGAGGGCTCGATGCAGTGTGGCCGCGCCTACCCCGGATTTGGTGGAGATCGCCGTAAAGCTTCTCTCCCCGGAACCGATGGCCTTCAGCACGACGGAGGCTTGGAGATCGGTGCGAAATTCGGCGTCCAGAATCCGTTGACCAGCAGTGATCAGCTCGGTGCCCTCATCGCCGAGTTGGGCCACGAGAAAGTCCTTGACGGACGGCGTTCGTCGCCATTCCAGGGTCAGCCTGGGGTATCCGCCGGTGAGTAGGTTGGCGTCGAATGCCAGAGCTGCGTCCTCGGGTCGGTGGTCATCGAGACCTCCCATGCGTGCGGTGTCGCGCACGGAGAGTGGACGAACGATCATTTCCCGGGCTCGCCCGAACAGCGGGCGTTCATGGCTGGTGAGCATCTCCATCACCGAAAGATCGCTGCCGATGAGGATCATCAGCACCGGCATACCCTCGAACTGTCGATCCCAGAGCTTCTGGATCGTTCCATCAAACCCAGGATCACGTTGGAGCAGCCAAGGCACCTCGTCTAGCACGACGATGGCCGGGCGGTCCGTCGGCAGCGCCGCCCGGACGGATTGAAGTGCCTGCCCCCAGTTTGGAAACGTCGTTCCGCTGAGCAGGGCGGAACCGGGCAGCGTGCTGTTGAGTGCTGCGTCGGCGCGAAAAGACTCCAAATCATCAGCCAGGCTGGCCTGGCGACTGCCCGTGATGAAGAGTTGCGGTAGCCCGGTCCGGGAGACGAACTCGCTGACCAGGCGGGACTTGCCGACTTGGCGGCGTCCGCGCACGCTGAGTAGCCGTGCCTCTCCCTGACGGACGGCGGTGAGGTGCCGCTCAAGCGCTGCGAGCTCTTCGCTGCGACCAGTGAATTCCACAACACCACCTAAACTCTCGTCAATGAAACTTTCATCGGTGAAAGTTTACCGCAGGGAAGTTCGCTCGTCACTCGCTCCGCGGCCGGCGTGGCGTCGTCCGTAATGATTGGGGAAGGGCCTGCCCATCGGATGGGTCGATTCCTCCCCAATCGTCCTCGGGTTTGACCCCCAACCAGCCCAGCCTCGGTGAAAGGCGATCCGCGTTTTGGGCGGCGGGCAGCACTCATCGGCCCTCTCGGCGCCCGAAAGGTGAGGACATGGGCGACTGGTGGGGCCACTCAGGCACGCAGTCCTGGGCGCGAAGAAACCTGCAGGTGGAGGTGGTCGCCGAGGACGTTGTGCGTGCTGGAGTGGCCCCTCGATGTCTGGGTCAGCAGGTCGCGAACGGACCTGCGATAGCTCGCGCTACGCGTTTTGTCCGCGGGCACCGGGCAGCCGGCTGCGTCCGCGAACGCTGAGCAGCCGTGCTTTTCCATGAGTGACTTGGTCACTGCCTCCCGAGCAAGGGCAAGTCGGAACCGACCGGTTCCACATCCTTCGGGCGAAGCTCGATCGCGGTGAGGCGAGTGGCGTCGGTGTCGGTGGTGCGGCCGGTGACGGCGACTTGGTCCCCCTTGTCCACCAGCATCCAGCCCAGACCGTCCTGCGTGGTCGATTTACGAGTCTTGCCGTTCACGTCCACCGTGACGGACGTGGTGTCGGGGCCGAACATCCAGACGATGACGTGCTGGTTCCGGGTCAGTCGGTCCTCGTCGGACGCGACGTACGGGGAGAGCCGCCAGGCGTAGGCCGAGTCGGCGCCGAAGGGTGCGTCGGCCGGCACCGCGCCCACGTACCGCCACGGGTCGCCCTGGTCGGCGGAGAAGCGGCGGATGGACAGCACCCGGCCCTGACCGGGGAACCCGGCGGAGGCCACGACCAGCGAGCCGCCGCCCCGCGCGGCCGGCACCGTCCCGGACCACTCCACTCGGGGCGACGTGTGCGCGGCGTCCGACCAGAGCTGGGTGACCGCAGACTCCACGGCCGAGCTGGCAAGGTGGGGACGACCGCGTTTCAACCCGGGGCCGCGGCCCTGCTTGACCAAAGTGTCGAGCTGAGCCGGCGTCAGGCCGCTGACCGGGTCCGAGCCGGTGGAGGGCGAGAGCGTCGCCGACGAGGCGAAACCGCCGCCCGGACTACCGGACCTGGGCCAGGCCTGGAGCAGCAGCGGTCCCCGGCCGAAAGGATCGGGAACCGGGACGTCGACCACGCCATCGTGGACCGGCACCGGGGACCACGCTCGCTCCAGTTCGCCTTCGGCGGCGCTGATCGTCGTGCGGGTGGCCGCTACCTGTGCATCGCGTCCCACCACCGCGAGCAGGCGTCGCCCGCCCTGGGCGTCCAGGTACGGCAGGGCCTTGATCGCGGGGCCTTCGTCGTTGATGCTGAGCGGTTTCATCGCTCCACCACCGGTCGGACCGGTCAGCCAGAGAAGGACCTCGGTGCGCTGGGGGTGGTTCTTCGGGTCGAAGATATGGAGGGCCCGGACCAGTGCGACCCGTTTTCCCTCCAACTCGCCGCCCCAGAGCAAGTGGACGGTGTCCTGGGTCAACTGAGGTGCGTTCGGGCTGTGCAAGCCTGCCTTCAGCAGTGCCTTGACCACCGCCTGGCGCAGCGCCGGGTCGTTGCCCAGAGCGCCGCGGGGAGTGCCGTCGTCGAGCTGGAGCCAGCCCAGATCGCGCTTGCCGCCCGGGGTGGGATCGGCGGGCTGGGTGGGGTTGGCGGGCTGGGTGGTGCGCAGCTGATCCGCCCAGGGCTGGGTGCCGGCCAGGCTCCCGGTAACGGCCGCCGCGGCGACCAGGGCACCGACCGCCGCCGTCCGGCGCCGAAACCGGGATCGCCGATGTGCCCGGGACACCCGAAGCCACGGATCGGCGGTGATCGTGCCGACGTCGTCGACATGGGCCTGCAGGCTCTCCCGCAGGAGGGTTTCGGTCGCTTCGGTGGTCATCGCATCCTCCGGGTTGTGCTTCGATTCGGGACGACGTCGGCCATCATCGGCAGCGATCCGGGAATCGGCAGGGTGATCAGATCGTCGACGTCCAACTGCGTTCGAAGTCGGGAAAGTCCCCTACTGGCCTGGCTTTTCACTGATCCAATGCTGCAGCCGAGAGCGCTGGCGATCTGCGCCTCGGTGAGGTCCTCGAAGTACCGCAGGACAAGGACGGCGCGGGTGCGCGGCGGCAGGGTGCGAAGGGCCTGCCAGACGGCGTCGCGCAGCACCACCGCGCCGGCCGGGTCGGGCATCGGCGCCGGGCCGCGATGCCCGGCGGTCAGCTCGTCGTACCGGCGACGCCGGCGCCACCGACTCGCGGCGGTGTTCGCCAGCACGGTCCGGGCATAGACGTACGGATCGTCCTGGCGCTCGATTCGGGACCAGGCTCGGACCACCTTCAGCAGGGCGGTCTGCACGAGGTCCTCGGCCTCGTGCCGATCACCGCAGAGCAGCCAGGCGGTACCCAGCAGGCGCGGCCAGGCGAGCCGGACGAAGTCGCGCAGTCGGTCATCGGCGTAGTCCCGGCGCGGTGGATGCTCCCGGCTCGGTGGATACTCGAGGCCCGGTGGCTGGCCCAGGCCCGGTGGCTGGCCCGGGCTCGGTGCCTGGCCCGGGGGGTTCGATGGATGGTCGGGCGGGGCGATCACGGGCCCTCCGCAGGTCTGGTCAATGTCATCGTCTCTCATCGGGCTGGACCGTTGAGCGCACCGAAGGGTTGAGTCCTGCGCCGATCGCGTCGTGTCGACCTGCGACGAGGGTTCGGCGCGCGTACCGTCCGATCGCCACACTTCAGCGATCTGAGGAGAGCCCATGAGTGAGACCACCGGCCCGGACGTCGAAGGCCCAGCGGACGGCGGGGCCGCCGGTGCCCCCGGCCAGCATGACGGCGGTGCGGACGGCGGTGCGGCACCTGGCCATCACGATGGTGGTGCCGACGGCGGGGCCGACGGCACTGCGGACCACGGTGCCGACGGTGGCGCCGAGGGCCCGGCCGACGGCGGGGCGATGCCCGGTCAGCACGACGGTGGCGCCGATGGTGCCGCGGCCGACGACCTCTGACCTTGCTGCCTCTCACCGCGCCGGGTGTGCCCGGTCTGCTGCCGGAGGGTGGGGCTGCGCGCCCCGCCCTCCGGCGATGCACTGCGCTCACACCCGAACTGTTCGCCGAGTCGATCTGGGGACGACAGGCCAGCCTGACCCGGGCCGCCGACCTGGGCAGGGACTTCGCCGACCTGTTCTCCCTGGACGCCGCCGACGCCTTGCTTTCCCAGCAGGGGCTGCGGACGCCGTTCCTCCGGGTGGCGAAGGACGGCAGCACGCTGCCCGCCACCCGGTACACCACGACCGGTGGGGCCGGTGCCGGGATCGCCGACCAGGTGTCCGACGTCCGGCTGACCCGGCTGTTCGCCGAGGGAGCCTCGATCGTCCTGCAGGCGCTGCACCGCACACACCCACCGGTGATCGACTTCGCACAGGCGCTGGGCACCGACCTCGGCCACCCGGTCCAGGTGAATGCGTACATCACTCCGCCACAGTCGCAAGGGTTTTCGGCGCACTATGACGTCCATGATGTGTTCGTGCTGCAGGTCTCGGGGGAGAAGCGCTGGCGTATTCACGCCCCCGTGCATCCGGCTCCGCTGCGGGACCAGCCGTGGACCGACCACCGCGCCGCGGTCGAGGCCGCCGCCCGCGAGGATCCGCTGATCGACGAGGTGCTGCGCCCCGGCGACGCGCTCTACCTGCCCCGAGGGTTCCTGCACGCGGCGACCGCGCTGGGCGAGACCACCGCGCACCTGACTGTCGGGGTGCACGTCTGGACCCGGCGACACCTGCTGGAGCAGTTGCTGGCCGCGGTGGCGGACGACGAGGAGCTGCGTGCGTCCCTGCCGCTCGGAATCGACGTCACCAATCCGGCCGACGTGGCCGCCGAACTAGCGCTTACCGTAAAGCGATTCGCATCGGTGCTGAACGGGATCGACACCGAATGGATGGACCCGGATCGGGTCGGCACGGATCGGGTCGGCACCGAACGGGTCGGCACCGAACGGGTCGGCACGGATCGGGTGGGCACGGATCGGGTGGGCCCGGATCGGGTGGGCACGGATCGGGTCGGCCCGGATCGGGTCGGCCCGGATTGGGTGGGCCCGGATCGGGTCGGCACCGAACGGGTCGGCGTGGATCGGATCGCTGCGGGAATGGTCGGGCCGATGCTGAGCGCGGGTAAGGCCGCTCCGGTCGGCCCGCTGGCCCAGGCGCGAGCCGCCGAGCAGGTTGGCCTGGACACCCGGCTGCGCTGGCGACCGGCGCTGCGGGCGGTGGTTCGCACCGAAGGTGAGCAGATCGTCGTCCGTACGCCGGACGGCGTGGTCCGACTACCCGCGCAGGCCAAGCCGGGACTGGACCAGTTGCGCGCCGGTGCGGTGCTCGCCGTGGCCGACCTTGGAGCACCGGACGCCGTCGAACTAGCCCGGACGCTGCTGCGTGACTGTCTCGTCGTCCCGGCGTGATCGTACCGGTGTGACCGGCACTGATCCTCAGGTGCACCGGGTTGATTCGCAGGTGAACCGGGTTGATTCGCAGGCGAACCGGGTGATGTGCAGGTGAAACAGGGTGATTTGCAGGCGAACCGGTGCGCGCTGACCGCTCGCGCCCGTGGCGACGAATTGCTGGCGACGGCACCACCGGCTCGCCGGTTCGTCCTGCTCGAGGTGCCGGGACCGTGGCGGCCGGATGCGATGGTCGCGGCCGGGCTGCGGCCGGAGGTGACCGCGGCGCTGGCATCGGCCGCGGCCAGGGCCGGTGCGCGACTGTTGCTGATCCGCCGTCCTGGTCGCCATCCCGCCACTCCGGGTCGTCCCCATCGGTGGGCGATCACCGGACCGGGTGGCCTGCAGTGGGGCACCTGGCGTCAGGACGGCGAACTTTTGGACGTCGATGCGACCGTCGCACTGCCGCCTTTCGACCCCCGGACGCAGCGACCGCTGGCCCTGGTCTGCACCCATGGCCGGCACGACCTGTGTTGCGCGATCGAGGGCCGCCCGGTGGCCGCGGCCGCCGCCGCGGACCCCGAAGTGGACGCCTGGGAGTGCTCACACCTGGGCGGCGACCGGTTCGCCGGGAACCTGCTATTCCTGCCGACCGGTCTGCTGTTCGGCGGCCTGAGCCCGGCCCAGGTCGGCCCGGTACTGACTGCGGCCCGCTCCGGACGCGTGCTCTTGGAGCATTTCCGTGGCCGGTGCGGGGATTCGGCACCAGCGCAGGCCGTCCAGTGGTTTCTGATGCGCGAGCTCAACCAGGACCGGCCGGACCAGGTGGTGGTCGATGAGGTGGACGTCGTCCCTGGCCGATCAGTGGTAGCGGTGGCCCGACACGGCTCGGACCGGTACCGCGTCCGGCTGGTCATCGGCCGAACCGACCCGGCCCGGCTGACCTGCCGGGCTCCCAGCGACTCGCGGGCCTGGACCTACCGGCTAGACGCCGCACCGGTCCTGTTCTGAAACCGGCGGATTCACCGTCGGTGGTAAGCGGATTGAATCGGGCGAAGGTGCGCTGATCTGGGTAGAGCGGCCCCGGTGTGTCGAATGTCCCACCTTTGTCCTAGATGACTCTTTTGCCGATGAGCGCCCCGGCCCTATGTACGCTGCATCGCGGACGGGGATCCTCCTATTTGTAAGGATTTATTGGTGAAAAACAAGATTCTTGGCGTGCTGGCCGTTCTCCCGGTGGCGTTGCTTTCGGTCGCCTCGGTGACCGCACCGGCGCAGGCCGCGGATGGTCTCGTCAGTGAGGACCTCACGCGCGTCTCCGTCGGCTCTGATGGACAGCAGGGCGACAAGAAAAGCGACACGATCGCGCTGTCTGTCAACGGGCAATACGTCGTGTTCGCATCAGAAGCGACCAACCTGGTTCCGGGTGACACGAACGGCAAAGCCGACATCTTCGTCAGGGACGCCGTGAAGAACGTGACGGAGCGGGTTTCGGTGGCGACCGGTGGCGGGCAGACCCAGGGCGCGAATGCCTTCCTGGGTCAGGCGTCCTCGGCAGTGGATATCTCGGGGGACGGGCGGTACGTGGTGTTCGGGGCCGACGCCACGGACCTTGTGGAGGGTGACACCAACCGTCAGCGGGACATTTTCGTCCATGACCGCCGCGATGGCGTGACCACGCGGGTCTCGGTCGGCGCCAACGGAGAGCAGGCAAACAGCCTTTCCACTGGTGCTTCGCTGTCCGAGGACGGTCGCTACGTCGTCTTCAGTTCGTCGGCCACGAACCTGGTCCCCGGTGACGCCGGTGGCGGCCTCTTCATCAGGGATCTGCGTGAAGGCGTGACCCGGCGGGTCGCGCGCGACGGCAGCGAGGCACAGATCTCAGCCGACGGCGGGAAAGTGGTGTTCACCTCGTTCCAGAGCGATCTTGTTCCCGGCGACACGAATGGCATCGGTGACGTGTTCCTCGCCGATCTGGGGACGGGCACGACCGTCCGGGCCTCGGTCGCGACCGGCGGTGCGCAGGGTGAAGGCACCCGCGGACGTGTGGGGAGTATCCATCCGTCGATCTCGGCGGACGGTTCGAAGATCTCCTTCTTCTCCGACGCGACCGGCATGGTGCAGGAATCCCCTAACAGCGCGGGGGACACATACCTGCGGAACCTGGACAGCGGAGTGACCGAACGGGTCTCCGTCACCCCCAGTGGGGCGCAGGGAGACGGGACCGGCTACGCCGACAACGCGATCTCCCCGGACGGCCGCTTCGTCGCCTTCACCAGTCGGTCCTCCAACCTGGCGGCAGGGGGCGTCGACGACACCAACGGGGTCAATGACGCGTTCATCCGTGATCTGGAAACGAAGACCACGACCCGGGTATCGGTCAGTGCCAGTGGCAGCCAGGCGAACAGCGAGATCACTGAGGTCGCGCTGAGCAGGAACGGGTCGCACATCGCTTTCGATACGAGGGCGTCGAACCTGGTGGCGGGCGACACCAACGGCGTCGGGGATGTCTTCCGTCGCTGACCTGAGAGGTGACGGTCCCGGCCCAAGATCTCCGGACGAGACCGTCACCGCTAGGCCGTAGCACCCCAGTTGAGCCAAGCGCTGACCGCTGTGCCCCGGTAAAACCGGTGATTGGCCGGGCGGGGGCAGCGGGGGGCGAGGCAAGGGCGGTTGGGCGAGTGAGGGGTGTT
>JANNPJ010000026.1:0-7269 GCA_031400005.1 Kineosporiaceae bacterium | reverse complement strand
CGCTGCCTTCACCGCGACCCGAATCGCCGAGTGGTTCCGCGACGGCGGTGAGGATGTCCTGCTCGTTGTCGACTCGGTGACCAGAACGGCGATGGCCCAGCGCGAAGTGGCGCTGGCCGCCGGGGAACCACCGGCGACCCGGGGCTACCCGGCGAGTGTCTTCGCCATGCTGCCGCGCCTGCTGGAGCGCTCCGGGCCGGGGGCCGACGGCAGCATCACCGCGCTCTACACCGTCCTGGTGGAAGGCGACGACCTGCAGGACCCGATCGGCGACACCGTCCGCGGCATCCTGGACGGCCATGTGGTGCTGTCTCGCAGCCTGGCCACCGCCGGTCACTTCCCCAGTATCGACGTCCTGGAATCGGTTTCCCGGGTGGAACGGGTGGTGCTCACGAGCGAGCAGCACGAACTCACCGTCACGCTGCGGCGGCTGCTCGCTGCCTGGCGCGACGTCCGGGAACTGGTCGAGGTGGGCGCCTACGCCCATGGCAGCGACCACCTGACCGACGTCGCGATCCGGCTCCGGCCGGCGATCGACGCCTTCCTGCGCCAGGCCCCGGACCAGGTGGTTCCGATCGCGGAGTCGTGGGATGCGCTGGCCAACCTGCTCGGCGTGCGCAACACCACGGTCAGCACGTCGGCCGGCCCGATCGGCACCCTCGGTGCTCCCGCCGCCTCCGGTCCTGGGCGGGCCCGATGAAACCCTTCCGGTTGAACACCCTGGAGCGGCTACGCGGGCGAGAACTCGAGGCCAAAGCGCAGGAACTGCACGCCGCTGCGGTCGTGCGAGATCGTGCCGTCGCCGAGCGCGACCGGATGGTCGAGCAGTTGGCCAATGGTGGCGGTGCCGGAAGCGGTCTCGGCACCTGGACCGGAGCGGATCTCGATCTGGCCAACAACTTTCGAGAAGTCCTGCGGCAGTTGATCCTGGAGCTGGGCGAGCGAATTGGCGCGTTAGAGCAGGCCCTCGCCGTAGCTCGGGCGGCCTGGCTGACCGCCCGTGGTGAGCTGCGCGCCGTCCAAGCGCTGCACGATCGCCATCGCGGTGAAGTCCGGGCCGAGCAGGCGCGGCGGGATCAGCGCGAACTCGATGAACTGGCCGGTACCCGACGCCCGAATCTCCGAACGCTCTCGGCCGATAACCAGGTGGGGGTCCAATGACCGAAGGGCTGGCAACCGTTCAGGCTCGGATCACCCAGATCCAGGGCCTGGTGCAGGGCGTGTCTGCGCCGCGGCAGGCGAGGGTCGGCACCGCCTCCACCTCGACCGGGTCCTCCGCCGCTCGCGGAACGACGTTCGACAAGGTTCTCGCCCGGGCCGGGTCGAGTGCCGCCTCCGGCACGTCCGGTGATCAGGCGGTGCGGATCGCGAAGAAGTACCTGGGTGTCGACTACCGGTGGGGCGGTACCGATCCGAAATCCGGGCTGGACTGCTCCGGCCTCACCCAGCTGGTGTACGGCCAGGTCGGCGTGAGCCTGCCCAGAACCAGCGGCGAGCAGGCCCGCGCCGGCACGAAGATCGACTCCTTGGCCCAGGCCACGGTGGGAGACCTGGTGTTCTTCGGATCACCCGTGCATCACGTCGGGATCTACGTCGGTGACGGGAAGATGCTCGATGCCCCGCACGCCGGCGAGCCGGTGCAGATCCGGAAGGTCTACGAGACGCCTTCCGCGATCCGCCGCGTGCTGCCGGAGACACCGGGCGTCCCTGTATCGACTGGATCGCCCGGTTCGATGCTGGACGGCTTGCTCGGCGCGAAGGGTTCGTCACCCGCTTCCCGGACGTCCGGACTCGGCCTCGGCCTGTCTTCCGGCGGGCTGCACGGGACGCCGTTCGCGGACCTGTTCACCTCGGCCGGCAAGCGTCACGGCGTCGATCCGGCGTTACTGTCCGCAGTGGCCAAGGCGGAGAGCGCATACCGACCGGCGGCAGTCAGCCACGCCGGGGCCCGTGGGCTGATGCAGCTGATGCCGGCAACCGCCCGCTCGCTCGGGGTGAATCCGGATATACCGGTCCAGGCGGTGGACGGCGCCGCCCGATTGCTGGCCGATCATCTGCGCACCTTCAATGGCCGCGTCGACCTTGCCCTGGCCGCCTACAACGCCGGTCCGGGCGCGGTCCGCAAATACGGTGGCGTACCCCCATACGACGAGACCCGCACCTACGTCCAGCGCGTGACGAAGAATTGGGGAGATCTGCGATGACCCGGGTACCGAATCTGCTGCCCACCGTGGCCGCTGCTCGTCCGGAGGCGAGCGTCGCGCCCACCTCAGGACGCGACTTTGACGACGTCCTCGCCCGGACCTATCAGGACCGGCCACGAGACACCGCGGGGCGGCCGGAGCATCGTCCGACCGGCCAACGACCGGACCCGGACCGGTCGGCCCGCACGGATCAGTCGAGCAATCCGGGGAACAACCGGCCTGAATCGGCCAAACCCGTTAGTCGTCAGCAAATCCGGGCGGGAGCGGTGATCAGTACCAGCCGGGCGAGAGCACGCGATGACCAGGCGCCGAACGTCGAGGACCTCGACGATCCGGACGCCGGTCGGCTGAACGCCACCGGGCTCGATCGCCCAGTCACCGAAGCTGACCGCACCACAACGCATAACGACGCCGAGACCGGCTCACCGGCGGGCTTGGCGGCCGCCGGTCACGCTCGCGACATCCTTGCCGAGCCGGTGGCCGGCCTGATCGCGGACCCCGCGCTGCTGGCCGCCATGGTGACGACCGCGCCAACGCTGTTGACACCGGCTACCGCCCCCGAACCGGAGGCCGGGATGCTCTCGGTTGCCTCCGTCGATGGCGGCACCGCAGTCATCGTTACCGCGCCAGGCTCGGCCGCGGTTGCTTCGGGCGCCGGCTCTGCGGCAAGCCCTGCCTCGGCGGCCTCCACTGGAGCCGGCCTGGTCGGCGGACCACCGAACGGCCCGAACCTGGACGAAACTAGCCGGCCGGCTGGAAATTCCGGCGCCCTGAACGTCGACTCCCCAGACCTCGGCACGGCGTCGGGTCGCAACGGCTCGGCCCAGGCCATTCCTGTGCCGACACCGTCCGATCCGACCAGCCCCGTAGCCGCCACCATCGCGAATGACGCCGACATGTCTCCGACAGCCGCCGTCACCGGCTCGGGCGCTGCCCAGCTCGCGGCGACCCTCACACCGGTCACCGGCACTACCCCACCGCTGTCGGTTTCCGTCGCCGAATCCGGCGGTGCGGTCACCGCTGGCACCGCAGCAGGCACCGACGGTTCGTCGAACCTCGTTCCAGGCGCCCTCGTGACCGGAGCCGAGACGAACCCGGCCCGCGCGGCAGGCACCGCCCCGGCAACCGGCACGTCTCCAAGCCCCGCCTCCACCAGCGCCTTTACCGACGTGGACGCCGTCCCTTCGGTGCCTGCGACGGCACCGACCGTCGATCCCGTGGCGGCCGCCCTGGCCGGGGTGTACGGCACCGAGCGAATCGGATCGCTCAATGGCCCGTCCGGTCCGATCCCGGGCGCGTCCCATCCCGACGGCGCGATCGGGTCTCTCCCGCCGGGCGGCACCGGCCTGCCGGGCGCTGTCCCGTCGAACGGCTTGAACGACTCGAACGGCACCGACAGCTCGAACTCCCACCGAAACCCCGGATCGGACGGTTCGGCCGCGCTGGCTGCACAGCTGACACCGAACGACGTCCCCGGGGTCTCGACGGCGGGAATGAACACCGCACCGGGCGCCGCCGCCGCGGGTCTACCGGTCACCCCCGGGATCGCCGGTGTTCCGGTCCCCGGCATCAATGGCCTCCCCGGGGTGACTGGGCTGACCGGCGCGACCGCCACCCCGGCCATCGATTCCAGCGCCCGTGCGGGCGCTACCTCGCAGGTATCCGATCAGGTGGCGGCCCAAATCGGTCGCCAGCTCCACGGCGTCCGGATGCTGAACGACGGCACCCACCACACCGTGCTGAGGCTGTCACCGGAGCACCTGGGCGAAGTGACCATCACGCTTGACGTGCGTGCCGGTGGGATCCGGCTTGATCTGGCGGCCGGTTCGCAGGCGCTGGCCGCGCTGCAAGCGGATCTTGGACACCTGCGCGACAACCTCGCGGTATCCGGTCTGGACCTCGCTGACGTGACGCTGAGCTCGCACGACGCCGGCCCCGGCACGAACGGCCAAGCCGCCGCTCGAGAGCGATGGGAGTCGGCGCCGAACGGGCGCGAACGTCCTGGCGACGGTCCGGGCGGCTCAGCCACCCCCGCAGACCGGTCCCCGGACCAGGCGATCGGCCGCACCCGAGACGGAGGTCTCGACGTCCTGGCCTGATCCTCAACACCATGTCGAACAGTGAACTGAGAGGAGCGCGAAATGACTAGTACCACAGGGAACGTCACGCCACCGCCGATTGGAACAATCGGCACGAACTATGGATTCAGCGTCGGGCAGTCGTCCTCGACCAAGAACGGCGAGGTCGACACCAAGGCCGATAAAGATATGTTCCTGAAACTGCTTGTCGCCCAGATGAAGTATCAAGATCCGTCGAAACCCACCGATGCCAGCCAGTTCCTGGCTCAGACCGCCCAGTTCACGCTGGTCGAGAAGATGGATGCGTTGCAGGAATCGCAGGCCGAAATGGTGGCGACGAACCATATTCAGGCAGCGACAGCACTGGTCGGCCACACGGTGTCCTGGAATGACCCGCAGGAGAAGGACGCCGAGGGGGTAGCCGTGGTGCGCACCGGAGTCGTCGACGGAGTGACGATCAAGAACGGCGTACCCACGCTGCTGATCGGCACCACCGGGATCGCGCTCAGCGACGTCACGAAGGTCACGAAGACAGCCGCGGCCGCGCCGTAAACGACGTTTCACCCGATTGCCGCAACCGGTCCGCTAAGGACTGGAAGCCGCCGTCCGACAAGTACTTCCGGGGAGCTGGATGCTCCCCGTTCAATCCCGGCACGGACGCCGCCCTTCACGAATCTCAGGAGGTTCGGCATGCTCCGTTCCCTTTTCTCCGGCATCAGCGGCCTGCGTTCACACCAGACCATGATGGATGTCGTCGCCAATAACATCGCGAACGTCAACACGACTGGCTTCAAGTCCTCCAATGTCATCTTCGAGGACACGCTCAGCCAGATCATCCGGGCGGCAGGAGCACCCGGTGCCGGCATCGGTGGTACCAACCCGGCACAGATCGGGCTGGGTGTGCAGGTCGGCACGATTCAGACCAACTTCCTCCAGGGGTCGGCGCAGACCACCAACAAGCCGACGGACCTGCTGATTCAGGGTGACGGGTTCTTCGTCCTCAAGGACGGCAACGAGCAGGTCTACAGCCGGGCCGGAGCGTTCACCTTCGACACCGAGGGTTACCTGGTCAACAGCGACGGCAACTACGTTCAAGGCTTCCCCGCTGTGGGCGGCGTGGTCGACCCGTACGGGACGCCGACCGACATCCGGCTTCAGGCCGGTGCGACGATCGCCTCGACCCCGACCACCGTGGTCGAAATCGGCGGAAACATCACGGCGGACAATACAGATCCAATCACCTTGAGCCCGACTGCATACGATATTCGAGGTGCCGCACACCCGCTGACAACGGTTCTTACCTATAACGGCACCGATGGGTATGACGTCACAATCACCGATACCACGGACGGCACAACCGGCAGCGGATCGGTCACCTTCCTGCCCTCTGGTTCGCCGAACCTCCCCGCAACCGCCCAGATCACGCTGGCCGACGGTAGCGTCGTTGACCTCGATCTGTCCGGGCTGACCAACTACAACGGTCAGGCTTCCATCTCGGTGAAGGCGAGCAATGGCTTCCCGGCGGGCCAGCTGACTCAGTTCCAGATCGCCCCGAACGGCACCGTGACCGGGATCTACAGCAACGGCGTGAAGCAGGACGTCGGGCAGATCGCCCTGGCGAACTTCAACAACCCCGGCGGCCTGGAAAAGCTGGGAGACACCTCCTTCCGGTCCAGCCCGAACTCCGGCCTGGCCCAGATCGGGACAGCCGGCAGCGGCGGCCGGGGCAGCATGCAGAGCGGCATCCTGGAGATGAGCAACGTCGACCTGGGAATGGAATTCACCAACCTGATCATCGCCCAGCGAGGGTTCCAGGCGAACTCCAGGGTGATCACCAGCAGCGACGAGATGCTCACGGAATTGGTCAACATCAAGCGGTAACCCCAGCGGGCAACCGTGCATGATCGCGGCCCAAAGTTCTCCAGCGATGCCCCCACCCTTCGGGCGGGAGGTGCCCCATGCACGGTTGCCCCATTCGGCGCAGACCATTACCGGATGGCTCAACCTCTCGCCGGATCTGCCGATCGAACTCCTTGAGGCCAAGGACCGCCTCGCCACCTCCAGGGACGGACATCGTGATCATCTTGACCCGCCTGGGCAACGGCCTTCAGATCGCCGTCAACCCGGACCTGATCGAGCGCGCCGAACACACGCCCGACACCGTCATCACCCTCGTCGACGGCCACAAGCTGGTCGTCAACGAGCCACTGGACGAAGTTGTCGACCTGATCCGCCAGTGGCGGGCCTCGATCGCCGCTGAGGCGATCACGCTGGCCCGGATGGCGTCCGACGGGGCCACCCACACCAGCCGGTTACCCGGCCCACGCGCCGACGCCACGGCCGAGATGGAGACCTCCGCAATGGCCGATCAGACCGTGCGCAGAACACCATTGGGCCGGATTCTCCACCTGCCGTCACGGGAGGTGTGACCCGTGGACCCGGCAGCCATCGTCGGCCTGGTACTGGCCTTCGTCGCTATCTTCGCCGCCATGATCATGGAGGGCGGAAATCCGGCGGCGATCTTCTTGATTCCCGCCTTGATCCTGGTGTTCTTCGGCACGCTCGGTGCCGCCCTGGCCGGTGGCACCGTGCCGAACATGATGTCGTCCTTCAAGTGGCTGCTCTACTCGTTCACCGCGAAAAAGCCGGACCTGGAGGGGGTCGTCGATCCGCTCGTCAAGATGGCCGAAAAGGCTCGGAGAGAAGGGCTTCTCGCACTCGAGTCGGAAATGGACTCGGTGGATGACCCGTTCATGCGGCGCGGCCTGCAGATGGCCGTCGACGGCACCGACCCGGACGACTTGTACGACATTCTGACGGCCGAGGTGAAGGCCAAGAAGGCCTCGGCGGCAGTCGGCACCGCGTTCTGGACGGATGCCGGCGGATACGCGCCTACCATCGGCATCATCGGAACGGTGATCGGCCTGATCCATGTGCTGGAGAGCCTTTCCGAACCGGAGAAGCTCGGTCACCTGATCGCCGGCGCT
>JANNPJ010000012.1:0-5966 GCA_031400005.1 Kineosporiaceae bacterium | reverse complement strand
GCCTTGATCACAGTCGTGCTGGCGCCTCGGTCGAGCAATCGCCACGTGCCTGAATAGCTGGGGACGCCGACCACCCCGCGACCGGCCGAGAACGCCATCGGGCCAGCGGTTCTGGTCGTCAGTCGTTCGCCCGACAAGGTGACAAGCGTTCCGCTGGTGACGGTGCGTTCCCACACCGGCAGGCCGGACTCCTGCGGCTGTGAGCCATCCGTGTAGCGGAACCGTCCGGCGCTGAGGGACCACGCCAGCGGAGGAAACCCGGCTACCGGGACAGTAGCTACCCGGCTGACGACGTCACCTTTGATGCTGTAGACACCGGCTACTGCCGCACCGCCACCGGTGGCGGTGAGGAAGCGGTCGCCGACTGCAGCCAGACCGGCGCCACCATGAGGGAGCGGTACATCGCGGGCGGTGGACTTGGTGACGACGCGCAGCGTGGTCGTCATCGAGCCGTCCGGGGCGGCGGGATTGCCCGGTGCGGTGACGAGGTAGCCAACGCCGTCGGCGCCGGCGACCAGGTGTGCGACATCCGCATTCGCGTCGGCCTCGTGGTAGGAGGTGATCGCCCCGCCCGCTCGTGACTGTTGGTTGATCTTGGTCGGCTCATGGTCGGGGGTCGAGACCCAGACAATGGTGCTCTCCGTGAGTGCCACTTTGGAGATCACCTCGCGGGTGTCAAGGACTCGGGTAACGACCTTGCTTTGAAGATTCACCAGGTCGAGGTAATAGTGATCCTGCTCATCGGTGCCTCTTCCAACCGTAGCTCGCAGCACGGCGGTCCTGTCGGCGGCCATCGAAACGCCGCCAATACCAGGGGTGTTCGGTATCAAGTAATCGGTGGCCATGCCATCGTTTTCGGTCGCCGTCCCAGCGTGATACTGCCGTAAGGGGCGCTGCCAATTGGCGGGGAGATCGGACGAACCCAGCACGGCATCGGAGAACCAGCTCTCGCCGTTGAATGCCTCGGGCACCGCGATCTCGCCGTCGTCCTCGTCCTGTCCGGTAAGGATGTTCATCCGGTGGGCGGCCTGGGGCTGGCTACCTGCCCGCGGCAGATGCTCGTACCAGGCCAGCGTCTCGTCCGCTACGGCCAGGACTCTTCTCGGGTAACTGCTCGGAGTCGGATCCAGTAGCGGACGAACCGCCAGTTCCGTGTTCTCCGGGCCGCTGAAAATGGGTGCCCAGAGGGGGTCACGATCGGTGACTGCACTCTGCTGGACCGCTACGCCGTCCGACGAGGCACCGAGGAGGGTGAGGTGTGGTGCGGCCGAATGCTGCGGGATCGGCACCGAGGATGACGCAGAGGCGTTGAGCGGGACCATCAAGGGGACGGCGAGCACGCCGATCAGTACGGCGGTCGCCCTGGTGAGACCTGAGCCCCGGGTTGCGCGCAGGTCGGTGCTGAAGCGATACGGCATTGCGGAAACCCCCCATGGTTCTGCTGTGATGATCATGGGCGCCGAGCGCGCCATTTCCGATCACCAGCAAGTCGGGAGAGTCCCGCCCAGAACCGCTTCAGCACTTCAGCGCTGCCGGTCTTCAGGGCGTGCCGGCGAGTACCTTCTCCAGCGTCTCGGCGAACTTCTGGGGCTGGCTCATGAAGCCGCCGTGGTCGCCGGGGAACTCCACCGTCGGGGTGCCGAGGAGTTCGGCCAGTGCGATGGAGGTGCGGTAGGTGGTCAGGCCGCCCGAGTCGACGCCGAGGCCGACCAGGACCCGGGTCGAACTGGACGTCAACGCGGCGATGTCGGGTAGATAGCGGGTGGTGCCGAGAAGTTCATGGTCCAGGAAGCGGGCACCGTCAGCGAGGTCCTGCTCCGAGGGCGGTGGCTGTGGCGGACCGGATTCGCTATCACCGGTGTCGAATCCGGCAGTGGCCATGAATTTCTGCATCGCCGCGGGCAGTCCTTCGCGGTGGAAGGTGTCGATGATGTCCTCTGCCCCGGCGCGCTGCTCGGCCGCGTCCGGAAGTAGTTCCAGCAGGGGTGGTTCATGCGCGATCAGCGTGCGCACTCGGCCGGGGTGTCGTTCGACCAGCGCCAGTCCAGTGACCGCGCCGCCGCTGCTGCCGAAGATATCGGCGGATTCGGCCTCGAAGGCGTCCAGGAGGGCGGCGACGTCGTCCGCCCGCAACTCGGGAGTGGAATCCTGTTTGGGGTCGTCAACAGGGCTGCCCGAGATCCCCCGGGGGTCGTACGTGACGACGGTGTGATCATTGGCCAGCGTCTCGGCCAGTGCAGCGAATCCTGCGGCACCCATCGGTGATCCGATCAGCAGCAGTAGTGGTCCGGTGCCACGCACCTCATAACGCAGGCGTGCTCCAGGGACGTCGAGGATGTGGCTTGTGGTCATGATCGGTTGTCCTCCTTGGGTCGTCGCCAGCAGTCGTGGTGACGAGAGGAAGACTGCATCCGGCCGGAGAACTCATCGGTTGCGCCACACCCAACGATACCTCTACTCGAACTGATGTTCGAGTAGAGGTATCGTTGGGTGTGGGTCGAACCTGAAATGCGTTGTCAGCATCTGAAGGGCGGCCCATGTCTGCAATCCCTCGTATCGCCCGCGCCATCCCGCATGGCACCATCACCCGCCCTGCAGCGGGCATCCCGGTCATCGCCCGGTTGCACTGGGCGAACGGGCAGGACACCGATGTCGCAGCCCTCGCAATCGCATGGACTCGGGAGGCGGTTGAGGTTCGGTGGCAGAACCGGGATGAGTCACGCAGCGATTGGATCCCGGCCGGTGATGTCCGCCGGACTGTGGAGGAACCTCCGCGGGATGCTTCACGTCCACCCTCGTCGCGAGGTCAGCTCAGGAAGAATCGCTGGTAATCAGGCTTCACCCACCGATAGGCCCCGGCCGGTAGAGCTGGCCTCTGATTGCACCGCCGGGGAATTCGCCGGTGTGCAGGTTGAGGTAGTAATCGGTGGGGGTATGACGGATCTTGGTCACCACGCTCTTGTCGAGGCCGCGGACCAGGCCGGTGATGGCGTAGATGTGCTCGGGAACCACGCCGGAGAAGAGCGGGACGGCGAGCGGTCCGCTGGTACCGGCTGCGCCGCGGTGAATGTGGCCGTCGATCGGTCGATCGACTCCGGCCCAGGCGAGGGTGTACTTGATCCGGTGGCCGGTGGCGCGGACCATGCCGATGCCATGTCCGTCCGGATCGTCGACGGCTGGGCCACCGGCAACCGGAACTTCCTGATCGCCGTCCATCAGGGTCTGTAGCGGCAATCTCGGCAAGAGGCTCAGGGCGGGACGGTGGCGTCGGGCCGGGTTCAGCTGGCCTCGTACCGCGCCGGCCGGGAACTCCGCGGTGTGCAGGTTCAGGTAGAAGTCGCGCGGATGTGCCTTGATCGCCGCTACCAGGGCGGCGTCGTTCACCGCGACCACGCCTGCGGTCCCGGTGGCGGTCTGCGGCAGGGCCGAGCCGAACAAGTTGACCTTGACGCCGCCGTTCACCCCGGCTGCGCCCACATGGATGTGCCCCATGGTGGGGGCCGCCATGCGCTTCCAGGTGAAGGCAAAGGTCACCCGGTTGCCCTCGATCTCGACCAGGCTCTTGGCCGAGCCGTCCGGGTCACCAGGCGCGGCTACCTCATTGCCACCCGACAGGGTGGACGAGAAGTACAGCGGTTTGGGTGTCTCCTCCGCATGTGCGGGGGACGCCACAGTGGCAGCGAGGGCGATGGCGAGCACCGGCAGAATCAACGTTCTCTTTCGTAACATGATCATCCCCTGGGTGGTGGTGCGACTGGCGGTTGCGTCGACCACTCTTCCCAATCGCGGGCGCGAACTGGCGCACCGACATGGGTGTTTCAATTCCCGGACGACGCTGTGGTCGCCTCCGTAGCACCAGCCACATCCGGGTGCGGGCGACCACGCTAGGTCGGCGTTGTGATTGGGACATCACGCGGCAGAATGGGTTTCGTCTACATCTGAAGGATGAGTCGACGTTCAGCGGGGACGGACGAGTCCGGTGTCGTACGCGAGGACGACGGCCTGCACCCGGTCCCGCAGGCCGAGCTTGCGCAGGACGGCCGAAACGTGGGTCTTCACAGTGGCTTCGGAAAGCACCAATTCCTGGGCAATCTCGGCGTTCGACAGGGCCTGAGCCACCAGACGCAGGATCTCGAGCTCGCGCGGGGTCAGCTCGGCGAGCTGAGTTGAGGCACTCGGCGCCGGGCCGGTAGAGATGAACCGGTCGAGCAGCCGGCGAGTGACCGACGGCGCCAGCAACGCGTCACCGCGAGCGACCACCCGAACGGCCTCCACCAGATCGGCCGGGCGGGCATCCTTGAGCAGGAAACCGCTCGCCCCCGCCCGCAGGGCCGTGTACACCGCGTCGTCCACGTCGTAGGTCGTCAGCACGATCACCCGGGTCGGACCGCCGGCCGCGACGATGCGTCGGGTCGCCTCCAGCCCATCCAGGACGGGCATTCGGACGTCCATCAGGACGACGTCCGGCACCAGTGCTTGGACCAGGGTCACTGCTTCGGAACCATTTGCCGCTTCCGCGACCACCTCCAGGTCCGGCCTGGAGTCCAGGATCATCCGGAACCCGCT
This sequence comes from Kineosporiaceae bacterium, assembly GCA_031400005.1. Taxonomy (GTDB): domain Bacteria; phylum Actinomycetota; class Actinomycetes; order Actinomycetales; family Kineosporiaceae; genus JANNPJ01. The sequence goes on along the minus strand of JANNPJ010000012.1, from coordinate 1,400 downwards.
GCGCACGAGTTCCTGATCGTCAGCCAGCAGTACCCGGATGCTCACCGCGAGGGCTGAAGCGGCAACCGGGCCTGTACTCGGTAGCCACCTTCGGGTCGCGGGCCAGCCTCAAGTATGCCGCCGAGCAGGGCTGCCCGCTCGCGCATCCCGGCGATCCCGCGCCCGGGCTTCGGGCTCCCTGATCCGGCAGCCCTGGCTGTCCCGTCGTTCGTCACGCTCACGTCGAGTAGGTTATCGGTGGCCTGGATCCGTACCTCGATGGTGCTGGCGTTCGCATGCCGCAGCGCGTTCGTCAACGCCTCCTGAATGATCCGGTAAGCCGACAGTTGCACGCCAGCCGGCACCGCGAGCGTCCCGTTGTCCACCCGATGGATCCCGACCCTCAATCCGACTGCCCGCAACGGTTCGGCTAACTCGTCGAGCCGATCCAGGGCCGGTTGAGGACGACGTCCCTCGGTGGAGTCCGGGGGACCGATCGCGGCCAGCAGTCGGCGGAGTTCCGCGAGCGCCTCCCGACCGACCGACTCGATCGAGCGCAGTGCCTCGCGAGCTGCGGCCGGATGGTGATCGAAGACGTCGTCCCCGGCTGCGGCCTGAACCACGATGACGGACACGCTATGCGCGATCACGTCATGCAATTCCCTGGCCAGCCGGGCCTGCTCGTGCTCCGCGGCCTGTCGAGAGGCTTGCGCTATCGCTGCTCGGCGGCTGCGGGTGGCTTCCGCCAGTGCCCACACCACGACGACGACGGCCAAGGCGAATGAGGTGTCTTCGGGGATCGCGGTGGGCCAGCTCAGGGCCGTGACGCCGAGCAGGCCGGCGAGGACCGGCAACGAGACCCGGGTCGGCTGGGTGGTTGTCAGCGACCACATCGCGATCATTCCGGCGTACGGGAAGAGCCCCACCGGGGCGATCAGCTGGATGACGAGCCCGCCGACGACGGTGATCGCTGCCACCGTCCGCGGATGCGAACGCCGCCAGTACAACGCGATTCCCTGGCCGAGGCCGACGACCATGCCGAACACCCGAACCGGTTGCGGCGTCGGAACGGTGCTGAAATCCACCACCAGACTGACCAGCAAAAGACCGACCACGATCGGCAGCCCGACGTTCACCACCCGCTGTGCTCCGCGCTGCAGCGGTCCAGTCATCCGGCGACTACTGACAGCCTGGGCGCTCACCCAAGCACGATAGCGCCGGTGGGGAAAGCCAGCATCGGCCTGGAGATGTATCTCAAGAGGTGGCCGTCAGGGCTGCGTGGTCGGCCGTCGCGGTGGGGAATTGCAGGGTGAACGTCAGGCCGCCCTGGGGATTGGGCCGCGCCCAGCCGACGGCTCCGTGCGCCTGGGCGATCGAGTTCACGATCGACAGGCCGAGACCGGCGCCGTCCGCCGACCTGG
>JANNPJ010000006.1:0-3227 GCA_031400005.1 Kineosporiaceae bacterium | reverse complement strand
GATGGCGAAGCCCCAGTCGTCGATGGTGCCGGTGTACCGCAGTCGGCACAGAGGCCAGACATCGCCGTCCTCGTCGGCGTCGATGTAGGCGTAGTCACCGCGAAACCGCACCCGCAGACAGGTCAATTGGGGCCAGCGGGCACGTTGGTGGGTGTCCAGCCGCTGTCGCAAGGCGATCTTGATGGAGTCCGGCGGGCGGGTCATGACAGTCATGGTGCCCGGTGTCGGCGTGTCTGGCGGGGTAAGACCATCACGGCAGCCAAGATCTTTTCCGGATGGTCGGGATATCCCTTCTCGGCCTGTTCGGGAGGGTATAGATGAGGTCGTCGGCGCGGATCGTGGTCCTTGAGGAGGACCAGCGCCACCAACTGGAAGCGGTGGCTCGTTCGCGGACCACGCCGGTGCGGGAGGTGCAACGCGCCCAGATCGTGCTGGGCGCCGCGGACGGGATGTCCAACGCCGCGATCGCCCGGGCCCTGTCGGTGCGCCAGAACACGGTCCGGACCTGGCGTAACCGGTTCGCCGAGCACGGAATGGGCGGCCTGGAGGATCTGCCCCGGCCGGGACGACCGCCTGTGTACGGCCCGGACGTGCACTTGCGGATCGTGGCCGCCGTCACCAGTGAACGACCCGAGGCCGACTCCCAGTGGTCGCACCGACTGCTGGCCCAGTACCTGGAAACCGACGGGATCTCCCCCTCCCAGGTCGGGCGGATCCTGGCCGATCTGGACCTCAAACCCCACCGGGTCCGCGGCTGGCTGACCCGCCGTTCGTCCCCGGACTTCTTCCCCCGCGCCGCCGCGGTGTGTGACCTGTATCTGCACCCACCGGCCGGATCGATCGTGGTCTGTGTCGACGAGAAAACCGCGATCGGGGCGCGCAGCCGCAAGCACCCCGACCAGCCCGCCCGACCCGGACGGATCGCCCGCCGGGAATTCGAATACGTCCGCCACGGAACCGTTTCGATCATCGCGGCCCTGCACGTACATACCGGGCAGGTCATCACCGAGCAGATCACCCGCAACAACTCCGTGACGTTCCTCAAGTTCCTGACCGGACTCGACCACGCCATCGACCCTGCCCTGATCATCCATCTGGTGCTGGACAACGGCTCCTCCCACACCTCCAAAGCCACCAAGAAATGGTTCCGTGAAAACCCCCGCTTCCAGCCGCATTACACCCCCGCACACGCCTCCTGGCTGGATCAGGCCGAACTGTTCTTCTCCATCCCGACCCGCCGACTCCTGCGCCGCGGCGAATTCACCTCCCGCGAAGACCTCGCCACCAAGATCGAAGACTTCGTCAACGTCTACAACCGCACCACGAAACCCTTCCGATGGACCTACGCCGGCCGCCCCCACCAAGTCACCTGACCCCTCAAGGATTAACGCGGGGCTGCACTAGCGACGGCGTCAATGACTCGATGCTGTTCGTGGTGTAGATGATCTTCCGTAGTTCCGGGGGGAACGCCAGGAACGGGATGAACCGCTCCCAGGCGTTCTGCCAGGTCGCGACCGCGGCCGGGTACTTCTTGCCCCAGGCCGAGTCGGCGAACGCGAGCAGTTCGAACTCGGCCGCATCCAGGCTCGGGGCGGTGTAGATCGGGCGCAGCGCGGCGGCGACCTGTTTGCGGTCGGCGTAGGACACGAATCGCATCGCGGCCCGGATCAGATGCACCGTGCAGGTTTGCACGGTCGCGGCCGGCCAGGTCGCCTCGATCGCCTCGGGGAACCCGCTCAGGCCGTCACAGCAGACGATCAGCACATCGCGGATCCCGCGGTTACGCAGCTCGGCGCAGACCCCGGCCCAGAACTTCGCGCCCTCACTGGACTGCACCCAGATCCCCAGGACGTGCTTGATCCCGTCCAGATCCACACCGACCGCGATGTGGGCGGCCTTGTTGCGGACCTGGTGACCGTCCTTGACCTTCACCACCAGCGCATCGAGGTAGATGATCGGGTAGATCTCCTCCAGCGGCCGGGACTGCCAGGCCTTGACCTCCTCCAGCACGGCATCGGTGATGTTCGCGATCGTCTCGTGCGAGAGGTCCGTGCCCAGCGTGCGGGCCAGATGATGCTGGATGTCCCGCACCGTCATCCCACCCGCATACAACGAGATGATCATGTCGTCGAGGCCACCGGCGCGGCGCTGGCCCTTGGGGACCAGCCGCGGCTCGAACGTCCCGGCCCGATCCCGCGGCACCCCCAGCGCCACGTCCCCGACCTCGGTGCCCAGTGTCTTGGGGGTGCTGCCGTTGCGGGAGTTCCCGCTGCCGCGCCCGGCCGGGTCACCCTTGTCATACCCGAGGTGATCACTCAGTTCGGCCTGTAAACCCCGCTCCAGCACCGCTTTGATCATCTCCGGGAGGAACCCGCCCTCCCCGGTCAACGCCAGCCCACCAGAATCGACCTTGCTCATCACCTCGTCCAGCAACCCCGCATCAATCATCGCGGTCACCGCCTCCCGAGCCGAGGCAGGCTCCCGCCCCAGCTCACCAAAGCCACTGCTCGGACGGTTCTCTGACATCGTCATGTAGACGCTCCTTCGAAAAGATCACTTACACAGACAATTTGACACCTCCGGCTGATTCTTCTTCACGACAGCGATATAGTGGGCTTTCTTGGTCGACACCAACCATTCGAGGTTTGCCCTCACGGTGTGCAAAGCGTCGAACGTCACGACTTTACCTGTCAGATATAGCTTTTCGAGGATCTCCTGGAAATGGGTGACCTTATTATGCTTGACGTCGACCTCGAGCTGGTCGAGAAACCGGCCCGCGTGCTCGCACACTCCCAGCAGGTGAACCCGGGTCCCATCAGCACGGCGGGCACCACGACTGCTCTTCCCATCAACCGCGACCACCGTCAGACCAGACCTGCCTTCCGCCAGTACTTTTCGCTTCTCACGCCGCTCCCGGTAAACCCGCACACTGCGTGAGGGAGACCCGTCCGGGGCTTTGCGTGTCCTGGGCCGGGGCCCGAGCAGAGCCCTGGTCAACGTCCGGGGATCGATCCGTTCCAGCACCGCCCGGACCGTTTTCTCATCCGGCGCCCAGCATGTCCGCGTTAACGGATCATACGGTGCCATCATCCGGGCCAGATCCGACTGGCCGGCTTTCGCGATCCACTGACCGATCGCGGTGAACCCGTCGTTCCCGGCCACGGTGAACGCGCACACCGGGATCGCCACCAAACACGACAACGAATACACCCGCCCATGCACCGACC
>JANNPJ010000808.1:0-11850 GCA_031400005.1 Kineosporiaceae bacterium | reverse complement strand
GGTCGGTGGATACCGATCACCGGTCTTTCCGCTACCTCGTGCGCGAACTGGCGCTGCTGCTGTGCTACGAAGCTACGCAAGACTTTCAACTTTCGCCTGAGATTGTGACCACACCAATGGGTGAGGCACAAGGCTACAAGTCCGAGGATACGATTGGGGTTGTGCCGATTTTGCGAGCAGGGCTGGGCTTGGTTGAGGGTGTGATGGAACTGCTGCCGACGGTGCAGGTTTGGCATATCGGCTTGTATCGGGACGAGAAGACGCTGCGCCCGGTGGAGTATTACAACAAGCTGCCGACTGAACCGACGGTTAATGTCTGTCTTGTGCTTGACCCGATGCTGGCGACGGGCGGTTCGGCAACCAAACCCCCAGTTGATCCGGCTGAGGCGCAGAACGTCGCCGAAGTTTGCTGACGGTTCACAGCCAGGGCATCTAGTCTTCGCTCGGACAAGTATGGGCATCGGCGCCCACTCGACAGAACCACCACAGATGCAGACAGGAGGTGCGATGACCCAGGTCGAGGCGTTCCCTCCTCATCGCGTGCGCCGGGCAACCGGGGAGACTTCGGCCAGAGCTGAATCGCCTCCTCCGCATCAACCTGGTACCCCGCACCCCTCCGCGGCGTCGTACCCACTCGGGGCATCGCACCAAGCTGCCCCGCCCTACCCAGCTGCCCCGCCGTACCGCCCAGCCGCCGGACAGCACCCGCCGGCCACGCCGTACGCACCTACCGCACAGCACCCGCCTGCCACGCCGTACCCACCGGCGGCGCCCTACCCGCCAGCCACGCCGTACCCGCCGGCCGGCCAGCGACCGGCCAGCCGGCGGCCTGCTCCTCAGCGGCCACTGAACCAGCGGACCACTGCTGCGATGCGTGGTGCGCCACAGCCCGGCGCGGGACAGCCAGTTGCTCCTCGCCCAGTAGACCAACGGACCACCGCACCACGGCCCGTAGATCAGCGACCGGATCTTGCGCGGCCAGCGCCACAGCAACTAGCGACTCAGCGACCTGCGGCACCGCCGACAGGCCTGGCATATGACCGACGAGGCAGCCACGCCACCATCCACGGCCAGGACTTCTCCTGGGTGCTGCTGTGGACCATTCTTGGGGCGCTGATCCCCGGCACCGGGTTGATCGCCGCCGGTTGGCGAAAGCTCGGCGCGCTCGTCCTGTTTCTGATCGGTCTCACCGGGGTTGGCCTGGTCGTCCTCGCGTTCAGTGGAAACCTCCAGGCGGTCGCCCTCTCGCTGGCGGTCAACTCGTCGCACCTGTTCGCCGTCGCCGCCGTCGCGGCCGCCATCGGACTGATCTGGGCCTTGATCATCCTGCTGACCAACACCCAGCTTCGCCGCTACGCGAGCCTCAACGCCGGCCAACGGCTCTTCAGCAGTGTCGTCGTCCTGGCCCTGCTCGGTGCCGTCGCCCTGCCCACCTACAAGGTGGGCAGCTACGCGATGATCACTCGCAGTGTCGTCAACTCGAGCATTTTCGCCGGCGACAGCGAGAGCGGCGCGAACAGCGGCCCGAACACCGAGAAGGCCGATCCCTGGGCGGACAAATCACAGGTCAACGTGTTGCTGATCGGTAGCGACGCCGGCGCCAACCGGGACGGAATCCGGCCGGACACCCTGATTCTGGCCAGCATCAACACCAAGACCGGCAAAACCGTCATGTTCAGCCTGCCGCGGAGCCTCCAGCACGCTCCGTTCCCGGAAGGAACTGGTGGCAGGCGGGCCTGGCCGAACGGGTACTACTGCCCCGAAGCCGGCCCCGGTAACGAGTGCATGATCAACGCCATCTGGCGCTGGGCCGAGGGCGACGGCAAGCAGTACTACTCCAAGTTCACGGACCCGGGCCTGCGTGCCACCAAGGACGCCGTCCAGGGGGTGACCGGCCTCAAGGTCGACACCCACGTGATGCTCAACCTGAACGGCTTCCAGGACTTCGTTGACGCCCTCGGCGGCGTCACCGTGGACGTCCACCAACGCCTGCCGATCGGTGGAAGCACAACAAACAAGGTCGCCACCGGCGGATACATCGAAAAGGGGAAGAACCAGCACCTGGACGGCTACCACGCACTCTGGTTCGCCCGGTCCCGCTGGTCCACCGGCGACTACGACCGGATGGAGCGTCAGCGCTGCGTGATTGGCGCTGTGGTGGATCAGGCCGACCCGCTGAAGGTGGTCAAGAGCTTCCCCGCGATCGCCAAGGCGCTGAAGAAGAACCTCCAGATCGGCATCAAGTCCCCCGACCTGGGAGCCTGGGCGGAGCTCGCCCAGCGGGTCCAGAAGGGCGGCGTCACCAGCGTCGTCTTTGACCCCACCGTGATCAACACGGTGAACCCGGACATTCCCGCGGTTCACGAACTAGTCGCGGCCGCCGTCAAGTCGACGGCGAAGGTGAAGAAACCGACCACCAGTGCCGACGCGCTCCCCAGCCCGGCTGCCACACCCAAGAGTGCCAAGCCGTCCAAGAGCACTACCAAGCCCACCAAGACGGCCACCCCGGGCAAGGCGCAGAACCTGAAGTCGGTCTGCTAGGGCCTGTCCCTTGAGCGTTCCGGCCACACGGTGCGATCCTCATCGGGCACCCTGATCATGCACATGATCAGGGGTGCCCGACGTGGACAGGAGACCGGTGACCAAAGGCGGCGGGGCTCGTCGGGGAAGGCATGCCACCGATACCGGCCAGGGGTTTTCCTGGGTCCTGTGGTGGACGATCCTTGGCGCGCTGATCCCGGGCAGCGGATTGATCGCAGCCGGCCGCCGCCGGCTCGGCGCCTTCGTGCTGTTCCTGCTCGCCACGGGACTGGTCATGCTTGCCACGTTGGCAGTGATCGGCAACCCGCTCCAGCGTGGTCTGTCCTTGGCCGTTGATCCGCAGGCCCTGCTGATCGCGGCGATGGCGGCCGGCCTCAGCGGGCTGCTCTGGGCCGCGGTCATCCTGTTCACCAACCAGCGCCTTCGCCACCACGCCACGCTCACTGCCGGCCAGCGGGCCTTCAGTGGACTGGTCGTCCTGGCCCTGGTCGGCGCCGTCGCCATGCCTGCCTACAAGGTCGGTGAAACCGCCCTGATCACCCGCGGCGTGGTGACCTCCGAGGCGATCTTCGCGGGTAAGACCAACACCACGGGCGGTCCGAACACCAAGAAACGCGATCCATGGTCCGACAAGCCCCGGGTCAACGTGTTGCTGATCGGCAGCGACGCCGGCGCCCACCGGGAGGGCACCCGGCCGGACACCATGATCTTGGCCAGCATCGACACCAAGTCCGGTAACACTGTGCTGTTCAGCTTGCCGCGCAGCCTCCAGCGGGCACCCTTCGCGCCCGGCTCCCCCGGTGCCGAGGTCTGGCCGGACGGCTATTGGTGCCCCGATCAATCGTGTCTGCTCAACGCGATCTGGACCTGGGGAGACGACGCTCCCGGCTACGCCAAGTACGAGAATCCCGGCCTGCAAGCCACCCGGGACGCAGTCCAAGGGATCACCGGGCTCACAGTTGACAACTACGTGATGCTCAATCTGAACGGGTTCCGGGATTTCGTCGACGCGATCGGCAAGGTCACCGTGGACGTCCACACCCGGCTGCCGATCGGCGGCAACGGTGATCCGAGCTCACCGCTGTACCACGTGGCCACCGGCGGCTGGATCGAGATCGGCAAAAACCAGAAGCTGGATGGTTACCACGCACTCTGGTTTGCCCGCTCCCGCTGGGCCACCGACGACTACGACCGAATGCAACGGCAACGCTGCATGATTGGTGCGGTGGTCGACAAGGCCAACCCGGTCACGCTGGCGAAAAACTTCTCGAACGTGGCGAAAGCGCTGAAGAAGAATCTTTCCACCGGCATCGCGCCGTCCGACATCGAGGCCTGGGTGGAGCTCAGCCAGCGGGTGAAAGACGCGACAGTCACCAGCCTTCCGTTCACCGATTCCGTGATCAGCACGGTGCATCCGGACATTCCAAAGATCCATGATCTGGTACAGAAAGCGCTCTACGCCTCCGTTGACCCGGAGAAAGCCCAGCCGACCGAAACCGCGACCGCCAAACCGAAACCGTCGAAGTCAGCCTCGGCGAAACCGACGAAAAAGCCGCCAAAGCGCGCTCAGCCCGGCAAAGCCGAGGACCTGTCAACCGTCTGCTGATCGCGGGCCTACCTCATCCATTCCACTTGTCGATCACCGGGACGCCGCGGTCCCAGCCGAGCACGCTGATCGTCGACACCTCCAGAGTGAAGTGCGAAGCCAGCCTGGGTTCCTGTTGGATCCAGCGGGCCGAGAGGATCCGCAGGAAGTGCGCGTGGGCGACCAGGACCGCACGCTTGGGGGCTTGAGCCCGAACGTCGGCGATCACCGCGTCGGCCCGATCGGCCACCTGCTGAAGCGACTCCCCACCCGGGATCTGGTGCGTCCAAACCGACCAGCCGGGACGTCGTTCCTGGATCTGCGCGGTGGTGATGCCCTCGTACTCGCCGTAATTCCATTCCATCGCCTGCGGCTCGAGCTGTGGGCTGAGGCCGGCCAGTTCAGCGGTATGCCGAGCCCTGATCAGCGGACTGGCCAGGACCAGATCGAACGGGACGTCGTCCAATCGAGATGCGAGCGCTCGGGCGGCCTGCTCCCCCGCGGAAGTCAGCGGCAGGTCGGTGCGGCCGGTATGCCGGCGATTGCGGCTCCACTCGGTTTCGCCATGCCGGATCAGCCAGAGCTCCGGCTCGTATTCATGCTCCGAGGACGTCATCCTCAGATCATCACACTGGAGCCAGCACCGTGCCGATGATCTGTCCGACCTGCCCCACCCGCCACAATTCAGAACGGTGGAACTCCGGGCCTTCTTCGCGGACCAGAACGAGGGCCAACGGGCCACTGCCGATCGGGATCAGCGCGGCACCGCCGTACGGCGCGCTCGCCCCGGGCGGGGTCACCCGGATCGACGCCAGCCGAGATGGGGAAGTGATCAGCACCTGGTCGGCGCTGGGGCTGTGCACGCTCATCGTGAGGACACCAATCATGGTGGAGTCCGCCCCGTACTCGATGAGCGCCGCCCAATCCGCTCCGAAGGCATGCGGTGCTCCGTCGACCAGAGTCTGCAGCCCGCGCTCGGGGTGAGAAAGCACCTGGTCGATCAGTTCAAGGTCAGCGTGCCCGGTGACCGGTGGCGCCGGGTACTGCAGACCCATGACGGTGAGAGTCGGCATGTTGGTCAGCCGGTCTCGCACCGAATTGAGGTGGGTGACGTCCCGCACCACCATGAAGACGTCGTCCAACGCCCGGCCCGACTCGCTCTCCAGGACGTCGATCTTGACGATGTCGGCACCCACCGCACCGATCGCCGACGTCACCATTCCGAGCGAACCAGGCCGGTCGGGCACACTGAGCCGAATCCGCGCGAGCATGGTGCCTCCCAACTCACAACCACCCGACCGACGGCCGCGAGGACAACTTCCGTCAGGATGACACACCCGCGTTTCGCGCAGGGGTCACAGATTCCAGGTCCCAGGTCGCCGATTCGTCGGGGGTTGGAAAGAATCGGTCAGGTGACCATGATTCGACCCCAAGAGACAGCGGCTGAACGCGCCGATCGCAACTTTGGCGACCTCCTGCAGGAGTTGCGGGTCGCTCAGACCGGCGTGCAGATCCTGTTCGCCTTCCTGCTCACCATGCCGCTGCAGCAGAGGTTCGAAAGGCTTGACGATTGGGAGCGGGGGGTCTTCGTTGCCGCGCTGCTGCTGGCCGCCGGTGCCACCGTCTGCCTGATCGCCCCGGTGGCCTACCACCGGGCGCTGTTCGCCCAGAGCATGAAGGACAAGGTGGTGAAGGCCGCCTCGCGGTTCGCCGTCCTGGGTCTGACCCTGCTGGCGATGGCGATTACCTGCGCCGTCGACCTCGTGCTCGACCTGGTGCTCGGGCGGACCCCGGCGTTGCTCATCGCCGGCGGACTGGCCTGTGTCCTGGTCATGGCCTGGGCCGTCCTGCCGTTAATCAAGCGGTTCAGCGACGAGCCGAGCGATGCACTGGCGGCAGAGCACATCGAAAAAGCGGATGAATCGCCCAGATCGGAGCAGGACAAGGACCACCAAGCGGATCCCCCGGGGGCCACCAAGGCCACCGGCGAAGGGGAGCGGGCCAAGGAGCACTAAGCTGGACCCCGGCAGTATTGATCGGTCCGGAGGTGGTCACGGTGGCGGGGCCGGACGACGTGCGTCCTCTAGATCGCTCGAGCCCGATGCCGCTCTGGGCGCAGCTTCAGCAAGAACTGACCCGGCGGCTCGGATCCGGAGAGTTCGACCAGGAGTTCCCGGGTGAGTTGGAATTGGTCGATGCCTATGCGGTCTCCCGGTACACCGTTCGGGAGGCACTTCGGCGGCTGCGTGAATCCCGCCTGATCGACTCGGCCAAGGGCCGCGGCTCCTGGGTGCGCCGCGGTGGCGACGTCGACCCTCCGCTGGGCAGCTTGTACTCGCTGTTCAAAGAGGTCGACGCTCAGGGCATCATCCAGCGCAGCACCGTGCTCTGCCAGCAGGTGGTTACCTGGCCTGACGCCGCACAGCAGCTAGGGCTACCGCCGGACGCCGAACTCTTCCACCTGGAGCGGGTACGGCTCGCCGATGAGCAGCCGATGGCCCATGACCGCGTGTGGATCCCGGCACAGATCGCGGCTCCGCTGTTGGACGTCGACTTCACCGTCTCCGGGCTGTACGACGAGCTCGCGGCTCGCTGCGGCGTCTCGCTGGCCGGTGGCCGGGAGCGGATCCGAGCGGTGATCCCCGCCGAGGTGGACCGCAAGATCCTCGAAGTGCCGTCCGATGTTGCCTGCTTCCAGATCGAGCGGCTCAGCAGCGTGCGTTCCACCCCGCTGGAGTACCGGCACACTGTGGTCCGAGCGGACCGCTACTCCGTGCTCGCCGAGTGGTCTCCGCAGGGGTACACCGTCGCCGCAGAACCACAGGAAGCTCGCCCGAAGGCCGGGGCACCGGAGACGGCTTAGTCGTACCGGTGGCTCCGGGCCTGATGTCCCACGACGGTGGGAAAGAGGCTTGGGCTAAGCGCTGAGCTTCTTGGGAAGATCAAACTCCCCCAATCGGACACCATCGATGAAGGCCTGCCATTCGACTGGAGCGAAGACCAACTGACGATCGTCCGACCCTTTCGAGTGTCTGACGGCGATCCCGTCCTCCGCCATCAGCACCTCGACACAGTTTTCGTCACCACTACGCGAACTCTTGCGCCACTGTGGCCCGTCTTCGATCGGATCCATCGGAGCCCCTCCCTTCCCGCTCGCGAACTCGAGGGCAAACCTGCCCTGAGCACTTGGCGAGTGTAGGCATGAAATGTCCGATCAGTCACTATCGGAGACCGTGGACGACATCCCCCCTCCCGCCACCGGTCGACCGCGCATTGAGTCGGAAGACGGGCCTGACAGGCGCATTAGTAGCCTGGCGGGCGTATTAATACTGAGCCAGCGCCGCCTTGATAATTTCGGCACTCTCCGCTGGCGAGGCAGCCTGCTTCTCCAGCTCCAGGAAACGCTCAAGATACTCGCCCATGACTTCTGGCCGATCACGAATGGACATACTGGTACGACTGCTTTCGAGGTACACCAGGAAATTGTCGACTTCGATGCTTTCATCTTCGGAAGACTCCTTGGAGTCCGGCTCCGAGTCGAACTGCTCCGTGAATTCGAGCAAGACGAAGGGCCCTTGCAGACCCTGTTGCGCCCCTACAGCAAACGGCATCACTTGGAGGGTGACCTGCGGACGTTCCGTGAAGGACAAGAGATGTTCAAGCTGACGGCGCATGATCTCCGGACTACCGACGGAGCGCCTGATAACCGCTTCATCGATGATGAAGAAGACCTCCGGAACCTCTTCCCGCTCGAAAATCTCCTGCCGCGCACGGCGCGCTTCAAGCAACCGTTCAGCGCGACGCTGTTCAACGCCGTAGGCGTTCGCCAACAAAGTCTGCGTATAGTCCTTGGTCTGCAGCAGCCCCGGCACGAGAAGCGGTTCGAACTGCCTGATGATCGCCGCGGATGACTCATACCCGAAATACGCTTGGACGTCGGGCGACAGTACGTCCTTGTATTGGGACCAGGGCTGCTTCTTGGAGTTCCGAGCGAGATCAACCAAGTCCGACACCACAGTCTTGTCGGTGACACCGTACTCCGCGAGAAGCGCCTTCAGATCTGTCGTCGAGATCGCCACCTGCCCGCTCTCGATCCGGATCACTTTGCTCGGCGACCACTCCAGCGCGAGGGCCACATCCTTTTGGGTGAGGCCGGCACGATTGCGCGCCCGCCTCAACTCCACCCGCAGACGCCGCCGCAGGGCAGGGGATCCTAGATCAACTGCCATGCCCTGGGGACCTCCCTCACTTCTCCGCGCACTGGGCGGCTCACGCCCTCCAGATCCTGCCATCGCGAAGGGCTTGCTTCACTAGCTGACGGTATCGCTCGACTCAGCCCGCCGGTAAGCACTCGGTACAGATGTGGATGGAAGACCGCTCTCGGGCAAATCGAATTCACCGAGGCGAACACCATCAACGAATGCCCGCCATTCCGCCTGGGTGAAGCGCAACTGACCCTCCGCCGGAGCCTTGGAGTCCCGCACAGCGATCGCCTGTTCGGTCATCAACACTTCAACACAGTTGCCGGTACCGCTGCGCGAACTCTTGTACCAACCCGTTGACTGAGCCACCGAACGTGTCACTGTCCCTTCCATTTCGACGATGTGCAGCTTCGACCACCGACCGTTCGAACGTTCCCCACGCGAGGTGGCGATTGTCAACATGCGATCCGTAGGCGTCCAGCTGAGTGCAAGCAATCTGCGACCTAGCTGTCTGCGTGTTGCGCCAGGCTAGCCCTCATCAACGTCGACCTCCAGCACCTGATCACGAAACGCCGGAGCCAATCACAAAATGTCGGAACGGAGGTGCCCGGCAACCGGACATCTCCGCTCCTGGCCACGCTGAGACATTCAGTCATTACTTCCGAACATCAACTGGTCCTGACGCCGTCGAGGCGATGCTTCGGCAGGGGTAGCGCCGTTGGATCTACTGGAGCCGGCCTCTGCGAGCCGTTCGGTACGAGCAACTCGCTCCGGCCGGTAGATCTCCTCCGAATCCGAGCCGGACCGATCCGCAGTGAGACTCGGCCAGTTCCCGGGCGGCAGTGGAGCCTCCGGGCGCCGCACGACCAGGAGCCGGACCCGATGGAGCGGTTCGTCCCTGATGGCCTGCACCTCCTTCGCGTAACAGGCGGTGCCAATCACCTCTAGTCCTCTGACAAGGTCCGCAAACGACGTCCCGGCGAAGCACCACAGCGTGACCTCCTCGCCGACCGCCACGCTTCGCACCCGGAGCACCTCGGGTCCTCGCCGCTTTCGGGAGTAGACACCGGCCTCGACCAGGCCGCGTCGCACCCGATGCGGGGTGACGACGTGCCAGAACACTCGGACGACGACGTCACGGGTTGCCGGTGCCAGTGCCACGAAAACACCGGTTACCAGCGCGACCAGCAGGGCCAGGAGTGGGCCCAGCAAGGTGACCAGGCACCACCCGACCACTCCGAGCACGCCAAGGGCGATCGCCTCGTACCTCCAGTACCAGGCCAGGACCAGCGGGAACGGTCGTTGCACGGGCCATTCGCGGCGCAGATCGCGAAGGATGTACCGCTGATCCCAGTCCAGGTTGTTGCGGCGTCGGGTCACGCGGACCACCTCCCCCAGCAGCTCGCCGATCGCGGCGGGTCATCGCAGGGAGGGCGAGGGGGTCGCTTGCTGTTGCGCGCGGGTTTACGCTTGTTCGAGGTCATGACGTTCGTTCCTCTCCAGGGCGGCGGACTGATCCACTTGCCGGGCCAGCGGTGCAACGCGGGCCCGGCGCTTTTTTGTCGCTTCTTGGCCATCTGACAGCCATCTGATTACCTTCTCCCAGATAGCCGGGTGCAATGTGCTATGTGGCATATTGCCAGCCTACGCCTGCTTGTCGATGACGCCTAGTGCTGCGGTCAGGATTTGTCAAGCCGTCACGACGGATTCACCGACGGCGCCGCACACCCGGGAAGCCGTAGGCGAACGAAACGACATCTCGTACAGTTGAGACGTACCGCCGCCTCTGACGCAGTCCGCTGTGGTGGGGGCAACACAGACGGACGAAGGCCCAGGGGTGACTGATGAAATGGCGACCACTCGCCGCGCTGTCCGCGCTACAGGAGACGCAGACGCTGCATGTCTACACGCACATCCCCGAGGACTTCGGTCGCTCCGCCGAACTGGCTGAGGCGCTCGCCCGACTGGAGGCGGCTACTCGGCTGCGGGACGGCGAGGCAGTGGTCCGCATCTTGAACGGGCTGAGCGGCTCCGAGGACGGGCAATGGCTCCTGCGGCAATGCGTGGCGGCCGGGCTTCGTGAGGTCGCTGCGGTGATCGCCGATAATGGCCCAGCGGAAGGTCGCTCCGCCGGAGCCGCCTGATCGATCGCTGTGCGCGCGGTTTCCCCAATTCTCATGGTCAGCGCAAGCGCTGGTGGAGCAGCCAGATTCCCGGCGCGGGCAGTTCGTCGGCCGCGGCCGGACCCCAGGAACCGGGCTCGTAGGGCTGCACCGGCGGCGGGTTGTCGAGCAGCGGCGCGGCCACCCGCCAGGCGTGCTCCAGCCCGGAACTGCTGGTGAAGAGCGAGCGATCACCGAGCAGCACATCGTTGAGCAGCGCCACATAGGGCGGCAGCGGATCGGCGTCGCGCATTTCCTGGAGGACCACCTTCTGCGTCGCCTCAGTGAGCTCCAGCCCAGCGCCTGGGTGCTTCACCACCAGGCTGGTCTTCAGTTCCCCGTTGCCCGACAGCGAGAACGTGACCACGTTGCCTTGCGCCGGAACGTCGGTGAGTGGCCCTTCCACCGGACGCAGCACCAGGCTGACGCGCTGTGCACTGCAGGCCAACCGCTTGCCGGTGCGCAGCAAGAACGGCACCCCCCGCCAGCGGTCGGTGTCGATCCAGAGCCGGGCGGCGGAGAAGGTGTCCATCGTCGAGTCGGCGGCGACACCGTCGGTATCGCGGTACCCGTCGAACTGGCCGAGCACCACCTCGGCCGGGTCGAGCGGTCGGAAAGCCGAGATCACCGACTCCCTGGCCTCCTGCAGGTCGGTCGCCGCCATGCTGACCGGCGGCTCCATCGCTACTTCCGCCGCGACCTGAAGCAAGTGCGTGACGAGCATGTCCTTCGTCGCACCGGTGACGTCGTAGAACTGCGCCCGGTCAGCGATGTCAAGGGTTTCCGGGACGTCGATCTGGACGGCGGAAACGAACTCCTTGCACCAGATACCGGCGAACATCTGGTTAGCGAACCGCAGTACGTGCAGGTTCTGAGTGGCTTCCTTGCCGAGGAAATGGTCGATCCGGAAGACCTGGTCCTCGGTGAACACGGAGAGCACGATCTCGTCCAGCTGCCGGAACGACTCCGGCGACGTGCCGTACGGCTTCTCGAATACCACCCGTGCCCCGGCGCTCAGGCCGTGCTCGCCGAGCGCCTTCGCGGTCTCCTCGAAGGCGCTCGGCGGGGTGGCGAGGTAGTGCACGAACTGCACCGACCCGGCCTCGGCGGCGAGCTCTTTCCGGGCCCGCTCGATGACGTCGAGCAGACTGCCCGGGTCGTCGGTCTTGAAACCACCGCCGGCGAACAGCAAGCGCTTGCGGAACTCTTCCCAGGCCTCGGCCTCCGGCTTCGGGCCGAACTCTTCGAGCACATCGTGGACATGCTGCTGGAAGTCCTCGTGCGCGACGTCCCCACGGCCGTTGCCAATCAACCGCCAATCGCTGGGCAGCAGGCCCTTCTGCGCCAGGGTGTAGAACGC
>JANNPJ010000780.1:0-31292 GCA_031400005.1 Kineosporiaceae bacterium | reverse complement strand
GGGGTGGTGGGTGTATGGGGCCGGGGTGTTCCCCCCGGCGGGGGGCACCCCCCCCGCGACGAAGTTGAGGAAACGGGCACGCCGGCGCTGACGTGCCGCCGAGGCGGACGCGGACGACGGTCTAGCGGAATGACGCCGCGTGGTCGGTGGCCCATTGCGCGAATGTCCGCGCGGGTCTGCCGGTCAGGCGCGGGACGATCCCTGCCCACGCCTGGTTGGTCGGGGCGGGGTCACGCGCAGACTCCGCCCACATGGAGAAAAGCCAGTCGACGACCGCCTCCGGATAGCCGTTGCCGATCCACTCGGCCCGGGCCTCGACCGGATCGAGTTCCTCAAACCGCACCGTGGCCCCGATTGCCGCGCCGATCGCGTCCACCTGCGCGACAGGGGTGAGCGCCTCGGGGCCGGCCAAGGTGTAGGTCCGGCCGGCGTGGCCGTCCTCGACGAGAACCGTCGCAGCAACCGCGGCGATGTCCACCTCATGGGTGGGTTGGGTCACCGCAGCCCCGTACGGACGGCGCACCACCCGGCCTGCTTTGATGGCCGGCGCCCAGTCCAGCCAGTTGGCGGCAAACTCCCCTGGCCGGACGTGCGTCCAGGTCAGGCCGGAGTCCTCGACCGCGCGCTCGACCGCCAAGTACCCGTCCTCGCTGTCGTCAGTGTCGGCCAGCGCCCCGGACAGCACAACGATGCGCCGCACGCCGGACCGCTTCGCAGCTGCGACGACCGCACGCGCCGTCCGTCCGACCGGGAACAGGTACAAGCTCTCGACGCCGTTCAGCGACGGCTCCAGGGATGGCGGGTCCGTCAGATCGCCGCCGACGATCTCCACCCCGTCCGGAAGACCCGCCGCCGACGGCGTCCGCGTGAGCGCGCGGACCCGCTGCCCGGCCTGCACCAGTTCGGCAACGACATGTCGACCCACCATGCCGGTGGCGCCCGTGACCAGGATCGTCATCGCGCCGCGTCCGGCCGGAAGTCGGCGGTGTGGTCGTTCGCCCAGTGGGCAAACGTACGCGGTCGCCGTCCCGTTACCTGCAAATAGCCGTCCGTCGGCGGCAGCGCACCCGTTCCGTCCACCGCGTCGGCGAGCAGCGCGATCATCCAGTCGGCTGTCTCCTTGTCGATGCCGGCGCGCAGCCACAGCCTGCGTGCCTCGACCGGATCCAGTTCCTCGAACCGTACGTGCACGCCGATCGCGGCGCCGATCGCGGCGACCTGCTCCACCTGCGTTACCTTCACGGGGCCGGTGACGGTGTACGCGACACCGACATGGTCGTCAGTCAGAAGCGCCGCAACCGCCACGTCGGCGACATCGGCCTCGTGGACCACCGGGTAGCCGGCGGACGCGTACGGCTCGCGCACCATCCGTTCGGTCCGGATCCGGTCAGCCCACCGCAGCGCGTTGGCAGCCAGCAGCCCCGGCCGCACATGGGTCCACTCGGCGCCGGATGCCTCCACCAGAAGTTCCAACCCACGGTGCGCTTCCCGCTCCTCGGCCAGGTGCCGCCCAAGGGCACCGTCGCCACCGGTTCCGGGTGCGAACCCAGCCGCCGCAGCAGAATGCACGACGAACCGGGTGACGCCGGCCTTGATCGCCTCATCGACGAACCCATGACCCGTCGAGGTGTTGACGAAGGGGTACAGGTACACCGACTTCACTCCCTCCAGCGCCGCTCGCCAGCTCCCGGGGCGTTCGAAATCTCCCTGGACCACGTCGACCCCGTCCGGCAGCTGGCACTTTTGCGGGTGACGGGTCATCGCCCGCACCGCTCCGCCGGCCTCGACCAACCGGGTGACTACCTGGCGACCCACGTTTCCGGTCGCTCCCGTTACGAGGATTGTCACGTTGCTCCTTCATGAACACCTGGATTGGGCAACAGACCGCCGCCGCAGATCCATCACCGATGGCCGGCTGCGGTCACCACAAACTAGGTTGAATCACAAACGCCGCATATGGCGCAGATGTGGGATGTGCACGGCCGCCGCAGCCTGATCTCGCCGGTGTTCCGGATTGCAGGGACCCGCAAACCGGCCCATCCCCGGGAATCGAGTCACCGAGCTACCCGCACTTCCCTACGAGCCTGGATCAGATGCACCACGTACTCGAAAAGCCATGCCACAGCTTGGGTCAGCCGGCGAAGACATCCTCACTGGCCAGGTGGCCGACGTGCCCGGCCGCGTCGTCGATGGTGGTGCTGAGGGCGCGGGCCGCAGTACCCGCCCATCGTCGTGATCTCGCTTGACGCCCGCATGCCAGCGCCAACGCCCATCCGAGGCCCAGCCAGAGGGCCGGTACTGCTCGATGGGTCCGCCGATTCGGAACGGACACCGAACCGAATGGTGCGACCACGACGTACCCGGTCACGAGCGCATTACTCACGACCGGGACGGAGGCGGGCATGAGCCGAACGCGCGGCACAGCCAGACGACTTCCCTTGCACGGACGGTTTCACCTCGCGCCGGTCTGCCGCGACCTCGTGATGCACACCCTGCCTCCGTTTCCGGACGCTGAAAGGGCTACGCCGTGACCGAAACCCACCCCGCGAGGAAAGTGATCGCCGTGTCCATCACCGTCAAGTACGAGGAATTGCAGTCGACCGCCGGTCAGCTGCGGGCCGGCCGGGAGGAGATCAGCACGAATCTGACCCGGTGCCGCACGCTGGTCGACGGCCTGGTGGCCTCCGGCTTCGTCACCGGCACGGCCTCGGTCCGGTTCCAGCAGTCATTCCTGCAGTGGAACGACGGGGCTACCACCGTGATACAAAGCGTGGAGCGGATGAGCACGTTCTTGGACCAAGCTGTCGCCCGCCACCAGCAGCTCGACTCCGAGCTGGGTGGTGCGGCCTCGGGGGCTGACGCGGAGCTAAACGACTCGACCGCGGGGGTTGGCGCTGTGCTGGGCGGGGCGGCCGCGGGGGCTAGCGCTGAATTGGGCGACGCCGCCCCGAACGCTGACGCCGAGCTAAACGACCGCACCCCGAACGCTGACGCTAACGCTGGTCCGGGCGAGGCTGCTAAGGCTGACGCCGAGCGGGGCGACGCGACCCCGAACGCTGACACCGGCCCGGGCGACGCCGCCAAGGGTGAGGCCGAGCGGGACGACGCGACCCCGAACGCTGACGCCCATCGGCCGGAGCCCGAGGCCCCGGCACCAAAGCCACCGCCAGCACCTGAAAACACGTAAACAGCAGATCAGTAGCCCACAGCAGCGCCCGTAGAGGGTCACAGAGGGCACATCATGACCGACGGGTCGGAGCGGGACAGGTCCCGCTCTGGACTGAAACCCCTGCGGCGCAGGGTGTCCACGCGATCTAAACGCTGTCGGGCGTCAGGCCCGGGAGAGCTGCACCTGTCCCCGGACGACGACGATCTTGTACGCGACGATCTTTTGGGTATAGGGGTTGCGGGCGAAGATTCGGGCGCCGTTCTTGGCTTTCTTGGCGCGAGTGCGGATCTCGCGACCGTCCGCGTTGTCCTTCTTCACGATAGCGACGGTGTAATGGCGGATGCGAGCCGCGCTCACCTTCCGACCCTGCTTCTGGGCGCTCGTCTTAACTCGCTTGACGATCCGGCGGGCCTGCGACTTCAGCGTGGTCGGCAGGGAGGCCGCTTCGAGGGCCGGCATCAACTGCTCGATGCTGACGGACTCGGCCTCGCCTGGTGCCGCGATGTCCTCGGCCCCGTAGGCCCAGGTGCTGGTCAGGGCGAGGCCGTCCGCGTCCGCGCCTTCGGCCACGATTCGCCCGCCAAGCACGTCGATGGTGACCGTTGACGCAGGTTCCTTGGGTGTGGGCTTGGTTACCAGGCGATAGCGCACGCCGCCGCTGTCGCCGAACGGGGCCTTGTCGGCGGTGGCGATCTTCTTGGGCGTGAGATCGTCGGTGGGGGAGGCGAAACCAGTGGATTCGGCGTCGGCCTTCGGCGCCTGCGGGTCGGCCATGAACACGTAGGTGGCGTCGGACTTTCCGAGGTACGTGAGCGCTGTCTTGAGCGCGGATGGACGGAAGAGGGATCCGAGCAGGTCGCTCTCGAGCCCGATCCAGTTACCAACGCCCACGATGCTCAGGGAGGCGAACGAGCCGATCCCGGCGCCGGTAGCGACCATGTGCTGGCTGCCGGCCCGGTCGACGGTCATGGTCATCGTGAATGCTTGGGTCGGGTCCGAGGTGAACGACGACACCGCAGTGAAGCCCTCGGCGAGGGCCGCGGTCACGGAGGCGTTCGTGAAGTCGGTGATCTCGGCCAGGGCGTCGGCCACGGGATAGTCGGCGGCCTGCGCGGAGGAGCCGGCGCCGGCGGCGCGCGCCGAAGTGGCCAGGCCGGTGGCCTGTGCCGGGACCGCGCTGCCGGCCAGGAGGGCAGCCGTTAACAGGGACGTGGCCAGCGTGGTGCGATCCATGGGCGCATTCCTGACGTTCGCGGGTTCCGGGGGCGTCGTGCGGAGGGCCCTGGACACGGATGGATGTCACACGACCTCCACGAGGACGTGCCCTTGCTGCGATCTGTCGTGCCTGTCCGTGCCCGGTCCCGCGTCCCGTCGCTGGTTCCCGGGCGGTCAAGCTACCGGCCGCCCGGCGGATTGGCGAGTGAAATGATGATATTCATCGAAACAAGGAGTCACATTTAGGTTTGGGTCAGCATCCCGCACCGTCAGTGATCGCCGCGAGGACGGGAGGGTCGGACGGCTCCGCGCGTCAATGAAGCGATCATCCCTGCAAAGAGCTCGCTTTCGCGGTGCTCCAGCAGCCGGCTAGGGGCAGGCCCAGGCATCCGAGGAAGAACAGGTTGAAGACGGCGTGCTGCCAGAAGCCGACCGCGAGCGAGAGGCCGGTGTCCAGGACGAACCAGGTGCCGAGCGAGGCCGCGAGAACGGTCCGGGCCCATCGCTCACCGGAGCGCAGCGGTCCGGCGGCGATGCCGGCGATGGTGACCATCCAGCCGGCCAGGACCGCGCCCAGCACCCCATAGATGAACAGCACGTAGGAGCGCGGCTGCCCGTCCGGGACAGCTCCTGCCTGGATGCCGAAACCCAGGACGTCGAAGAGTCGTCCGGTGATGCTCCCGGCCAGGACCAGGCTGGCGGCGTACGCCGCGATCAACCCGGACGCGAGAAGCAACCACCGTCGATAGAACTCTGTAGTCATGGCTACATTTGTAGCAGCGACTACACTCTGCGTCTATGGGGTATCGACACGATCGCGAGGATGTTCTCGACTCGGCGGTGGCCCTCGCCCGGGAGTCCGGGCTGCAGGAACTGACGTTCCGCTCGGTCGGGCGGCGAGCAGGCATCCCGGACCGGACCGTCGTCTACTACTTCCCCACCAAGGATCAGTTGATCCTGGCCGTGCTGCAGCGGGCGACCGCAGAGCTCGTGGACCTGCTAGCCGCAGCGGTGGGCGACGAACCCCGCCGAGTCGAGGAACTCCGTCAGACCAGCTGGGACGCGCTGCGCCGGCCCGAAGCCGACCCTGCGCTGAGGCTCTACGTCGAGACCCTGGGGCTGGCCGCACACGGCCACGAACCGTATCGATCGGTCGTCACCCAGCTCACCGCCACCTGGACGAGCTGGTTCGCCTCCCGTCTTGCGCTCCAGTCGGCCGATCGGGACGACCACGCGGTGGCGATCGTTGCCACTCTGGACGGGTTGCTCCTGCTTCAGGTGACGGCGGGCCCGGCTGTGGCCGACGCCGCCGCCCGTGGGCTCGGGCTCACCACGTAGGGACGCCGGTCGGCTGTCAGCGTTCAGTCGGCGTCCCAGAAGGCGTCCTCATCCTTCTCGTTCGCTGAAAACAGCCACACCTCTACGAGTTTGCCACCGTCCACCTTCAGGACGTCGACACCATCCATCGAGAGCCCAGCGCCGTTGCGCTTGGCAGTGAAGTGGACCGGGATCACGAACGCGTCGCCGTTGACCATCGGGGCGCCGGTCACCGCGATCTCCAATGTGCCGTTCGTGAAAGCCATTTGCGCCCCGATTAGCTGGCCAACGGCGGCGCTGCCACGGTGGTCACCGGAGTGCCGGTTGCCGCCCGGCTGATGCCACACGATTTCCTCAGCGAACATGCCCGCGACCGCGCCAAAGTCCTTGGCATTCATCGCATCGACGTACTGGCGGGCAACAGCGAGGGTGTTCGTTCCGGTCATCAGTTCTCCCTGGTGAATGTCTCATCTGCTGGCAACTCATGATCACCAAGAGTGACCGGTTACCTCAACGTAACCAGTGCTCAATATGACCCACGTCACAGAACAGAGAATGGCATTCGCGGGCGTAATGTCACTTTGTGCATGATCAAGAGGGTTGAGCTCAGCTACCTCCCGGGTGGTTCGCGCCCTACCACGGGGACATCGGGAGCAAAGTCGAAGCTACTCACCCACGCACCCCGCGCCCGCTCTCGGCTGAGCGCCCCTTGCCTGACGGTGACGTCCTGGTACCGGGGCGACGAACCGGCTGCGCGTCGTACTGTTCTTGCGCGGCAAGCACTTCGGTGATGTGTTGTTCGGCCCACGTGCCCAGTGCCTGTAACGGTGCGTGCAGGGTGCGGCCGAGGGCGGTCAGTTCGTATTCGACGCGCGGCGGCACTTCGGCGTAGACATGCCGCTGGACGAGGCCGTCGCGTTCCAGGTCGCGCAGGGTCTCGGTGAGGACCTTGCCGCTGATCCCCTCGATCGCGGTGCGCAGGTCACCAAAGCGTCGGGTGCTGTCGGCGAGCACCATCACGATCATCGCCGACCACTTGTTGGCGATGCGGGCGAGCGAGGTGCGCGAGGGGCAGGTCGCGGTGAGCACATTGAAGGCGGGATGTTCTGGCATGGTCACACCTTCCCTTGGTCACGGTCAGTTGACTTCCTGTTGGTAGCCGCGGGTGTTCCACTGCGTGAGCGCGTCATCGGCTGGCCTCGCCGGTAAGGTTCAGGTGGTCGCGGAGGAACCGGCCGGTGACGCTGTGGGGATCGCTCGCAATCTGCCGCGGTGGGCCGGTGGCAATGATCCGTCCGCCTGCGGTCCCGCCGCCGGGCCCGATCTCGATCAGCCAGTCCGCTTCACGCAGCACCTGGACGTCGTGATCAACCAGGACGACGGAGTTCCCATCGCGTAACAGTTCCCGGATCACACCGATCAGACCCTCGATGTTCGAGGGGTGCAGGCCGATGGACGGCTCATCGAGGACGTACAGCACACCGGTGGTCTGGTTGCGTACCGCGCGGGCGAGCTGGACCCGTTGCCGTTCCCCGGTGGAGAGGGTGGAGCTGGCCCGATCGAGGCTGAGGTATCCCAGCCCCAGTTCGATCAGACGCTGGGCCATCTCCAGCAGCTGCGAAACGATCATGCTGGCCATCGGGTGCATCTGCGCCGGCAGCGTGTCCTCGACCGTGGGGGCCCACGCCAGTACCTCATCGAGAGTCTTCGCGGTCGCTTGGGCGAGGTCGACCCCCGCTACCTGCGTGCCGCGGGCCTTCGCACTGAGTCTGGTTCCACGGCACGACTGGCACACCTGGGTGCTGATGAACCTGTTCACCCGGTTCAGGCCGCGCTCGCTGGTGGCGTTGTTCAGCGCTTCCTGCACCGCCAGGCGGGCGTTGCGGTAGGTGAAGTTCAGCTCGAACAGTTTCCCGTTCTTCGAGGGCACCGAGATGTGCCGCTTCTCCGGTTGGCCATGCATCACGATGTGCCGTTCCTCGGCGGTGAGCTCGAGGTACGGCACATCGGTGCGCACACCGAACTCGGCGACGACCTGCGGCATGATCGTCAACCCGAACATCGACCACGGCGCCACCGCTCCATCCGCGATGGTCTGCGCCGGGTCCGGAACCAGTGCAGCCTCATCGACCTGCCGCACCACCCCGGTCCCTGAGCACGTCGGGCACGCGCCGTCGGAGTTGAACGCCAACGACTCCGCACCCGGCGGGTAGAACACCGCTGCGCACACCGGACAGGTCAGGTCCAGATTCGCGGCGACATCGATCGTCGGCTCCAGCCGATGCCCGTTCGGGCAGACATGCGCCCCGAGCCGGGAGAACATCACCCGCAGCACGTTGAGCAACTCCGTGGACGTGCCGAACGTGCTGCGCACCCCAGGCACGCCCGGACGCTGCCGTAACGCCAGAGCCGCGGGAATGTGGTGCACGCTGCCCGGCCACCGCAACCAGCTGCCGGAGGGGCACATCCACGTCGATGTTGGCCAGGTTGTGCACCCTCGCACCACGCACCTGAATCGCCAACGGCGACTCGTTCGACAGGGCGGTCATCCAGAACTCCCGTCCGCGGACCGAGCACCTGTCGATCACCGCAAGCGCGCAGGGTGTCGACGCAGCGGTCGACCGCTACCGAAAATTCCCTGCTTGATCTTCAACCCGGGTGGCGAACTCGGATCGTCCGAGGTTTCTTCGGCTTCCTGACGCCCTCGGTTGACGAGTCTCGCCCATCGTCATGGCCAGGTGTCAGTTACTTCAACGTAACCAATGTCGGACGTGACCCAGATCATGGCAGCCGGACCGGGTATCCACGCCGGGGTTGCTCCCATCCCCGACGCTCGAATTGGACCTCCTACCCCGTCACGAGGCAGCCGCGGATCCGTTCGGTCGGCTATTAGTGCTTCGCTCTACCGGTGTATCTCTTCGTGGTGCCCGCATGGTCACTACACGACCAGCATTGCAAGGCAAATCCACCCAGAGCGGCCTAATTCGCCTTCCTTCATGGCGGCGATCGGCTTCGCCGAGATGCCGTCGTTCTGCTTGGGCGTCGGTATTCGATTTGGCAATGAACGGCTCTGTTGACACTAGGACGCCTTGCATTTATCGTCGCACTATTCGTAACACCAGGCACGCGCTGGGTCACGAAGGCAAAGCGCGGGGGCGCCGGATTGACTCGAGTCGAACGGACCCCTATAAATCGCGATCGAGGGGGATTCATGGGGGGAAATTTTCGTCCCGTCGATGACACAACCCGTGTCATCGACGGGATCAAGATGGCTCACAATGGCGTCCCGCATCTGCCCTCTATTGTTTCCAGTTCCGGTGAGCGATGGATTGATTATCGCAAAACTCTCGAGCCGCGATACGGTGTTGTCTGGCGTGATATCGGGCTAGGTTTTATTTTCCTCGTGGTCGGCGTGGCTGGTGTCGTAGCCAGCGAGAAACTGATTGGGCGATTCGCTTGGTCAGTGGCCATCGCGGCGCTTGCGGCCTTATGGATCGGCTACTGGCTGCACGCGCTCTTTCTTTTCGGACATGAAGCTGCTCATTCGAACCTGGCGCCAACTCGTCGGCGGAATGACCGACTGGGCGACTGGAGTGTGTGGCTCTTGTTCGGATCCACGACCAAGAACTACCGGCGCACTCACATGACCCACCACAGCCATTTGGGCGATCACCAGGATACCGAGACCAGTTATCACTTGTGCATGTCCGTGCTCAACATGCTCAAGGCGGCCACTGGCGTCCGGGTCGGGGAAGTGCTGCTCTTCAAGGCGCGCACGTCCGCCCGGCGGTATCGGTCCGCGGATGCGTCGTCGGTGCGCACATCGGAAACCCGACGCTCGGGGACGACGACGGGCGTGGTGGCCTCATTCCGTTCCGCCACACTGCATCTCGTCCTGATCAGTGGGCTGGTGTGGGTCGGAGCGCCGGTCGCGGCCGGCGCCTGGGTGGTGGCCGTGGGGTGTGTGTTCCCGCTGCTGGCGACGGTCCGCACGATCGTCGAGCACCGTCGCGTGGAAGCTGCCTGTGCGGTGGACTTCACCCGTGAGGTTCATGGGCCAGTCAACCGACTTTTCGGCACCGGCCTACTGTCGCGCTATTTCGGGTCGGCCGGATTCAATCGGCATCTCCTGCACCACTGGGATCCGGCTATCTCCTACACATGTTTCGACGAGATGGAGCGCTTCTTCCTGTGTACCCCGCTGGCGGCCGAGATGAATGCTAACCGCACCAGTTACGTCACCGAGGTGCGACTATTGATGGCGGAGGCGCGGCGTGGTTGACACTCTGATGGCCTGCCCGGTCTGTAGGAATGAGGAGGTCAAGCTCTTCGCGTATGCCCACGACAAGGAATACTTCACGAGCGACACGCGGTATCAGTACGTCACGTGTCCGGCGTGCACAGCGGTATATCTGGACGATCCACCGGCCGACATGCTGGCATCGATCTACCCGCCAAATTACTATTCCTACGGCGGGATCGAGGAGTCCACAGCGGTCACCGAACGCATCAAGGAATGGCTCGACAAGCGAATGCTTCGCAGGTTGTTCAGACGCATCCCCGGTGCGCGCTTGAGGGTGCTCGATGTCGGCGGCGGCGCCGGTTGGTTGCTCACCACCGTACGGAATTCCTGCGATCGTGTGGCCGAGACGCATGAGGTCGACCTGCAGTCCGAGGCAGCCGCGGCGGCGACCGCTGCCGGCCATGTTTACCATTGCCTGCCGATTGAGGAATTCACGTCCGATAAACCGTTCGATCTCATCTTGATGATGAGTATTATTGAGCACGTCGCGGACCCGCGCCGGGTTCTTGAATCAATGCGAGAACTGCTGTCCGACGGCGGAGTCCTGCTCATCAAGACGCCCAACACCAATACCGTCGACTGCCGAATCTTCCGCAACCGCAACTGGGGTGGATTCCACTGCCCACGGCACTTTGTCCTGTTCACGGCCGAAGGGCTCGCCGAGCTCGGCCGAGAATGCGGTCTTGAGGTGATCGACAGCGTCTACACCCAGGGTGCCCCGCAGTGGGCGATCAGCGTCATGGGCTGGCTGCACGATCGTGGCTGGATCACGATCACACCTGAGCGTCCCGCCTACACCCACCGGGTGTACGAACCGCTGACGGCACTGTTCGCCGGCATCGACATCCTGCGGTCGCGATTCGCGCCAACAGCCCAGATGGAGGTCTGCTTCCGTCGGGCCGCCCTACCCGGCCCAGCAGAAAGGTCCACTGGTCGATGAACGCGAGCCAGACAGCGATCGCGGTGAGTTTCGTGATCCCGATGTACAACGAAGCGGACATCGTGCGGACTGCCATTGCCCGGGTAGGGGAGGCCGGACGTGCTCTGGGGCGACCCTACGAAGTGGTCGCCGTCGACGACGGCAGTTCCGACGAAACCCCACGCATCCTGGCCGAACTGCGCAGCACCGAGCCGTGCATGCGCTGGGTCCAGCTACGCCCCAACTGTGGTCAGCCGGCCTCCAGCAAGGCGGGACTGCTCGCCGCCAACGGCGACATGGTGGTGGTCCTGGACGCCGACATGCAGACCCCACCGGAGATCGTGCCCGCGATGGTGTCGGCCCTGGAGAAGGCCGCACCCGACGTCGGCGCGGTATTCGGCGTGACCTCGACGGAACACCGCGACGATCCGGCACGGCTGATGGCCGGTCAGGCGGTGTTCTACTTCCTGGAGACCCGGCTGGGACGGCGTCCGATGCCGCACGGGGCGAGCTCCTTCTTCGTCATGCGCCGCGATGTCGCCCAGCGGCTGGGGCGGCTCAACTTCACCAAGGGCAACGTCGGAGCCGTGATGTCCGCACTCGACCTGCGGATGGAAGCGGTCCCCTACGTGAAACCCGCGAGTTACCGCGATGACTCGCGGCTCGGCCTGCGCGGGCACGTCGAGGAAGCGGTGGGTTCGCTGGCGCTCACCGGTGTACTGAGCCGGGTGGGCGGCTTGGGCGCCGTCCTCGGCGGAGCGCTCGGCGCCAGCCTGCTCGGACGATCTCGTCCGGTCGGTGTCGGTCTACTCGGGCTGGCCACAGTCAGCGCGCTGGGAACCGCAGCTGCCGAGATCTTCATCCGTAGGTCGCTGCGACCCGCCGCCGTTGCGCTGCCCATGTTCGAGGGTGAGTCCGCCGCGAATTCGCCTGTCTGACAACTTGTTTCACAAACCGCATGTGCCCGCTCGCTCATGGCCGGGAACCCAGCTCAGCTGACTGGTAGGGGGAGAGAGCTTTGAACATGCATGTCGCAGTTCTCGGTCAGGGATATGTCGGACTGCCACTGTCCATCGCGATGGCGTCCAGCGGCTACACGACGCACGCCGTGGACGTCGATCCTGCCCGGTTGGCGTCACTGATGCAGCGACGGTCCTACGTGGTTGACGTTACGGACGAGGCTTTGCACCGGCTGTCCGAGTCCGGCCAGTTCCGCCCGGCGCCCAGCCTGGCGGAGGTGCCGCCGGTCGGGGCGTACGTGATCGCCACACCGACGCCACTCAACGACGACCGAACTCCGAACCTCGAGTACGTTGACGCAGCCATCCGCGAGGTCGGCCGGCACGCTCGTCCTGGCGCGCTGGTGGTGCTGGAGTCCACGATCTATCCGGGCGCCCTGCGCAGTCACGTGGCACCGCTGCTCGAACAGTGCTCGGGCTTGACCCCCGGAGTGGACATCCACCTCGCCTACAGCCCTGACCGGGTTGACCCCGGCCGGGGCCGCGAGCTACGCGATATCCCCAAGCTGGTCGCCGGTTTGGGCGAGGTGGCCGACGCAGCCGTGGCGAAGCTCTACGAGGCGGTCTTCAAGCAAGTGATCCGCGTGCCGAGCGCGGAGGTGGCCGAGTTCGCCAAGCTGTACGAGAACACCTTCCGGTATCTGAACGTCGCCTTCGTCAACGAGATCAGCCGGGCCGCAACGGTGATGGGCATCAGCTTCCGGGACGTCGTGTCCGCGGCCTCCAGCAAGCCGTTCGGATTCTTTCCCTTCCATCACGGGCCAGGGGTCGGCGGTCATTGTCTGCCCAACAACGTGCATTACCTCAATCACGCGCTCTCCGCTGCCGGACAGCCGAGCGAATTGCTGACCCAGGCAGTCCGGGTCAACGACTCAATGCCGCAGTACGCCGTCGACCGCCTCGCCCAGGCCCTGGGACGGCGGGGCAAGACGGTGGCCGGCAGCACCGTGCTGCTCCTGGGCTTGGCCTTCAAGCCCGGGGTCGCCGACCACCGCAACGCCCCGGCCTTCGAAATCGCCCGGTTGCTGGTCGAGTTGGGCGCGGAAGTGAGAGTGTCCGACCCGTGGGTCGGTGACGCCGAGAGCGATCTGTTCCAGCTGGTGGAGCTGAACCGCGGCGAGTGCCTCTGGGCCGACGCCGTGATGCTCACCACCGATCACGACGACGTCGACTATGACCTGGTACTCGACGCAGCAGACCTGGTGCTGGACTGCCGGGGACGGCTCCGGGGCTCCCGGGTCGAGCAGCTATGAGCCGGCGGCCCCCGGCGACCCTGCAGGTGACGTTCGACGGCCTGCAGCGCGAGCAGCTCCAGCCCCGGTGGATCGACCAGGTCGGCGGCATGGAGGCCTACGTCTTCGACGGTCGCGAGTTGGCCGACGAAAAAGCCTGGGCGCTGCTGCGATCGAACCTGCAGCATGCCCAGGGGCTCGGTGCCGAGCCGCTGACCGCGCATTTCCCGACCGACAACGCCGACTGGGTGAACGAGGACGCCCTGTTCCGGACGCTGCTGCGCTTCTGCGACGTAGCGGCCGAGGGCGGGGCGGAAGGCGTCGTCCTGCATGCCAACCAGTTCGTCGACCTCGAGGACTGGCCTCGTTACGACCTGCCGGCAGCCCGGGCGCGGGTGGTTGACAAGTTGGCCGAGCTGGATGATCACCTCGACGGCAGCCCGCTGTGGATCGGCGTCGAGAACATGCCGATGATCGGCTCCGCCGGGATCGACTTCGACTCCGTGTTCGTCCGACCCGCCGATTTCGATGGCCTGGCTGCCCTCAGGTCGCCCCGGATCGGGGTGACCTGGGACGTCTGCCACTGGGCGGTGACCTACTCCATGCTGCGCGCCGTGGCCCATCTCGACCAGGAGGAACCCCCGGTGCATCCCCTCGACCTGCCGATCGCGCCCGTGCGGCACATCCACTTCGGTTCGTTTACCGGGCACGCCATGCCGTACTGGACCAGCGACTGTTTCGAGGGCTCGCCACCACAGGACGGCGATTTCGACCAGGACCTGTTGGCGGCCATGCTCGCCGGGGCGATCCGCGCGTCCGTCCCAGGCACCAGCGTGGTGCTCGAAGTCCAGGAGCAGGACTACCAGGACCGGCAGGCCTGCTGGGACACCCGGGCCTGGATCGAGACGATGCCGGTCCTGGCCGGGCTGGTCAGCACGGGGAAGCCGGCATGAACGGGAAGCCGGCATGAACCGCGGCGAGACCGCGGCGGCGATCCCGTGCGGGCGCCCGTACTGGGACGACGCGGAGGCGGCCGCCCTGCTCGAGGCCCTCGGTTCGGGCATGTGGACCAACGGCACGCAGGTGCAGGCATTCGAGACCGAACTGGCCCACCTCACCGGTGCCCCGACCGTTGTCCTGTCCAGTGGCACCAGTGCGGTCTGGGCGCTGCTGCACGTGCTGGGCAGGCGGTGTACCGGCCCCAGGCTGCTGGTTACGCCGGCGCTGACCTTTGCCGCCGCCCCTGCCTCGGCCCGGCTCCTGGGCTGGGATGTCGCACTGTGCGACGTGACCGCCGACGGTCTGACTCTCGACCCCGACAGGACGGCGGAACTGCTCGACCGGGTCCGCGGAAAGTACGAGCGCGTCGTCGTGATGCCGGTGCACTACGCGGGTCACACGGCCGACATGGCTGCCCTGACCCGGGTCTGCGCGGCGGCCTCAGCAGACCTGGTCGAGGACGCCTGCCACGCGATCGGCGCCAGCTACGAGGGCACCAACATCCCGGTCGGCGCCTGGCCGGGGACGCTTGCCAGCTACTACAGCTTCCACCCGACCAAGCCGGTTGCCACCGGAGAGGGCGGCGCCGTCGCGACCGCACGACCGGACCTGCTGGCCGAGCTGCGAGCACTGCGCAACCACAACATGACCGCCACCTCGGCGCACGAGCATGATCTCGCTCCCTGGCCGTACACCGTCGAGGAACCCGGGGCGAACCTGCGGCTGTCGGATCTGCATTGCGCCCTGGGTGTCGTCCAGGCCAGGCGGGCCGCGCAGTCGCGCGGTGAGCGAGCTCGGCTGGTCGCGCGTTACCACGACGCCTTGGACGGTCTCGACCCGCTGCGAGTGTTGCCGTCGCAGCAACGCGATGGCTCGGCCCACCACCTGTTCCCGGTGGTGTTCGACCTCGCCGCGGTCGGTCTCACCAAACCCGAACTGATCGACGTCATGCACCGGCGCGGCGTGCGCTGCCAGGTGCACTACACACCGCTGCACCGGCTGCCCGCCTTCGCCGAAACCCCGCCAGACCTGCGTACCTGCCTGGAGGTCGTCGACGCGGCCTTTCCAGGGCTGGTGTCGCTGCCGATCTGGTGCGGACTGACCGAGACCGACCAGGACCGGGTCATCGATGTGGTGACCGAGATCGCCCACGGCAAGCACTCCAGGAGACGGGCCCGATGATCGAAGAACTGATGTCCGCGGACCGCCCGCGCACCCTCATCACCGGCGGCTTGGGCTTTATCGCGACCTGGAGCGCGGCGGCACTGCTTCGCTCTGGCCACCGGGTGACCCTGGTGGACAACCAACCACTGGAGGGGAGCTCGGCGCACCTGACGGGCCTGCCCGAGGATCCGGACGTCACCGTGTACCACGCCGACATCACCCGGCCCGGGGCGCTGGACGACCTGGGGGAGTTCGACTACGTCGTGCACGCCGCCGCCCTGCTCGGCGTCAACGCCGTCCGGCGGCAGCCGTTGGAGACCTTGAGGGTGAACATCGATGGCACCCTGATCGCCCTCAACTTCGCGGTCCGCAGCCCTGGCCTGAGGCGCTTCCTGCTGCTCAGCACGAGTGAGGTGTACGGCAGCGGGCTCGACGTGTGCGAGGCCGACTGGCTCTCGGTGCGGACGGACGGACGACCCGCGGTGGTCCTACGCCGTGAGCAAGACCACCGCAGAGGCTCTGGTCTGCGCCTACGGCACGGAGCACGACCTGCCCTACGCCATCGTGCGTCCGTTCAACGTCTACGGCCCGCTGCGGCACGGTCGGTACGCCGTCGGCGAGCTCGGCCGGCAGGCCCTGGCCAACGGCCCGATCACGGTGCACGGGGACGGAGCGCAGTCGCGGGCCTGGTGCCACGTCGAGGACTTTGTCGACGGCCTGATCCGCTGCCTGGTGCTGCCGAACGCCGCGGGCGAGACGTTCAACATCGGCGACGGCCGGCACGACTTGACGGTAGGTGAGCTCGCGGCCCGGATCCGCCGGCTCACCGGCGGCACTGCATCGGTCGCGCACATCCCGCACCTCGGCCCCGACATCCAGGTACGCAAGCCCAATCTCGACAAGGCGCGGGAGCTCCTCGGGTACCGGCCGCAGCGCGACATCGACGAGGGTCTGCTCGAGACGTTGGACTGGCTCGCCGCCGCCGATCGGCCGTATCCTGTGCCGCTGCGGCGCACCGATTGGCCCGTCGCACCCCAGTTGGAGCCGTTGTGACGGGGGCGGACCTCGCCGACACTGCCGGCACGCACGCTGCGGACCTCCGCTATGTGCCGCCTCCGAGCCGTCCGGTACTGACCCTGCACCCTTCCCGGATGGGGCTGACCCGAACGGTGATCACCGCGCGCGCCGCGGGCCGACCGATCCGGACAGCGGCGCACCTGGAGGATCGGCTGCGCGCGTGGTCCGGCCGTTCCGACTGCGTCCTGACCAGCTCGGGACGGGGCGCGCTTCGGCTTGCGCTGGCCGGCCTCGGGGCCGGGCCTGGACGAGAGGTTGTCGTCTCGACCTTCAACTGTTCGGCCGTGCTGGATGCCGTGCTCGCCTGCGGCGCCACACCGGTGCTGGTGGACTTCGACCCGCTGACCGGGCCGGCGTTCGATTCGGTGCCCTTGGCGGGCCGGATCGTGGTCCTCACCAACGGCCTCGGACTGGACGAGCGGGCGATGCATGCGGCCCGGATCGACGAGGCGGGCGGGACTTTCGTGCTGGACCTGGCCCAGGCCGTGCCCGCACCCAGCACGTTACGTCGCCACGCCGGCACGGCCTACCCGATCGTGCTGAGCTTCGGGGCGGGCAAGGCGCTCGGCGGAGTGGGCGGCGGCGCCCTGCTCACGTCGGCGGCGCCGACCGTCCGGATGCCCGTCCAGGACGCCAGGTCCAGGACGGCGCGGGCAATTCCCCGCGCCGCCCTGGACCTGGCGCTACTGCACGCACCGCGGCGGGTCCGCTCGGTTGCCGGCCGCCGGCAGGCGGGCAAGCCCGGCTGGTCGACCACCAAAGCCGACCACCTTCCTGCCGAGCCGGCTCCGGTACCCCTCGGTGGCCCGGACCGCTGGATGCTGGCCGCGGCGGCCGCTGGGGTCGGCTCCGGTGACCGACTGCGACGGGCGATGACACGACTGCACGACCGGGTACGCGCCCTGGTTGAGGGAACCCTGCTCACCTGCGCCCTGCCCGCCGCCGAGCCCGACCTGAGCAGCACTTTCGACCTCGTTTTCGAACGGCGCGGCCACCGGCTCTGGTTCGGCCGCGAACTCGCCGCGCTCGGAGTGCCGTCCACCTGGAACTACTACCCTCTGCACCGGACCCCCGCGTACGGCACGGCGACCGAGATGCCCTCGGTGGACCGGCTCTGGCCGAGAGTGCTGAGCCTGCCGAAGCTTCCGCAGCCCCGCCTCACCGCCGAGTTCCTGGCGCACGCGATCCTGGCCGCTGACCGAGCGACAGCCGGTGCGGCCGATGCCTGAGATCGTCGACCGTGTCGTCGTGGCGTCGCTGAGCGAGCCAGACTGGCACCAAGTACTCGAAACTGCCACCGGCATCATGCCTTTCGGCGGCACGCCCTGGCTGCGATGGGGAGCCGCGGCGGCTGCCGGCTTCCAGTTCAACCCGGTGCTGCTGGACTGGGGCCGGTCCGGTGAGCTGCTGGTGCCGTTGTGCGTGTCCGGCACAGCAGGTCGGATTGGTGCCTTCGGCTACGGCATGGTCTGCCCGACTGTCGGCTGGCAGGACCGCGAGCTACCCGGGTTCGACGAACTTGCTGCCGCGCTGTGCGCGGCGACCGGGCTGACCCGCCTGCGCACCCTGCTCCCTCCGCCGGGCCTGGCGGCGGCGGTGGACCGGCTCACCGGTCACTGGGATGCCGTCGCTGGGCCGCCGACGTACCTGCTCGACCTGTCCGGGGGCGCCGGGATGGTCTGGGCCGGGGCCCGTGGCAGCGTCCGGACCGCGGTGCGCCGGGCCGGTGCTCACGGGGTCCGCTCTGACGTGCTCGGTCCCCAAGACGGTGCGGCGGTGGCGCAGCTGTATCGCTCGACCCTGGAGCGCAATCAGGCGGCGATCGGTGACCAGGCGCCGGACCTGGCCTTCCTGGGTGAAGGGCGGCCGGACGTGCTGGCCCGGGTCGCCCGCGACGCCGACGGTGTGGTGCAGGCGATCTCGGCGTTCGCGGTGGGGCACGGCTGCGCGTTCCACGTGCTGCAGGCGACCTCGGAAACCGGCCGGCGAACCAACGCCGGGCACCTCGCCTTCTTCTCGGCCGTCTCGGACCTGGAGGGGGCGAGGGTGCGCCGGATCGACCTCGGCTCGGCGAAAAGCGGCGGTCAGGAGAGGTTCAAGCGCAACTGGGGCGGCGTCGCCGTCGATACCAGGTCGCTGAGCTGGGCGGGGGACCGGTGGTGATCCTCAGCGCGCATCAACCGGCCTACCTGCCGTGGCTGGGCTACTTCGCGAAGATGTCCCTGACGGACACCTTCGTGGTGCACGACCTCAGCCCGATCGGTCGGCGGAACATGCTCAACCGCAACCGGATTCGCAGCGCCGACGGAGACCTGGTACTCACCGTGCCACTGGATCACCGCGACCTGCGGGCGGAGCTTCCGCTCAACCGGATCCGCCTTGTCGACGACGGCTGGCAGCGCAGGCACTGGAAGGCGATCCAGCTGGCGTACCGGCGCGCGCCGTTCTTCGCCGAGCACGCGGACTTCCTGGAGGGTTACTACCGTGGGCGGTACCCGACCCTGGACCGGCTGTGCCGCCCGTTCATCGAGTACTGCATCGACGCGCTGAAGCTGGACTGCGCCGTCGCCTGGATGTCAGAGCTGGACATCGAGGACTTCGATCGCCAATCGATCATCCCGCTGCTGAGCGAGAGGTACGGCGCCGACATGTTCATCGTGGGACCGCATGCGGCCGGCTACCTCGATGCCGCCCTGGTCGAGCGGGTAGGCGTCAGGCTGCGGGTGTTCGACTACGACCACCCGTCCTACCCCCAGTCGAGACCGGGTTTCGTCTCGCATCTGTCGGTTCTTGACCTGCTGGTCAACTGCGGCCCAGCCGGCGTCGACGTGGTTCGGGAGGGACTCGGATGGGCACCGTCCTCGCTGTAGTGGCGCACCCCGATGACGAGGTGATCGGCCCCGGTGGCACCCTGGCCGCGCACGCGGAGGCAGGTGACGACGTCCACGTGCTGGTCCTCGCCGATGGGGCGTCCTCTCGCCAGGAGAAACTGCAGGAGAGGGACAGGCATCAGGCACTCGAGACTGACAGCGCATGTGCGGCAATCGGCGTCAAGAGCTGGCGCAGGCTCGACCTGCGGGACAACCAGCTCGATACCTATCCGCTGCTGGAGCTGGCCCGCAAGGTTGGTGCGGTGGTCGCGGAGCTCGCTCCCGAGATCGTCTTCACGCACCACGGCGGCGATCTCAACGTCGACCACGAATTGGCCCAGCGCGCCAGCCTGATCGCCTGCCGACCGCACACCAGCACGGTGCGGTGGGTCTTCGGCTTCGGGACCCTCTCGGCCACCGATGCGGGTTTCGCCGGTCGGCCGGCCTTCCAGCCCTCGGTCTACGCCGACGTCACCCGGACCCTGGAGCGCAAGCTCGAGGCGATGAGCTGCTACGGCTCCGAACTCCGCGAGTTCCCGCACCCACGGTCGCTGCGGGCGATCCGTGCCCAGGCGGAGCTGTACGGCGCGCATGCCGGCGTGCAGTCGGCCGAAGGCTTCAGCGTGTTGCGCGGCAGTTGGCGGGCGGGATGACGGCGGCCTCGAGACGGCGCGGACCACACCTAGCACTCATCACGGGAAGGCCGGTGCAACAGCGGTGACCATAACCATGACCACGACCCCGACCCTCGCGCAGACCTCGCGGCCCAAGCGGATGCCATTCATGGTCTGGGGGCAACGGATCGACCCGGGTGCCGACCCACGCGAAGTCGAATTTCCTCACGGCGCAAGGATTGTCGTGCCGCGGTTCGACCGGGCGGTGAGCGAGGCGGTGCTGGCCAAGCCCCCGGTGGACCTTGCTCAGCTCTCGTTGCAGGAGATCGTGACCTTCCTGAACCGAGTCGGACAGCTGTGGAAGAACGACGAGTACAGTCGCCGCAAGCTGTACATCGGTGACCTGAAGCGGCTGCACGGCTACTCCCAGAAGATGGCCGAGACCGAGGCCGATCTGATCTCCGCCACCCTGCGGTCGCACTCGCAGCTGCACGACATGATCGCCGTGGAGCTCGGCAATCGCTTCGTGATGGACCGGTGGATCCCGCGGGAGGACGCCGACGTCCGTGCCTATCCGCGGGGGATGAGCGCGCACATCCTGCCCGGCAACGTGCCCTACTCCAGCACCGTCTCGCTCCTGCGCGCGTTGATCACCAAGAACTCGGCTGTGCTGAAGTGGTCCACCGGGGAGCCGGTGACGGCGACAGCACTGGCGCTGAGCTTTTGCGATCTCGACCCGGACCACCCCGTGACTCGATCCGTGAGCACGGTGTTCTGGGAACGGGACTGCGCTCTGGGTGCGCAGGTTCTGGGCGCAGCGGACGTGATCTGCGCCTGGGGAGGCGCCGAAGCGCTGACGGCTGCCCAGCGCGCGTGCGGTCCGCAGGGGCTGGTGGTGCCGTTCGGGCCCCGGCGGAGCATGACCGTGGTGGGCAAGGAGGCGGATCTGGCCCGGGCGAGCCGAGGGGTCGCGCACGATGCCTCGATGTACGAGCAACGAGCGTGCTTCTCTTCGCACCAGGTTTTCACCGACGGTGACCCGGAGGTACTCGCCGCCGCCATCCAGACGGAGCTGGAGTTCTACGAGGGGATGCTGCCGCGGACGGCGTGCACCGCCGACGAGAACGCGCAGGCTTCCCTGGAAGCGGCCACCCAGCGCTACCTCGGCAACCCCGTGCGGAGCGGGAGCTGGGGCGCGGTGATCACTGTCGATCCGGCAGAGGTGGTCGCGCTGCCCAGTGCCCGGGTGGTCTTCGTGCACCCCGTTGGTGACCTGCGAGAGGTTTACCGGTGGGTCGACCTCGGGGTGCAGACCGTCGGCATGTCCCCGTGGTCGCTGACCTTTGAGCACCGCGACGAGCTGGCTCGCCGGGGCGTGTCCCGCTTCGTGGAGGCAGGGCTGTCACCACTGTTCCGGCTCGGCGGTAGCCATGACGGCCTGCAGCCGCTGGTGATGATGACCCGGATGGTCGCCGTCGAGGCGGGCCGGGACACCTACGGAAAGAACATGGTCGCCCCGGTCGACCAGTCCGAGTTCCTGGAGCACAGCCGGCTGCGGGACCTGCTGACCTAAGCACGGCCCAGAAGACCGGGCCGCTGCGCTTCACCATTCGACAACCGCAACAGAAAGAGGAGTCCTGATGGACATCGGCGTGATGCTTACTACCGCCCACCCGGATCACTGGACGGAGACGGAGGTGTTCGACTACACGATGGACTTCGCGGTCGAGGCAGACGACCTCGGCTACCAGTCGGCGTGGCTGCTTGAGCACCACTTCACCCGATATGGCTTGTGTCCCAACACGTTGACGTTTGCGGGTTACGTGCTGGCCAAGACGAAGCGGATCAAGGTGGGGTCCGCCGTGGTGGTCCTGCCGTTGGACCACCCGATCCGCATCGTCGAACAAACCAACATGCTGGACCATCTCAGCAAGGGCAGGTACCTGCTGGGAGTCGGTCGCGGCTACTTCCCGAAGGACTTCGAGGCGTTCGGCGTGGACGCCTCGAAATCCCATGCACTGCAGACGGAGTACGTCGACATCATGCGGCAGATCTGGCGCGACGGGACCGCCAAGTGGGACGGCGAGCACATCACCCTGCCCGACGTCACGCCGTACCCGCAGCAGTGGACCAAGCCTGCGCCGCCGATCTACGGCGTCGGTCAGTCGCCGTCCACCATCGAATGGGCGGCGTCGCGCGGAATCCCTCTGCTGATGGCGCTTTACGGATCGATCGAGCAGATTCGATCCAACGTCGAGCTGTACAACCAGGTGGCCGAGGACAACGGTCATGACCCGGACAGCATCCCGCACGCGATGTGCTCGGTCGCCCATGTCGCCGAGACCACCGAGAAGGCCCGGGACGAGATCTTCAAGGGGATGGCGTGGTGGGAGCAAGAGCACGATGACGCCGCGTTCACCGTCGAGCAGTTGGAGAAGCTGCCCAATTACCGTTTCCAGTACGGCGAGTGGCAGTCCGCGGCACTGCGCGGGGATCGAACCAACGAGGACTTCACCAACTACGCCCTGGACCACAGCATCGTGGGAAGCGTCGATGACTGCGTCCACAAGATGGAGGAAACGGCGGAGGCCACGGGAGTGCGCAACATGATCCTCGGCTTCGAGGCGACCCTCCAGCGGGAGCGCATCCTGGAGACGATGAACACGTTCGCCACGGAAGTCCTGCCCCGACTCGGCTGGAAGCCGGACGTGGAGGTCTGACGTGGCGGTGGGCATGGTCAACCCGGTAGTTGGCTCGGTACGGTCGATCGCCCTGGACGGCGTCGCCGCGCTCGACACGCTGGTTTTCGAGGCCGAGGACTGGTGGTCGGCCCCGGCGCGGGTTCAGGCCGATCTGCGGCTGGGACTGGTGCGGCAGTCGGTGCAGCACCACCTCGACTACAACCCTGACTACCAGCGCTTCGCCGAGGTGTGCGGGTTCGATCTGGACCAGCTGGGCGACGTGTCCGGTCTGGCCCGGGTGCCACAGTTGCCCACGACGGTGTTCAAGCTGCGCGACGTCCGGACCGGACCGATCACCGACTGCTCCATCTTCACCAGTAGCGGAACGACAACCGGTGTCCGCAGCCGGGTTTGGCGGGACGATACATCGCTGCAACGGCTGGCCGGATCGCTGAATCCGGAGGCCGGAATCTGGGGTGATACCTGGGGTGACGCGGACCTCGACGAGGACGGCGTCACCCTGCACCTCGGACCGCCGCGGGCGCAGGCGCAGGGGGTCTGGATCAGCTATGTGATGTCCCTGATCGAGCTCTTCACCACGGTGCGACACCACGTGCAGGACGGCGTGCTGCACCTGGATCGCGCGGTCGAGGAGCTTCGGACCAACCTGGCCGCGGGGAAGTTCGTCGCGGTGGTGGGCCCACCGGTGTTCGTCACCGAACTGCTGCGTCAACTCGCTCGGACCGGTGAGCGGTTGAGCGCCGGCGAGCGCGCCGCGGTGGTCACCGGAGGCGGCTGGAAACGCACCGAGGCCCAGCGCATCGACCCGGTCGAACTGCGGGCCCTGGCCGTGGACACGCTGGGTCTGAGCTCGGCCACCCAGGTGCGGGACGTGTTCAACCAGGTAGAGCTGAACAGTGCGTTCGTCGAGTGCGAGCACCACCGCAAGCACGTCCCGCCCTGGGTGCACGTCATTGTCCGGGACCCGCAAGGGCTGTCCCCGCTCCCGGACGGGGAGACCGGACTGCTGACCTATCTGGACCCGTCGGCGTCCAGCTACCCGTGCTTCCTTGTGGCCGAGGACTTCGGCCGCGTCGAGGTGGACCGGTGCCCGTGCGGTCGGTACGGCACCACCGTCGACGTCCTCCGCCGGCTCACCGCCTCCACCCATCAGGGATGCGCGCTGCGGCTGGCGACCAGCACGACGCTCCGCTGACCCATTGACAGCTGACCCATCGACAGGAGTTGACAGGATGAAGACCGAGACCTACGACGTCCGCACCAGCTCAGGACGGACGGTGGGGGTCTGGCGCAGCACGACTCTCGATCCGGTCGCCTCCGAGGGGCCGGTGGTCGTCGTGGCGCCCGGCTTCGGGCAGCGCATCCGCAGTGCGGGCGCGCTGTCCCTGATGCTGGTGCGCAACGGAGCCACCGTCTACCGGTTCGACTCCCTGGATCACGTCGGCCTCAGTGACGGGCAGATCCGGGACTTCTGCATCGCCTCGCTGTACGAGTCGCTGGCAGCGGTGGTGGCGCAGGTGGGCGAACGAGAGCAGCGGGAGCGAGTCACCCTGCTCGCGACCAGCTTGGCCGCCCTGCCAGGCCTGCATTACGCGGCCAAAGAGGGACGAGTGGACAGAATGGTGATGATGCTCGGGGTGGTGAGCGGGCGAAACACCCTGCGGTCAGTGCTGAAACACGACTACTTGGCCGACGATCTGGATACCCTGCCGGACAGTGTGATCATCGACAAGCACGAAGTGGACCCAGGCCCGATCTGGCGCGAGAGCCGGATCGTCGACTGGTGGGACGAACCGTCCACGATCAACGCGCTGATCAACTGTGACATCCCGGTCTGCAACTACGTCGCGGTGGACGACGACTGGGTG
The DNA here is from genome assembly GCA_031400005.1 of Kineosporiaceae bacterium. Lineage (GTDB taxonomy): Bacteria > Actinomycetota > Actinomycetes > Actinomycetales > Kineosporiaceae > JANNPJ01. The sequence goes on along the minus strand of JANNPJ010000780.1, from coordinate 6,824 downwards.
GACATCGACGACGTGCGCCGGGTGTTCGACAGCGCGCGCCGACCCGACCCTGCGGAGACCGTGGAGATCAACCTTTCCGGGCACGCGCTGCTACGCAACCCGGTCGCGCTCAAGGCCATGATGACGGACGTCGCCCGCCGCCTCACGGGTGTCGGTGCGGACGCCGACGTGGTCACGCCGTCCTTCGAGGACATGGTCGAACTGCGCGGAGCAGAGCGAGACCTCGAGCGACTGCACACCGCCGGGCGCGGCGCGCCATGACTGGACCCGAGGTGACAACCCAGAACGGCACCGGTCCGCAGACCACCCTGATGAACTCGGATTACAGCTCGTTCTACGGCGAGGTGTACCGCTCGCACTGGTGGTGGCAGTCTCGCGAGGCCAACGTGCTGCACCTGCTGGGCAGGTCCGTCGGACGACGGAAGGGCGCAAAGATCCTCGATGTCGGGTGCGGCGATGGGTTCATCTGGCCGCGACTGGAGCAGTTCGGTTCGGTGCAGGGCATCGAACCGGACGAGGTCCTGATCGCCCCCGACTCGCCGTACCGGTCCCGGATCGAGATCTCCGGGCTGCTGGAGGGACGCGACCGCGGAGGCGATCACGATGTGGTGCTCCTGCTGGACGTCCTCGAACACATCCAGGACGACGCCAAGGCGCTGGAGCGGGTGGTGTCGCTGCTCCGGCCGGGCGGCACGCTTGTCCTCACCGTGCCTGCTCTGAAGGTGCTCTGGAGCGAGTTCGACGAGCTGAGCGGGCACTACCGCCGATACGACCGCAGGTCGCTGAGGGCGGTACTGGCGGCGGCCGGCCTGGAGACCGTCTCGCTGCGCTACACCTTCGCGTGGACCGTTCTCCCGCTCTTTCTGCGGCGGCTCTTCTTCACCGCCGATGCCGCCGAGCACAGCCACTTCGTGAAGGCGCCGGTGCGCCCGGTGAACGCCCTGCTGCGCCTTCTGAGCCTGCTGGACCATCAGGTGACTCGCCGGATCCCGGTGCCGTTCGGCAGTTCGCTGACGGCGGTCGCTGTCAAGCCTGCCGGCACAGAGAAGACCGTGTCCCGACACCCGCGCCCATCCGGGTGTGCGCCCACCGAGAGCCCTACGGAGAAGCCATGACGCTGCCCCGCTCATCCCGCGCCGGCCTGGCCGTTACCGGCGCCCTGGCGCTGCTGTTCTCGACCGGAGCCGCAGTCGCGACCGAAAGTCCCGGCACCGGTATCGACTGGACCTCCTGCCCGGGGCAGCCGCAGGCCGGCGCCGAATGCAGCACGCTGGCCGTGCCGCTCAACCATGACCGACCCCGCGCCGGATCGATCTCCGTCGCACTCGCCAGGCTGCCGGCGCTGGACCCGAGTAAACGGATCGGCACGTTGGTACTCAATCCCGGTGGTCCTGGTGGCTCCGGTGTGGGCGCGATCGCCTACGACCCGACCCTGGCGAGCCTGCCAGAACTGGCCACCGTCCGGGAACGCTTCGACATCGTCGGGTTCGATCCGCGCGGAGTGGGAGCCAGCACCCCAGTGGTCTGCCCGACGCCGCTGCACGACCCGACGATCGACCTCTTTCCGCGCAGTCGCGCGGACTTCCGCGCGCTCGTCCGGTTCAACAAGGCGGCGGGTCAGGGCTGCCGGGATGCCACCGGTGCACTGATCGCCCAGGTCGACACGCGCAGCGTCATCGACGACGTCGACGCGATCCGTCAGGCTCTGGGCGAGCAGCAGATCTCCTGGGTCGGCCTCTCGTACGGCACCGAGATCGGGGCGCTGTACGCCGAGAAGTATCCGCGGCGGGTGCGCGCCATGGTCCTTGACGGCGTGGTGGACCACAGCACCCCCACCCGGATCGCAGCGATGGAGCAGGCGCAGGCGATCGAGGGAGCGCTCCTGCGGTTCGCGTCCAGGTGCGGCAGCAGCCCGGAATGCCCGTTACAAGGGCAGCCGGTGCTTGACCTCTACGACGGCGTCATCGCTGCCGCCGAACGTGGCGAGCTGCCGGCGGCAGCCCTCGGCCGCCCCGCCACGGCCGTCGAGGTCAGCGCCGGAGCCTTCGCGATTCTGCAGCTGCGACCGGCCTGGCCCCAGCTCGCCGGAGCGCTCGCGGTCGCGGCCGGCCTGGCCGGGCCGGCGGACGCCTCCGCACTGGTGGGACAGGCAACGTTCCTGAACGACACCTACCCGGCCTACCGGACCGTCGGCTGCCACGACTTCGCCCCGCGAACCAGGGGATGGCGGGACCTGGCGGCCCAAGGCGGGAACCTGCGTGCGGTCGCCCCGCACACCTGGCGCTACAGCGAGTTCTGGGACTGGACCAGCGGCTGTGCCGGCTGGCCGGTCAAGGCCGCGAATCCACCCGCCAGGCTGGAGGTCCGCGGCACCGCACCAATCCTCTTGGTGGGCAACCGATATGACCCCGCGACCCCGCTCGCCTGGGCGAGGCGAGTGCAGCACTCCATCGCCGGTAGCAGGCTGCTGACCGTCGATAGCGACGGCCACACAGCCATCCTGCATTCCTCCTGCGCCCGGACCCAGATGGCGCGCTACCTGGTCGACGGCACGCTCCCGCCGTCCGGGAGCGTCTGCGTGCCGTCACCCGGTGAGCCGGGATGACCGACATGCACGCTCCGGAAGCAGGCAAGGCGGGGCGCAAGGAGTGGCTTGCCCTGATGGTCATCGTGCTGGCCTGCGCGCTGGTATCGATGGACATCAGCGTGCTGTTCTTCGCCACGCCGTTCCTGGCCGTCGATCTGGAACCGTCCGGCTCTCAACTGTTGTGGATCATGGACAGCTATGCCTACCTGCTGGCCGGTCTCCTGATCACGATGGGTTCGCTGGGTGACCGTTACGGCAGGCGGCGGATCCTGCTGATCGGAGCGGCGCTGTTCGGTTGCGTTTCGGTGCTGGCGGCTTACTCGACCAGCCCGGAGATGTTGATCGTCGCCCGCGCCCTCCTGGGTGTGGGCGGCGCAACCGTGGCGCCGTCCACACTCTCGCTGATCGGTAACATGTTCCCGGACTCGACGCAGCGTCGGACGGCCATCGGGATCTGGACGGCGGGCTTCGCCGCAGGGGCGCTTGTCGGTCCGCTGGTCGCCGGCATCCTCCTGGAGCACTACTGGTGGGGTTCGGTCTTCCTGATCAATGTGCCGGTGATCCTCCTCCTGCTCTTGGTCGGGCCTTTTCTGCTGCCGGAGTTCACGAATCCGGACGCGGCCCGGTTCGACCTCATCGGTGCGGGACTCTCCCTTGCCGCAGTGCTGCCGGTGATCTACGGGACCAAGAAGCTCGCCGAGCAGGAGGTCACCACCGTGACCGTCGGCGCGATCCTGGCCGGGCTGGGCATCGGCTACCTGTTCGTGCTCCGGCAGCGAAGCCATCCGGATCCGATCCTGGACCTGGAGCTGTTTCACAGCAGGCGTTTCAGCGTCGCGGTGGCGGTCAACACCATCCTGCAGTTCTCCATGCTGGGGATGATGATGATCACCTCCCAGTACATGTTGGTGATCCTGGACATCCCACCGTTCACCGCTGCGTTGTGGCGCTTACCCGCAATCCTCACGTTGATCGTGGGGCTGGTGATCGGCGGCGCGCTGGTCCGGACCGTTGCGCCGGTCACGCTCATCGGAACCGGGCTGGCCGCCGCTGCGGTCGGGTTCCTGGCCATGGTCTGGACCACCCCGGACAACGCTCTGCCGGTGATGCTGGTCGGCAGCAGCGTGATGACCGTCGGTGTCGGCATCGTCGTCATCCTCGCGACCGACGTCATCCTCGCGACCGCACCACCCGAGCAGGCCGGTTCCGCTGCCGGGCTCGCCGAGACCAGCAACGAGTTCGGCGGTGCACTCGGGATCACGATCCTGGGCAGCGTGACCGGAGCGCTCTACCGGGTCGCGATGACCGAGGACGTCCCGGCCGCCCTCACCCCCGAGCAGCGCGAGACAGTGCTGAGCACCATCGAGGGGGCGGAGAAGATCGCACACGCGCTCCCTGCGCCGCTGGGTCCCTCGCTGTCCGATGCGGCTGCGGCGGCGTTCACCACTGGCGTCCAGTGGGCCAGCTCCATCGGCGGAGCATTGCTGGTCGTGATCGCGGTGCTGGCCGTCGTCCTGCTCCGGGGAATTCCGGCAATGCCAGGATCCGGACCGGATACCGCGGCCGCGCAGGCGCCCGATCTGCTTCCGTTGGGTGAGCATCCCTCGGGGAACGGTGGCCCGGTCCGACCTCGTTGACCGGGGTGAGCAGCGACGATCTGTGGTGAGCACATGCTGGGCCCCGGTGGTGCTGAGGTGTCGGGGCCAGACCGGAGAAGGATGAGGGGATTGCCAATGTCGACCGGTGCTGTCCGACGTGTGCAGGAGGAGGAACTGCCGTTGCTCCAGGAGATCGAACGAGCGGCCGGACAGTGCTTCGCGGAGATCGGGATGGATTTCGTGGCGGCTGACGCGCCACCGTCAGTCGAGGCCCTGCGGGAGTTCCAGCGCGGCGGCCGGGCCTGGGTCTGGGTCGACGTCGATGACCGTCCGATGGCCTACCTTCTCGCCGAGGTGGTGGATGAAAACGCTCACCTGGAACAGGTGTCCGTGCATCCGGACGTCGCACACCGCCGGATTGGTCAGACACTCATCGAGCACCTGCAGCAGTGGGCCCGCGAGCGCGGTCTACCGGCAATCACGATGACCACCTACACGGACGTCGCCTGGAACGGCCCGTATTACCAGCGACTCGGCTTCCGCTATCTGGACATGGCCGAGATGAGTCCTGGGCTGCGGCGCATCCGGGAGGAGGAGATTGCCCATGGTCTCGACCAATGGCCTCGAGCCTGCATGCGCCTCGACCTCTGACGCCACACAAGGGACTGAATGACCATGGTTACTGATGCCCTGTCGACGGACGTAAGCGATACCACGATGCTGCGGCAGGTGCTGGGATGCTTCGCCACGGGGGTGGCAGTGGTGGCCTCGCAGGGGCAGACCGGTCCGGCCGGCGTGCTCGTCAACTCGTTCACCTCCGTTTCGCTTGCCCCGCCGATCGTTCTCTTCTGTATTGACCGTGACTCCAGGACCTGGCCCTCGGTTGAGCGGTCAGGGTGTTTTGCGGTGAGCTTCCTCGCGGGCGAACAGGCGTCCATTGCCTATCGATTCCAACAGTCGGGCATCGATCGGTTCGAGGGAGTGGAAACTCTCAGCCCACCAACCGGTTCCCCAGTCATCGCGGGGGCGCTCGGGTACGTGGACTGCGAGGTGATCGACGTCCTCACCTACGGCGACCACCATCTCGTCTTCGGTGCCGTTCGGGAGGCGGCCCGGCTGGGCTCCGAGGAGCCGATGATCTTCTTCCGCGGACGCCTGGACAGCATCTCCCTTTGACGGCGCCCGATTACTCGGGTGCCAGCACGGTCACCTCTTGAGGTGCCAGGACCACCGGAGACGTCGGGCCGCCCAGCAGGTCGACGCCGTCCAGTGGATCGACAACGGCGTGATCCGTCTCGTGGCAACACGAGCTGCTCACAGTGTAGTGAAAGTACTTGCAGCCAATAGCGATTGGCTGCCGGCCGCGACAATGTCGTACGGGAAATCCTGGGCGGTGCCGCTTGAGGCTAGCGACCAGGTGTCGAGATGCTGGCCGGGATCGTGGTGGCGGCCCAGGAAGCGAGGAGTGCGAGCGCCTGCTCGGTCGGTGAGGCCGGCTCGGCGGCGTAGAGCGTCATGGTCAGGTCCGGCTCGGCGCGCAGGTCCATGCTCTCGTACGCCAGGTCGAGGTCGCCCACGACATGGTGGTGGAAGGTCTTCGTGCCGGTGCCGTGGGTGCGCACGTTGTGGGCGGCCCAGCGACGGCGGAAGTCGTCGCTGCGGGTGCACAGCTCACCGACCAGGTCGTGCAGGCCCTTGTCGTGCGAATCCTTGCCGGCCGCGGTGCGCAGGTTCGCCACCGTCATGTCCGCGGCGAGGTTCCAGTCCGGAAAGAAGCGGCGGGCCGCACTGTCGAGGAACGTGAACCGGCCGAAGTTCGGCGCGGCCGCGGGGTCGGCGTAGACGTCGATGTACATGGCTCGGCCGAGAAGGTTGGCGGCGAGCAGGTCCTGCCGGTTGTTCACCACGATCGCCGGGCAGGTGATGGCGTCCAGCGACCATTGCAGACTGGGTCGCCTCGTCCACTGCTTCGGCCGCCGGGTGGTGGGCCGCAGCAAGGCACTGCTGCCGCTGGCCTGCTGAGCCAGGTGCACCAAGTGAGCGCGTTCGGCGTCGTCGAGTTGCAGAGCGCGGGCGATGGCATCGAGCACACCAGGGGAGACCCCGGCCACGGAGCCTCGCTCCAGCTTCGCGTAGTACTCGACGCTTACGCCGGCCAGCGCGGCGACCTCACTGCGCCGCAGCCCGGGAACGCGGCGTCGTCCGTTCGTGAGAACTCCGGCCTGCCCGGGGGTGATCTTGGCACGGCGGGTGGTGAGGAACTCACGCACTTCGGCTCGGTTATCCACGACGCCTACGGTATGCCGCCGGGCGCTGACCTGGAATGCACTGTCAGTACACCCATCGCCGGTAACCCTTACGCTGACGGCATTCTCATGCGTGACATTGCGGGATCATTGCTGCGGTTCCACGCGTTGCCGGGCAGCACAGCGCTAACCCGCCGATCAGCTCCTCATGGTTGTTCGGTGAGGTGTTGGGCGTTCAGGCGTAGGGCTTCCTGGAGTTGGTCTTCGAGGATGACGATGCGGCAGGCCGCCTCCAGTGCGGTGCCCTCGTCGAGTAGTACCCGTACTCTGGCTGCCAGCCGTAGCTGGTAGCGGGTGTAGCGGCGGTGGCCGCCCGCGGAACGTTGGGGGACC
>JANNPJ010000743.1:0-11696 GCA_031400005.1 Kineosporiaceae bacterium | reverse complement strand
GGCACGAGGTCTCGGTGCAGTGCTAGTTTCCTGCCGCGCTAGAGCACGTTTGCGCGTAGTTTGACCCAGCATCTGACCCTGCTGGCTTATTAGGCGGCTTGGGTGAAATCGAGTCGGGCGAGGTGGGTGGTGCGGGTGCGGTCGAGGGGGTGACCGCTCCAGTAGGCGTCGAGGCGGATGAGGTTGATCGCGGTGGCGGCGAGGGTGTGCTCGAGCTGGGTCTTGGGTAGGCCGTGGTAGCGGGCGCGGCGGATGCCGGTGACGTGGGTGCTCTGGCGCATGGTGCCTTCGATGCCGGCGCGGGTGGCGTACCGTTTTTTCCATTCGGGGGTGGCCTGTTCGGCGCGGATGGCGGCGAGGGCTGTGTGCTGTTCGCGCGGTCTGATCGTGAGGTTGCGCTGGGCGCTGCGGGTGCACAGGTCCTTCGCGGGGCAGGCTTTGCAGTCGGTTTTGGACCAGGACACGACGATCAGGTCGCGGGTCCGGTCGCGGGCCGGTCTCCAGCCCCGGCTGCGCACGTTCTGCGGGCAGGTGGCGTGCTGGGCGTCGAAGTCGATGCTGAAGGCGGTGCTGTCGTAGCCGTTACCGGCTCGGGCCTGGGCGGAGCGATCGAGCTGCAGTGGCCCGGTCAGCGTCATCCCCCAGGTGCGCTGGGCCTGCAGGAGGATGTCGATCGAGGGGTAACCGGCGTCCACGAGGTGCTCGGCGGGAACCAGGTCCTTGTCCGCGAGCTGCTGATGGATCGGTGTGGTCATCTCGGCATCGGTGGCCGCGGCGCTGGTGGTGAGCACGTTCATGATCAGGTTTGGTCGATCGCCGTGCTCTGAGCCCGGCCCGGGCTGGTCCTGGGGTGGGTCGCAGGTCTCGGTGAAGTGGACTTTGTAACCACCCCAGGCGGTTTCACGTTTATGGCCGCGGCGGGCGTCCAGGTCGTAGGGAGAGATCAGGAGCTCTCTGGCCGGCGGCATCCCGTCTCCCTCCGGAGCGGGCCGCCGCCGTCGCACCTCCTGCCGGTCCCCGTGGAGGCTGTCGATCTGACGGGAGAACTGCTGCACCCAGATCCGGCGCAGCGACTCGACGGCGGGCAGGTCTTTCAGCCAGCCCGGCGCGGTCGGGGTATAGATCTCATCCAGCAGGTGATACCCGTCCCGGGCGTACTGCAGCAGCAGCTCGTCGCGTTTGGCCCGGGACTCGGGCAGGCGGATGTCATCGATCCGGGCTCCGTAGACGTCCTGCCACGAAGCGTCGATCACGGTGGCGAGCCAGTGCGGGACCGCGACCGCCAGGACCTCCAAGACCGCCCGCAGGCTCTCCCCGGCCAGTTCCAGCCGGTTCAGATCCCGGATCGCGCCCAGCACATGCGTAGAGTCGGTCCGGGCGCGTCCACCGCCCTTCAGCAAGCCCGCTGTCCGCAGCCGTTCCAGCAGTGCCTCCAAAGCCAGACTGATCAGGTCCCCCTCCACCAGCCGGGACCGGAACTCACTCAGCACACTGTCATCGAACCCTGGATCCTCCAGTTCCAGACCCAGGGCATACTTCCAGGTCATCCGGTCCCGGACCGCTTCGGCGGCCTGCCGGTCAGTGAGGTTCTCCGTGTACTGCAGAACACTGACCATCATCAGCTGAGCAGGCGAAATACCCGGTTTACCGCGCACCCCGAACACGTCGGTGAACCGGTCGTCGGCCCACACCTCACCCAACTCGTCCCGGATCCGCATCGCCAGATTTCCTCGACGCGACGCCGCCCGCGCCGCCCGCGCGGTCCGCTCGGGAACTTCCGGCCACGGCCGCGGCTGCATAGACATCACCACACACCATCCCGCGGCCGGACGAAGGGGAAGAAGACGACCGCCCAAAGATCATCCCGAGGACGGTCACCATCCTCTCCGGAACCTCATTCCGCGTGTCGCCCCGAATTAGCCAGCAGGGTCCTAACGGGGTCAAAACGCGCGACCACTTCGACGCAGCACCCGAGCAACCGTGCATGATCACCGGAGGAGTGAAGGCCCTCCTTGGCGCAGCGAGATGGTCGCGCGGACCGGATCAGTGGTCGTACCCCTTGGCGCGGACGGCGCTCGGGTGTGAACCTGGGGGTACGAAAGGGACGAACTGGGGAGGGCCGAGGATGAGGGGCCTGAGGCCGGTTGTGATCGGCGTGTTGATCGTTGCCGATCTCGCCATCCTGTTCGGGACGCCGTTCGTGGAAACGGTGGGGGATGTCCCCCGTCGCCTCGGCTACACGTTCGCGCACTTCAACACTGATCCCGCTGCAGCGGCTTTACCGCTGGTCAGAGTCCTGATCGGGGCCGTACTGCTGGCGGCGATCCTGGATCAGGCACAGGGTTTTCTCCGGCGTCCGGCGTCCACGCCGCAGGACCTTCCATCGCCCGACCCGTCGCCCGATCCACCGGGATGGACCGCCGTCCGCAGGTTGGATCCCGCGGCGGATCTGCCTGCCTCGATGGCGGTGCGGGATCGCTGGCACGATCTGCCCGCCTGGACCTGGGTGGGCCCGCTAGGGATTCGCAACGTCCAGGTCGGAGAGACCATCTGGCAGATCGACCGCTTCAGCGTCACCGTCGACTCTGGGATCGATTTCGACGAGGCACTGCGTCGCATTGAAGTTCACGACGCCTTTCGTCAACTTGCCATTGACGCCGACGATTTCGATCATCGTCGCGCCGTGGTGATGGCTCTGAGTGCCGGCCAGCACTGGCCGTTCCTCGGCCGTAGCTCCTTCCGCTTGGCCCTGACCCGGATTACCGCGGCCGAGGTGAGCGACCTCGACGGTGTGTTCGTGCTACGCAATCACGGAGGTCAGAACGGTTCCAGTTCCACCGGAACGCCTCCCGACCTCGCTTATCTGGTGGCGCCGACGACCGAGGCGACCAAGCTGGTGGAGCACGATCCGGATCTTGTGGTGGCGCTGGCGGACCAGGTCGACCCGCCAACGTCCGAGATCAGTGACGGCTACGAACTGCACCAGCGATTGGCCGCCGCAGTCGCCCGAGCGGCGCCCGCCCCGGTGGGCGGCCCGCTCGGGGGGCTGTCACTGTCACCGCCGTCACAGGAAGCGGTGTTCAGGATCCAACCGGCCGATAGCTTTCAGCGTGACCGGGCAAATACCCGGGATCAGCGATACATCGTCTCGATGGCCACGATCGACCGGATCTACCTCTCCACCCCGACACCGCCCGGAATTCCGATCGGTACGTTCAAGCAGGTCACGGCCGAAGCAGAGCCGATCGACCGGCCCGGCTCCGGGCCCAGTGACGACGATCGAACGCCGGAACCACCGCCCAAAGACCGACCCGCTAGCGAGGACCGATCCAGCGCGGACCGACCCAGCGCGGATCGACCCAGCGCGGACCGGCCCAGCCAGGACCGACCCGCTAGCGAGGAGCGACCCAGCGCGGACCGACCCAGCGAGGACAGGCCCCGCGGTGAGCGGTCTGGCTGATCATCCTGGTTGAGTCGATCGCAACGGCAAAACGGTAGCTGGATCGGCCGATCCACTGACCTCGCTGATCGCGAAGCCACTGGTGACCCGGGCAGGGATCCGATTCGCACGTCAGAGGAGCTCCGCCAGGAAGGCGGCGGCGCGGGCAGCGCCGTCGGTCTCGACCGGCCGGTAGTCCACCGAGCAGTCGATCTCTTTGAGAACGGCTTCGGCCAGTCGTTCCGGCTGGGCGGCGTCCTCGTAGGTCAGGCAACGGCCGGCGCCGTATCGGGCGAGCCGGTGCCGGACATGGATGTTCTGCTCGAAGTGGTTGCGCAGTGGCACGAAGATGAACGGACGGCGGGACGCCGTCAGCTCCATGCAGGTCGTCAAACCACCCTGGACGATGGCCAAGTCACAAGCCGCCAGGTGGTGGTGCAACTGCGGGAGGTATCCGGTGACGGTGACGCCGGCTGGGTGCGGCAGCGACGCCGGATCGATCCGTGGGCCGCAGACGACGACGAAGTGCAGCTCCGGCAACAGCCGGCGGATCAGCGGGACGGCGGCCAGCACCCGTTGTAGCAGAGCAGCCCCTACCCCTGACCCGCCGACGGTGACCAGGGCGACCCGCTCGTCCGACGGGTAGCCGAGCCGGGACCGCAGCTCGTGCCGGTCGAACTCCAGTTGGGGGTCGAAACCAGTGATGTATCCGGCAAAATCGAAGTTCTGCGTGGTCCACTCCCGGATCCCTGGTAGCCCGGGCCCGAAAGATTCCTCGACGATGTCCTCCGGGTTGCCGACGAAGATCGATCGGTCCCGCAACCGCCGGAACCGGGCCCGATGCGCCAGCATTTCGGCGTTGTAATCGGCGGTCAAGGCCGCCTCCTCAGGGCCGCCGTCGGGCATCGGCAACCAGCCGACGAAGTCGGTGAGCCACACGTAGGGCGCGGGTTTCAGCTCGGGGTTTTCGTGCAGGAAATGGTCTACGTCCCAGGCTTCGTCGCCGATCACCAGGTCGTAGTGCTCAGCCTCGATCAGGTCGGAGAAGACCATGAAGTTGTGCACCAGGATCTCGTCCATCCGCCGGACCGCGTGAAAGGCGTGCAGATCGTGCTCCGCCGACTCGTCCTCGAAGTGCGCCGACTCGTTGGCCAGCAGGTGGGACGCCGGATGGATGCGCTCGCCGGCCTCGGTCAGCATGCGGGTCACCGGATGCTGAGTCAGCCAGTCGATCTGCAGATCGGGGTGCAGCAGCCGTAGTTCACCGGCGATGGCGACATCGCGGCGGGCGTGGCCGAGCCCGATCGGCGAACTGAGATACAAGGCACGCTTGGGACGGCGCAGGGCACGCACCCACGTCCGGCGCTCGCGCGGTGGTTGTACCCGGTCGACGAACGTCCGGAGCTCGCGATTGACGAACACCGGGTCACGGGCGGGTAGGCCGTGTCCGCCGCCGTGAACCAGGATCAGGCTCGCGCCGGTCAGCTCGGCCAGTCGCTCGCCGATAGCATGCAGACGAATCCGATCATCGGTTCCGTGCAGGACAGTGATCGGGCAGGTCAGCCGCTCACACAGCGGCTCCAGCGGCGTGCAGACGGCCCCATCACAGCCCAAGCGACCGGCGACAGTGTCGGCGAGGGTTTGCGGGGCGACCTCACCACCCCAGCGATACATGTCCTCGATCTGCTTGGTTGAGTGCGGTTCGGGGAACATCTGGGCGAAGAACCACCGCAGGAAGTCGTCGTAGCCGCCCTCGAGCCAGTGGTACTTGTTGTATTTGGCCCACCCTTCGCGGGTAGGCAGTCGCTGGTCCCAGGGGTACTGCTCCCGTTCGGGTTGCGGCACGCTCAAGCCGCAGGCCGGGGCGATGGCGAACAGGCCGAGCACTCGGTCGGGATGCTCCGCCGCCACCTGCACCGACCAGGCCACCGCGCAGGAGAGCGACACCAGCGCCGCGGAGTCCGCGCCGGCGGCGTCCATGACGGCCACAGTGTCGGCGGCGTACTGCGCGTCTGAGTACGCCGCCGCACCCTGCGGCCGGCTCGATCGCCCGCTGCCGCGGCCGTCGAAGGTGATCACCCGGTAGTGCTGTGCGAGGTAGGCGACCTGGGCCTTCCAGAATCGGGACGGCACGATCGACCAGGTGGGCAGAAGCAGCAGGTTCGGCCCGCTGCGCCCATGCCGCTGCCAGGCCAGCCGGACGCCGTCCCGCTCGACGAACCCAGCCGCCTCAGGCTGGCGCACCGGCCGGTCGGGTCGGGTGGTCGGGCTGGCCGGCTGGTCCGATCGGAGCAGGTGATGGGTCACTTACGGATCTCCAGAACGTTGTTGAATGGAGTTTGAGCGGTTACCCGAAAGCGGGTGAAGCCGGCGCTGGTGGCGACGTCGCGGATCCGGGCCGGCCCGGCCTGGGTGCCGAGCGCGAGCCCGACATCCTGGGCGAGCGAGGCCGGCGTGCACAGCAAGGTGGAAAAGCCATAATAGGCGCGACCTATCGGGTTGAAGTTGTCCTCGACGTGATCACCGGCGGCCGGTTCCACCACCATCCAGGTGCCGTCGTCGGCCAGGGTTTGGTAAACGTGGCGGGCGGCGCCGATCGGATCGCCCATGTCGTGCAGCGCGTCGAACGTGGTCACCAGGTCGTATCCGGTCCCGCCGAACCGGGTTGCCGGTTCGGTCCGGAACTCGATGCGATCGCCAACTCCGGCCTCCTCCGCTCGGTGCCGGGCAACCTCGATGGACTGCTGGTGGTAGTCCACACCGGTGAAGCTCGACCGGTCAAAGGCCTGAGCCATCAGAATCGTCGAGGCGCCATGTCCGCAGCCCAAATCCAGGACCTGGGCACCCGCGTGGAGTTTGGCCAACACCCCGGCCAGCGAGGGTAGCCAGTTGGCGACGAGATTCGCCTGGTACCCGGGGCGGAAGAACCGCTCACAGCCGACGTGCACGTCGGGGTTGTGTTCGTGCCAGCCCAGGCCGTCCCCGGTTCGGGCAGCCTCCACGACGCGGGGGGCATCGCGCGTGGTGCCATCCGCGATTTGGAAGAAGCCAGGCAGGTAGAACGGGCTGCTCTCATCGGTCAGCGCGACGGCGTGCTCGGCGGGCAGGGTGTAGGTCGCGGTCGCCGGGTCGTAAGCGACGTACCCGCCGGCCGCCTGCGCGTTCAGCCATTCCCGGGCGTAGTGCTCGCCGGTGCCGGTGCTTTCAGCGAGCTGGGCAGGGCTGATCGGGCCGTGCTCGGCCATGGTCCGGTAGTAGCCGAGTCGATCACCCATCACCACCAGTGCGCAGTTCAGCGTGGCCCCGACTTCATCCACGGCGCGGAAAACAAAGGCCATCAGCTTGTTCTCATCAATCGAGGGTCGTTCGTTGACGGTGGTCATGGTCGAGACTCCTTGCCGAGAATTGGTTGACTCGCCTGACTTTGCCGCCGAGCCGAGGTCGAGCGCATCGGGGAGGGCACCTAGTCTGCGCCGCCCCGATCTTGGGCCTCGTCAGCGGCGCCCCGATCTTGGGCTTCGTCGGCGCTGCCCCGATCTTGGGCTTTGTCGGCGCTGCCCCGATCTTGGGCCTTTATCCAGCCGGACGCTCTTAGACTCGTGTCATGTTGGTCGGGCGCGACCGCGAGCTCAAGATCGTGGACGCTCTGGTGGCGGGGGCACGGCTCGGCACCAGCGGCGTCCTGGTGCTGACTGGTGAGGCCGGAATCGGCAAGACGGCCCTGTTGACTTACGCTGCGCAAGCGGCCGACGGGGTCCGGGTGCTGCGCTGTGCCGGCAGCGAGGCCGAGCAGGACGTCCCGTTCGGTGGCCTGGCTCAGCTGCTGCAGCCGACGGCCGAGGATCTGGACCGGATCCCCGCACCGCAGGCCCAAGCGATGGCGGTGGCGCTGGCCCTGAGACCCGGCCAGGCCGCCGATCGGTTCGCGGTCGGTGCGGCGACGCTCAGCCTGCTCACCCGCTACAGCGAAACCCGGCCGGTGGGGCTGATTGTGGACGACGCGCACTGGCTTGACCGGGCCTCCAGCGAGGCGATTGCCTTTGCCGCTCGCCGGCTCTTGGCCGATGCGGTGTTCGTGCTGGTCGCGGCCCGCTCTGAGGTGGACTGTCTACTCACCTCGGCAGGTCTGCCGCAGTGGCGGCTGACCGGCCTCGACCTGCGGGCCACCATGGAGCTGGCCCGGATGAGCCGGTCCACCTCCCGGGAGCTGGCTGGACGATTGCACGGAGCCACCGGCGGCAATCCGCTCGCGGTCCTGGAACTGGCCCGCGATCCTGCCCAACTGGCGTCGATGCCGCCCGGATCACCGATGCCGGTGCCGGCCGCGCTCACCCGTTGGTTCGCTGCGCGGGCGGAGGGCATGGACGGCGACACCCGGACCGCGATGTTACTGACCGCCACCGCAGGCGACGACCTGACCGTGATCGCGCGAGCCTGCCGGGCGCGCGGAGTCCCGGTCACGGCCCTGGTCGCGGCGGAGACCGCCGGGTTGCTTCGGATTTCCGTCGACCGGGTGGAGTTCGCGCACCCACTGATCCGTTCCGCCGTCTACGCCATGGCCGGGCCGGGCGAGCGACGCGAGATGCATGCCACCGTGGCCGCAGCACTGCCGGAATCTGAGGTGGACCGGCGCGCCTGGCATCGGTGCGAGGCCGCGCTCGGGCCGGCCGACGACGTGGCGGCCGAACTGGATACGGTGGCCCGACGGGCGAACGTTCGCGGTGCGTACGCGGTCTGTGCGACCGCGTACGAACGGAGTGCCCGCCTGTCCAGTGTCGATTCCGACCGGGCCCGCCGCTTCCTGGACGCCGGTGCGGCCGCCTGGCGCGCGGGTGATGCCGACTGGGCCACCGCGGGTCTGGCGCAAGCGCTGACTCTTGACCGAACACCGCTGGCCCGGGCTCGCGCCCGGGCGCTCCAAGGCGAGATCGCCGCCCGATGCGGTTCGCTCGAGGAAGCGAAACAGGTTCTGTGGTCGGCCGCCGATGAGATCACGCCGATCGATCCGGGCCAAGCCGTGACGTTGCTGGCCGAGGTCATCAACGCCTGCTTTTACCTCGCTGACGCGCGGGCGGCCCTAGCCGCCGGTCAGCAGATCGAAGCCCTGCTGCAGGCGAATCCGGCCGTACCGGCGGCGGTTGGAACGATGGCGGCCGGGATGGCCCGAGTGCTGGCCGGTCAACCGGGGGCCGGGCAGATCAGGGCCGCCGTCCAACTGCTGGCCGCCGACACCCCCGGCACCATCGAGACCTCGCAGGCGGCTTGGCTGCTGCTCGGCCCCATGTGGCTGCGTGAATCGGACGTCGGGCGGCAGCTGGTGGACGCCGTGGTGGCCGAGCGGCGGGCGTCGAGCGCGCTCGGCCCATTGCCGCATCTGCTCTTTCACCTCGCCCGGGACGACGCGACGACCGACCATTGGGCCGCGGCGGCCGCCGGATACACCGAGGCGATCGGCTTGGCCCGCGAACTCGGGCAGAGCACCGAGGTCGCCACCTCGCTCGCCGGTCTGACCTGGTTGGAGGCCCGGCTGGGTCGCTCGGACGATGCTCGCAGGCACGCGGGCGAGGCGCTGGAGTTGTGCGCGGCACAGCAGATCCATTTCGGCCGAGCCTGGGTCGAGTTCGGTCTCGGCGAGTTGGCGCTGGCCGCCGGTGACATCGAGGCAGCCGTGAGCACGCTGTCCGGGCTGGCCGAGTGGCTGGACGAGATCGGCGTCCTCGATCCGGATCTGTCACCGGTGCCGGAGTTGACCGAGGCGCTGGTGCGCAGCGGGCGTGAGGAGCAGGCTCGAGCCGGCGCAGGTGATTTCCTCGAGCGGGCCGAGAGCAAGGGGCAGCCGTGGGCGCTGGCCCGGGCCGCCCGGGTGCGGGGGCTGCTGTGCCCGGCAGCGGACGTCGATGCTCACTTCAGCACGGCTTTGGCAGACCATGCGCGGACCTTGGACGGCTTCGAGGAAGCACGCACCCGGCTGACCTACGGGGCCAGGCTTCGCCGCGGTCGGCGGCGGGTGGAGAGCAGGGTGCAGTTGCGCCGGGCGCTGGAGATCTTCGAGCGGCTCGGGGCCAGACTCTGGGCGGACGAAGCGGCTCGGGAGCTGTCGGCCACCGGAAGTCCGGTTGGTCGGCGCGGCGCCAACCATCTTGACCAATTGACCCCGCGAGAACTGCAGATCACCCTGCTGCTCGCCGAGGGACGCACCACCCGGGAAGCCGCTGCTGCCCTGTTCCTGAGCCCGAAAACGGTGGAATACCACTTGCGGCATGTCTACGCGAAACTGGACATCGGCTCCAGGGCCGAGCTCACCGCCCGAATCGGTCACCGCCACCCATAATCGACCCCATGCCGCACTTGCGTCCCATTGGTCTCACGGTGCTCACCGTCGTCTGCCTTGCGGTCGCGGCGGGGTGCTCCAGCGGAGATGACCTCGGCTCACCCCGCCGGGCCACCGGTTCGCCGAGCCCAGCCGCCACTGCGCAGCCGTCCAGTTCGGCGACAGCGACAGCAGCCGGATCCGGGACAGCCGGGCGCACCTTCACGATCGTGGCCACCGGTGACGTGCTGCTCCATCCATCGCTGTGGGCGCAGGCTCGGCTGGACGCCGGTCGCACCGGCTCCGGGACGATGGACTTCGCTCCGATGCTGGCGGGGGTCAAGCCGTACGTGGCCGGCGCGGACCTGGCGATCTGCCATCTGGAGACGCCGCTCGCCGGCCCGTCGGGGCCGTTCTCCGGGTACCCGTCGTTCTCCGGCCCGCCGCAGGTCAGTGTGGGGCTGAAGGCAGTCGGATACGACACCTGCAGCACCGCGAGCAACCACACGTTCGACCAGGGTGCGGCGGGGATCAAGCGGACGCTGGACAGTTTGGACGCCGCGGGCATCACGCATGCCGGGTCCGCGCGCACCCGTCGCGAGTCCCGCCGGATCACCATGGCGAAGGCGAACGGCGTCCGGGTGGCGTTGCTGTCCTACACCTACGGGTGGAATGGCAAGAGCTACCCGGGCGGTGATCAGTGGCGAGGCAAGGTGATCGACAGGTCCAGGATTCTCGCCGATGCTCGGCGGGCTCGTGCGGAGGGCGCCCAGGTTGTCGTTCTGGCCATGCACTGGGGGAGCGAATACCGCCAGGCGCCTAGCGCCCAGCAGTTGGACCTGGCACCTGAGCTGGCCCGTTCCGGGGTGGTCGATCTGATCGTCAGTCACCATGCGCATGTGGTCGAGCCGATCCAGCGGATCGGCAAGACCTGGGTAATCTACGGCCTCGGCAACCTGCTCGCCGATCACTCGACGCCCGGCCCAGCCAACGCCGAGGGCCTGCTGGCACGAGTGACCTTCACCCGGTCCAACGGCGGCCGCTTCACCGCTACCAAAGCCGAGTACGTGCCGCTGCTGATGACGAAGACTGCGCCGTTGCGGGTGCTCGACGTCCGCCAGGCTCTGCAGACCGGCAGGTACGGTTCCAGCACCCGGTCACGATTGCGCGAGGCGCTGGCCCGCACCACCCGGGTGGTGCAGAGCCTGGGCGGCGCTGACCAAGGGCTGCGGGCCGGCTCACCTTCCGAACCGCGGTGATCACGTAACTGGCGTGCGCGGTGAGGAAGAAGCACCCGGAGAGTGATGCGCCCGGGGAGGGTAGGGCGCCCCGGGAGAGTGGGGTGCCCGCGGAGAATGGGGCACCGGTAACGGACGAGGAACTAGGGGCGGATGCGGCGGAACCACTTGTGTGGAGCGCACTCTGACGCGGGATGGGCCTGCAGGTACTCGACCGAGCCCTGGTGCGTGAGACAGAAGACTTCTGCGCGTGGGATAGCCAGGCCGCATGGCGCCTTGGCACATGGGCAGCCGACTTCGTACTGCGGAAACATGCCGGCGTGGGACAGACCGACATGCCATTCCTGTGGCGCGGTGCGAGCCGAGCTGTTGGGCGGCCCGGGTCTGCGCCAACGAGTGACGTGAAGTGGAGTCAAGAGTGACATGGCCGCCCCCAGCGATGAATGCTTTCTGATCCTGTGACCGCTACTTCGTCTCAGGCCCCCACTTCGTTACACCGGAGATCTGATTCCTCCCATTCGGCGTTCGCAGTCTTGATCTTGAGGGACCATGAACAGTTGTCGAGGGCGGGGCCGATGTCACCAGACTGATCGCCGCTGCGGAGCCAATCTGGGCGGTTCGGAATTTCCGGGTCAGCGGCCCGGGGCTGGACCGGCGGAACACCCACATCAACCCGATCATCGTCAGGTACGCCAGAGCGAAACCGACC
>JANNPJ010000716.1:0-2025 GCA_031400005.1 Kineosporiaceae bacterium | reverse complement strand
CCGCTCTCTGGCAGCCTGTTCAGATGCAGGCGATGAAGTTCGAGGCGGTCGTGGTCACTCAAGGGCGAGACCGTGTCATGGTGCCGATCCCGTTCGACCCCAACCGGCTCTGGGGTACCAAGCCACGCCATCATGTCGCCGGCACGGTTAACGACATGCGAGTACGAGCCGTGATCGAGGCCGTCGACGGCGGCCTGGGCTTTGTCCTGGGCCCAGCCTGGCGTCGAGACTGCGGGATCGAGCCGGGTCAGCAGGTCACCATTCAGATCGCACCCGAAGGTCCCCAACGTGACGACCTACCGCCCGACCTTAGCGAAGCCTTGGACGCCAACCCGGGCGCCGGGCAATTCTTCGACTCCCTCGCCCAGTTCTACCGCAAGGGCTACCTGACCTGGATCAACTCAACACGACGTAACCCCGAACTACGCGCCGAACGAATCGCCGTTGTCGTCCAACTTCTCGCCGACTCCAAGAAGACCAGACCGAGGCCGTAGCGCCTCCTCCCCTCCCCCGGGCCATTCGCGAAAATCCCCATCGATCAGGTGCATCGAGCGTGTCCCGAAGCGCGAGCATGGACCCCCAGGAATTGCCGAGCAGGGCGATGCGCGCTGCTCCGGCCCCAAACGCGGGTACGGCGTCCAGGTCAGCCATCGAGCGATCGACCGAACAGCCCGCGTGGCTCGGAACGCCCGCAGCCACGCTGGTCCCACCGGATTAGGTGAGCGACGTCCTGCCTGAGCCGCGACGGGTAAACACCACACCCAGCCCGCAGGTGGGACGGGCATGGTGAGGCACGTGCTGGCTGATCCCGCGGTGGCCGTACCCCAGCGTGCAGGTGCCATGAACATCTCGGCGCACCACCTGGCCGAGCTGTGCGGTTTGCACCGTTTTTGCGTTAACGGGAGCGCTCTTACGCAGGCCCAGGTCACGATTGGGTAACTTGACCATCGATCTAACCGTGTGTGTTTACGCGCTCTTAATGTCTCCCTCACGGCTGATCCGTTGACAGACGGTAGCCGGGCCCCGATGTAGTGGCTCCGGGAGGATCCCATGAACCGCACTTCGCCTCTTGTCTCGACCAACCCTCGAACCGCCGCCGTCGGGCTTGTCGTCCTGGCGCTGGCGCTGACCGCCTGCGCCGGCGTGGAGAGTTCCAGCACCGACGCGGCCGGCAACGCGGTCCCGTCCAGTTGCGCCAATACCGCCCAGCCGTTCAGCACGGACGACGCCACCGACTCCATCGAATACGGAGACCTCGCTGCGAAGCTCGGCGCTGTCCCGGTTCCGGCGAAGGACGTGCGGATTGGCTCGGTGATGAAGTTCCTCGGCAACCAGTACTGGGCAACGCTGTCCAAGGGTCAGACCACCCGCGCCGACAAGTACAGCGTCACCCTCGACGTTCAGGCAGCCTCGAGCGAGTCCGATCAGGTCGGCCAGTTGAACGCCTCCGAGACGATGCTCAACAAGGGCTACAAGCTGATCCTCGCCTCGCCGCAGTCCGACACGAACATGTGCCCCGCAGTGGAGAAAGCCGAGGCCAAGGGCCTGCTCGTGGTGAACGTGAACGACGCGGTCTTCCCCAACGCCCGCCAGTGGGTCGGTCCCAACCAGATCCAGAACGGTGTCAGTGCCGCGCAGTACATGGGCAAGACGCTGCCGAAGGGCGCTTCCGTCGCCATCATTCAGGGTCAGGCTGGCGTTTATGCCGCCAAACAGCGCACCGCGGGTTTCACGGACGAGGCCACGAAGCTGGGCCTCACGGTGGTCGCCAGCGTCCCCGGTGACTGGGACGTACAGAAGGCTCGGGACGCCGCGACGACGATCCTGCAACAGCACCCGAACCTGGCCGGTTTCTACTGCAACAACGACACCATGGCCCTCGGCGTCGCCGAGGCGGTCAAGGCCGCGGGCAAGAAGGGCAAGGTCCAGGTCATCGGCACGGACGGAATCTCGGACGCCTACACCGCGATCCGCAGCGGTGACCTGACCGCGACGGTCGACTCCTACCCCAACCTGACCGGCGCA
>JANNPJ010000706.1:0-1783 GCA_031400005.1 Kineosporiaceae bacterium | reverse complement strand
GGTCGATGCTTTGCACTCACACTTCCCCCCGCCTGGGCACCATCGACGATGGCCTCGACGCGTGTGCGATTCAGCTTGGGAAACCAAACGGCAGGAAGCCCGTCGCTGAGCGTCAGAGAGGACGTCCGGTAGTCATCGGCATCGATCGCGTCGGCCAGGCCGACCAGCAAAGGGCCAAGACTGATCGACTCACTGCCACCCCAGCCGATCGGAATCGAGCCGATACAAGTCGGAAGGTACGATCAAACGGCACCTCGGCCGAGAAGGACGACGCCGACCGTCTTGAAGCAGATCCGCATGTCGTGCCTCAGCGACCAATTGTCGACGTAGTAGAGATCAAGTCGCTTGTACTCCTCGAACGTCGTGCCGGAACGACCGGAAATCTGCCAAAGGCCTGTGATTCCGGGGAGCACCCTGAGTCGGTCCCTGACTTCGGGCGACCACTCCGCAACCTCGTCGGGGAGTGCGGGGCGCGGGCCGACCATACTCATCGACCCAGCCAAGACGTTGAGCAACTGCGGGAGTTCGTCAATCGACAGCTTTCGAATCACTCGACCCACCCTTGTGATTCGGGGATCGTTGGTGATCTTGAACAGGGCGCCGTCCATCTCGTTCTGATCACGCAAGGCCTCTTTGCGTTCTTCTGCGTCGATCGTCATGGACCGGAGTTTGAGAACCCGGAACTGGCGACCATCGAGACCGACCCTTCTCTGCCGGAACAGCACGGGGCCGGGAGAGTCGAACTTGATGCATAACGCGGCGATCGCAATGATCGGCGTACTGACCACCAGGATCGTCGAGGCCACGGCCACGTCGAACCCCCGCTTGGCGAGCGCCCTCCAACCGGTACGAATGACGGATTCGACATAGGTGAACGTGACACCGTCCATCTGCTGCGACCGAATCCGACTGACGTCGATGTCGTGAAGCGACGTCGAAATGGCGATGTGATAGCTCGCGTCTGTCAGCTTTCGGACCATCTGATTGACCACTTCGGAGGTTACCGAGCCGAGCGAGACTACGACGCCGACCGCTTCTGTTGCCGACATCACCGGTAGGAGATCATCGAACCCCCCGAGCACGCGTACGCCGGCGCGTTCCCCAATGTCGTCTGCGCCGACGAAACCGACGACCTCGTAACCAAGCTCGGGGCGACGGTGAAACCTGTGGAGGAGGCCAATCGCGTGAGCGTCGGTTCCGACGATCACAATGCGGCGTCGAAGCTGGCCGTCGCGGCGCATCCGCGCAAAGATTCGGCGGGCGATCATGCGGTCGATGATCAGTGCGGCGGTCACTGTTACTGCGACCAGGACGACCCACAGACGCGAGAGATCCTTGTACTGCAGACCGAAGGCGACCCCCACAAGGCCCGCCATACCCGTGCCGACAGCCTTGACAATGTTGAGCCATTCCTGCGATGCACGCTCGTTATCGCGAGCCCGATACAGGTGGTTCATACCGGCCCCGAATGCGAAGAACGGTAAGCCGATGAAGAAGAGCGCCAAATGGTCGGTCCATACGAACCGCGGGACCGGCCTGACCGCCCGCTGGATCGCTAACGCCATGGCACCTCCGAACATCAGTGCCGAGGCATCACCGACGATCAGTCGCCCCTTCATGTCCAAAAATTTTCGCCTCGGCGTGGCCGAGACGGTGGCAGTCTGCGACGTCACCGTCTCGACCACGCCGCACTGCGTGACCAGATTCACGATGGCGACCTCGTTGCCTTCCGTCGAAGCAATATCCCGTGTAATTGCGCCCATGCCAACACCCTTCCGCTTAG
>JANNPJ010000676.1:0-2177 GCA_031400005.1 Kineosporiaceae bacterium | reverse complement strand
CGAGGCCGCGGACATGGCGGTGCAAACCCTGGGCGGCTACGGCTACTCGCAGGAGTACCCGGCGGAGCGCCTGTACCGCGACGCGAAGATCACGGAGATCTACGAGGGAACAAGCCAGATCCAGCGCCTTGTCATCGCGCGTGGCCTGCTGGGAGACGCCGCCCGGTAGGAACGATCAGGCGCACCTGAGAGCGCAATTCACCTTCCCGTGCCAGTCACACGTAGCGGGCCCGGCCGGCCACTCTTCGGCCCATAAAAATGTCCTGTCTGCAGTCACGTCTCGCATCCCTACCCCAGCTCCCGCAGCGACTGGACCGACAATCGGGGTCCCCTCAGGACCACGCATTCACCTTCCGGTGCCAGGCACGCGAGGTGAATGGGACCGGCCTCCGCGAGGTCCATTCTCCTCTCAGGCACCGGAGGGTGAATCGGTGTCCGCGAATCTGCCAGTGATCACCGGGGCCTCCCGCGTGGGGCCGACGTATCAGTGGCGGCGGGAGGGTCGCGTGCATCTTTACCGCCAGGGGCCGGGAGGGACAACCCGACGTATTCACCCACATTCACCCCCCGGTGCCTGGCACCGGAAGGTGAACTTCCCTACAAATCTCCATGACGCCAATGACGCCATGGCGGCGGGGTTGTGGCAGGGGTCCGGGTCCACCTCGCTGAAGATCCGCAGATCACCGTCAGAAACTAATCCTGAATGATTCCAGAATGTATGACACACTCCGGCCCGTGGCCGCGATCTCGGAACTCGAAACTATGTTGCGCGGGGCGTCCCTGCGTGTCACGCGCCCAAGGCTTGCGGTGCTGGCCGCGGTGCACGACCGTCCACACGCCGACACGAGTGCCATCACCGACGCCGTTCGCGACGATCTGGGTGAGGTCTCCCACCAGGCCGTCTACGACGCGCTGCGCGCACTGACAACCGCGGGCCTGGTGCGTCGCATCCACCTGGAGGGTTCCGTGGCGCTCTACGAGTCGCGGGTGGGCGACAACCACCACCATGCCGTGTGCCGATCGTGCGGCAGCATCGCCGACGTCGATTGCGCCGTGGGCACCGCACCCTGCGTGACCGCGGCCAGTCACCCCGACTTCGCCCTCGACGAGGCCGAGGTCATCTACCGGGGCCTGTGCCCCGCATGTTCAGCCGCACCCCGTTTATGAGGTCCACCCCCGCTCCCTGAAAGGGTCCATGTGTCCGATAGTCCAAACGCCGTCGTTGGAGAAATGAACGAAGAGAGCCAGGGCGGCTGCCCAGTGGCGCACGACCGCGCTCCGCACCCGACCCAGGGCGGGGGAAGCCGGGGCTGGTGGCCGGACCGGCTCAACCTGAAGATCCTCGCCAAGAACCCCACGGTGGCCAACCCCCTCGGCGTGGATTTTGACTACGCCGCGGCCTTCGAGGCCCTCGACCTCGCGGAGGTCAAGCGGGACATCGGCGAGCTGCTGACGACCTCGCAGGACTGGTGGCCGGCGGACTACGGCCACTACGGCCCGTTCATGATCCGGATGGCGTGGCACAGCGCGGGCACCTACCGGATCAGCGACGGGCGCGGCGGTGGCGGCGCCGGTCAGCAGCGGTTCGCCCCGCTCAACAGCTGGCCGGACAACGGGAACCTGGACAAGGCCCGCCGCCTGCTGTGGCCGGTCAAGAAGAAGTACGGTCAGAACCTCTCCTGGGCAGACCTGATGATCCTCGCCGGTAACGTCGCCCTGGAGTCGATGGGTCTGGCGACCTTCGGCTTCGCCGGCGGCCGGGCGGACGTCTGGGAGCCCGACGAGGACGTCTACTGGGGCCCCGAGACCACCTGGCTCGACGACCAGCGCTACACCGGCGACCGGGACCTCGAAACCCCGCTCGCCGCGGTCCAGATGGGCCTCATCTACGTCAACCCGGAAGGCCCGAACGGCACCCCGGACCCACTCGCCTCGGCCCGCGACATCCGCGAGACGTTCCGCCGGATGGCGATGAACGACGAGGAGACCGTCGCCCTGATCGCCGGTGGCCACACCTTCGGCAAGACCCACGGCGCCGGCCCGGCCGACAGCGTCGGCGACGACCCCGAGGCCGCCTCGATCGAGCGGCAGGGCCTGGGCTGGCAGAACAGCTTCGGCACCGGCAAGGGTGGCGACACGATCACCAGCGGTCTGGAGGGGATCTGGACGAACACCCC
>JANNPJ010000633.1:0-1547 GCA_031400005.1 Kineosporiaceae bacterium | reverse complement strand
CCTCAAGGCCACCCTCGGCTTCATCATCCTGGGGATCGGCGCCGGCGCCGTCATCGGGGCCCTGACCCCGCTGGGCGCCCTGATCACCGGTGCCTTCGGCGTCGCGGGGGTCGTGCCGACGAACGAGGCGATCACCGCGATCGCTAACGGCATCCCCGACGTCGCCCAGAACGTCGCCTTCGCGATGTTCATCGGGGTCATGCTCTCCCTGGTAATCGCGCGCCTGACGCCACTTCGCTACGTCTTCCTGACCGGGCACCACATGCTGTTCATGGCGACCGTGCTGACGGTCGTCCTCTACAACGCCAAGGTCGAGTCGGTCGTCCAGATCCTGGTCGCCGCCTTCGGACTGGCCACCATGATGGTGATCATGCCGGCCTTCTCGATGCCCTGGATGAAGAAGGTCACCGGCAACCAGCCGGTGGCGATGGGCCATTTCGGCACGCTCGGCTATATCGCCGCCGGGATCACCGGCCAGGTGGTCGGCAAGGGCAGCCGCAGCACCGAGGAGATGCAGTTCCCGCAGGGACTCCGGTTCCTGCGCGACCCGATGGTCGGCACCGCCGTCGCGATGATCTTCATCTACCTGCTCCTGACCATCATCTTCACCCTGCGCATCGGTGAAGCGGCCGCGCTGCAGTCGGTGACCGATGCCGGCTTCGCCGGTGCGGCCGGAGCCGCGGGTGGACTCCTCGCCTTCCTGACCACCATGTTCAACCAGGCGCTGGTCTTCGGTGGCGGCGTTGCCGTCATCCTGCTCGGCGTCCGGACCATCCTCGGCGAGATCGTCCCGGCCTTCGCCGGTATCGCCGAGCGGGTCATCCCCGGCGCGGTCCCCGCGCTCGACGTACCGATCGTCTTCACGTACGCGCCGAACGCGGTCCTCGTCGGCTTCCTGGCCAGCGTCGTCGGTGGCCTCGTCGGGTTCGGCATCCTGTGGGCCGGTCTGGGGGCCGCTCTCGTCGTGCCGCTCATCCTGCCCGGGATGATCCCGCACTTCTTCACGGGAGGCGGTGCTGGCGTGTTCGGCAATGCCACCGGTGGCCGCCGCGGTGCCGTGGCGGGTGGCTTCGTGAACGGGTTGATCATCACCCTGTTCGCGGCCTTCCTCGTCCCGGTCATGAGCGCCATCGGCTTCCAGGGCACGACCTTCGGTGACGCCGACTTCCAGTGGTTCGGCTTCGTCGTCGGCAACATCGCCCGCGTCGAGGGCAACGTCGCCGCGGTCGGGGTCGCGATCCTGTGCGTGGTGCTGCTCGCGTTTGCGAGCTGGTTCCAGAAGCGCTACGTCGACACCGGTTGGGTGCCCGGTGGGCAGCCCACGCCGACACCACCGGCGGAACTGGAGGAGCCCGCCCACAGCGTCGCATAATCCGACGCCTAACCCCTCGGCCGCCCGCCCGGGCCTCGCCGGGGCGGTCGGCGTATCCGGCCCGGACGGCGCCGGACTGACTCGTCGAGAGGAGCAGGACGTGATCGCCCGGGATGTCGCCTTCCGCGATCGCTACGGCCTCCATCCGCGCTCGGCCCACCGGATCCAGCAGGCG
>JANNPJ010000473.1:0-15254 GCA_031400005.1 Kineosporiaceae bacterium | reverse complement strand
CAGCAGCGCACCTCCGGACAGGGAGACGACGCTGGCCGTGGCGTGCGCGCTGATGCTCCCTGGAGAGGACTGCTCGGCCATCGCCCAGACAACCGCCGCCGCGATCAGCTGGAGATCCGCCACCAAGCTCGTCGCCAGGTGAACGGCGCCGATCTGCGTCCTGTCGCCGAACTTCAGCACGGTGGCGATCAAGCTGACCACCACGGCGGCGAACAGCTCGTAGACGTTGTGCAACGCCGGGTCGGAGATGTCGCCGATGAAGAAGCCGAAGTTCAGCGTCGCAGCGAGCAAGACGAAGAAACCGAAAACGACCTTCTCCAGGTTCATCAGCCCTCCTGGGGATCTGCGTCAACGATTAAGGCTTCTGATCCACCCACGACTTGACCGCGGATGCAAGCGGGCTGGCCATTACCCCTGGGGGCCAGCGACCTCGAAGCGGAGCAGCACCGAGCGGGAATCGAACGTCCGCGACTCCACCAAGGACAGCTTGGTCCGGCTTTTCTCCTCGTCGAAGAGCGAGCGCCCACCGCCCAGCAGGACCGGGTGCGTGACGATCCACCGCTCGTCAATCAATCCTTCCCGGGCCAGCCCGGCAGCCAGTTTCTGACCGCCCATCAGCACAATGTCCTTACCCGGTTGCTGCTTCAGGGCGGTCAACTGCTCGATCACGTTCCCGCTGATCACTTGGGTGTTCCAGTCGGCCTGCTGGAGCGTGTTGGAGACGACCAGCTTGGGCTTGGCCCGCCAGCGCGGCGCATAGTCACGATCGTGCGGATGGTCCGACAGCGATTCTGCCTGCGGCCAGAAGGCGGACATCATGTCCCAGACGACCCGGCCGTACAGGATGGCGTCGACGTTGTCGTCGAGTTCCTGGCTGAACGCCGACAGCTCGGGGCCCATCTCCGGCCAGTCGAACTCACCGTTCGGGCCCTCGATGTATCCGTCGACGGACTGGTGGACAAAGTGGAAGATCTTCCGCATAGCTGCTCCCGATGACTGGTCGGCGGGCGTTGACGTCAATGGGTCGGAGCCGTCCGCCCGTTCTCGACATCCCAGGCACGCTTCAGCGTCGCGATTACTTCGGCGGTCGATTCCACGACAGTAACCAGTTCGCGGTCGGCCGCGCGCATGAACCCGCTGGATTCGGCATGATCCAGCAGCTCCACCAGCGGACCGTAGTACCCGTCGATGTCGAGCACGACGATCGGCTTGCGGTGCAGACCGAGCTGGGCCCAGGTGAGCACCTCGAAGAACTCCTCGAACGTGCCAAGCCCGCCGGGAAGCACCACAAACGCTGCGGAAAGCTCATGCATCAAGGCTTTTCGCTCGTGCATCGTGGAAACGACGCGCAGGTCCGCCAGGTCGTTCCGGCCGTGCTCGCGATCCATCAGGGACTGCGGGATGACGCCGATCGCCTCACCACCAGCGGCCAGAACGGCATCCGACACCGCTCCCATGATCCCCACCCCACCGGCCCCGAAGACCAGCCCCAGGTCCGCGGACACCAGCGCGTCCCCGAGGTCGCGAGCGGCGTTGGCGTACTTCGCCGAGTTGCCGGGACTCGCACCACAGAAGACGCAGACACGACGTTGATCCATACCCTGATCCTGCCAGTCGGGATGGGCCGGTCGACGTCCGGGGGCGACGACCGGCCGGACCTCAGTCCACCCGGACGTAGTACGCGAGCGCCATCGTGCCTCGGAGCCCGGGGTCAATGCGCAGCTCAATAGTGTGCGCTTTGGCGTCGTCCAGCGAGATGAATCCGGAATCAGCGGCGGCATACCGGGCGCCGGCCCGCTTGCCATCGACGTAGAGTTCGACGAAGCCACGGGTCTTGCTCTCCGCCTTGCTCTGCTTGAGCTCTAGCCACACCTGGACCGGATGTCGGCCAGCCGGAACATCCAGATAAAGCCGATTCACTGCTGTGGTTGGCTTGCCGTCGACTGTCGCGCCCGCCTTCTCTGTCCAGTAGTCGGCCAGTTGGTAGCGGTGCCTGCCGGTCTCGTAGAACTTCGGGAAGCCGTCCACACCTTCACTCAGCCGCGGACCGCTGGGCTCGTAAATCCCGAGGCCGAGGCGCACGGCGCCATGGTTTCCCGCCCTGTCCCACGTCACCCGAAGCCGGAACACGCTTTCGCGCCCACGAATCACGCCGAGGTCGGCCCATCCGGCCCGGTTGTCGGCACCGGCCTCGCCGCGAGTCAACGTGTTCTGATTGGGTACGGCATCTCTGCTACACCCACCGCCTTCTATCTCCTTCCCGTTCACCGCCATCGTGGTAATCAAGCCGGCGGAAACGCGGGGCGGGCTGTCGGGGGTCTGGATCCGACAGAAGAAGGAGATCGCCAGGTTGGTGTCGGTCGGCGTGTAGCGCAGTACCAGCTCGGTTTGCCCCATCACTCCGGTGTCGGTGGCGACCAACGGGTCCCCGGCCACCTCTGACGCGAAGGCGAGGGGATCGGACGGCGTCGGCTCGGCGGTGGCTGGGGATGCTGGAACCTGCTCTGCCCGCTGCTGCGGCATTCCGGGAAACAGCAGGACGGCGGCCACACCGAGTGCGGCAATCCCTGCGGCCGAACCCATTTGACGACGGCGACGGGTCCGGATTCGATACCGGACGCCAGTCAGCCGGGCCATCGCCGCCGTCGCGGGCAGATCCGCGGGAGGTGCGTTCGCAGCCCTGGTTTCTAGTTCGGCAGTCAAGTCGGTGAGGTTCATCGGTGATCTCCCTCCATGTCGGTGAGGGCCGGATCAATCCTCAGTTTCGCCAGCGCCCGACTGGTCGAACTCTTCACCGTGCCAACCGTGCACCCCAACACCTCAGCAGTCTCGACCTCGCTCAGCCCCTCGTAATACCGCAGGACGACAGCGGCCCGCTGCCGCCTGGGCAACCGACCCAACGCCGCCCACACATCCTGACGATCCGCGTGCGTGTCGATCTCTGTGCCACCGGACACCTCTGGTAGCACCTCGGTCGGACGCTCCCCCGTCCACTTCCGCCGCCACCACGTCGCATACGTATTCACCAGAATCTTGCGGACATACGCTTCCGGATCCGTCTCGATCCGATGCCACGCCGACCACGCCTTCGTCAACGCCGTCTGCAGCAAATCCTCCGCCAACGCATGATCGCGCGTCAGCAAATACGCCGTCCGCAACAACCGATCCGTGCGACCCAGCACAAACCCATCAAAACTGACCGGGCCCGGCCCCACGTCGATGACCAAGTCAGCGCTGACTGAGCCTGCGTTGCCGACCGAGCCCGCGTTGCTCACCGAGCCCGCGTTGCCGACTGGACCAGCCTCGAAGACGGCGACCAGCTCCTCCATCACCGCTCCCCCACGATCACGCATCTCGTCATGCCGGTTATACGCGTTGACCGGACCAATGGTTGCTCGCCCCTTTTGACCCCGGGATCGACTCGGGGTTCCCCCACCCGGCCGATCGGGGCCGCCGGACGACATCGCCGGGCCCGCGGTGCTGGAAACGCCGCGGTCTCGATGCCCGCTGTCGGTGCCTCTTGATCTGAAGTGAACTTCACCTTGCAGGATTGGTGCATGCCTTCCTCGATCACACCATCGACCGACGACCGGGTACGACCGATTGCAGGGTGGTCCGCTCTGGTCCTGCTCGGCACCGCCGTGGTTGTCGCCGTCGTCAATGTCCTCGTTCTCGTCATCGGACGTGCGAGTGCCGACGGTGCTCTCGTCGTCCGCCAGACCGGGTCGGAGGCACACGAAATTGAGCTGTCCAGTGTCGTGTTCATGTCCACTATGCCGCTGCTGATCGGCACCGGGCTGGCGCTGCTGCTGGCCCGCTGGTGGTCGCCGATGGTACTGGTCGCTCAGGTCATCGGTTTCGGGCTGGCCGCGCTCAGTGCGATTGGTCCGCTGACGAGTGAAAGCGACGACAGCACAAGGTTTTCCCTGGCCTTGATGCACGTTCTGGTCGGTGTTGGCGTCCTCGCCGGCCTTCAGGTCAACCGGCGCGGTGCCAGGAGGACCTAGTTCTGTAAGCTGAGGGTGATGACGGCTCCGGTCTCGTCGTGCCGGTAGGCCACGGTGCCGCGCAGCCCGGCCAACTCGTCGGTCCCGGTTCCCGGGACAATGTTTCCGAAGGCTGTACTGGCGGACTCGTCGCCGACCCCGCCGTGCTGGAACACCACGGTGCCCTTGCGCCCGTCGATCGAGCCCTCGAACAACTCGGAGGCGACATACCCCTGGCCCGTCCCGGCCCCGGCGGTGAGCAATTCGGTGACGCTGCTGCCAGATACCGCACCGGTGAACGTCTTTCGCACGGTGGCCCGGGCCAGTTGCGTGCCGTCCGGATCATCGGCGCCGAAATAGCGCGTTTCGTCCCACCCGGTGACCTCGAACTCGCCGCTCACCACTCGCGTCTCGACGGTGCCATCGCTGCTCTGCTGATCCATGCCGGTCAGGCTAGAGGCGCGGACCGGCATCCGGATTGAAGATTCGCGTCAATCCAACCGTAGTCTTGCCGGACCCAGCAGGGCCGGTGGATCAATGCTGTCCACCGGCCCTGCTCCGGGTTACTTCTTGCGGCCGCGCTTCTCCCGCGGACGGACCGAAACCTCGATCGGGGTGCCTTCGAAGCCGAATTCCTCACGCAACCGGCGCTCGATGAACCGCCGGTACCCGGCGTCCATGAATCCGGTGGTGAACAAAACGAACCGCGGGGGCTTGGCAGCAACCTGGGTGCCGAACAGGATCCGGGGCTGCTTACCGCTGCGCACCGGGTGCGGGTGCGACTGCATGATCTGCGACAGCAAGGCGTTCAGCCGGCCCGTCGGGACCCGGGTCTGCCACGACGCCAGGGCCGTGTCAAGCGCCGGGGTCAGCCGATTGACGTGCCACTTGGTCATCGCCGAGACGTTGATCCGGGGTGCCCACTGCACCTGGACCAGGTCGACCTCGCGCTCGCGCTCGAGGAACTTGCGGCGCTCGTCGTCCATCAGGTCCCACTTGTTGTACGCCAGCACCAGCGCCCGACCGGAGTCCACCACGAGCTGGATCACCCGGGTGTCCTGCTCGGTCAGCGGCTCGCTGGAATCCAGCAGGACGACGGCGACCTCTGCCTTCTCCAGTGCCGACTGGGTGCGCAGCGACGCGTAGAAGTCCGCGCCCTGGTTCTGGTGCACCCGGCGCCGGATCCCGGCGGTGTCGACGAACCGCCACGGGCGGCCATCGATCTCGACGACCTCGTCGACCGGGTCACGAGTGGTTCCGGCGACCGAGTCGACCACCACCCGCTCCGATCCGGCGAGCGCGTTCAGCAGGCTCGACTTGCCGACGTTCGGCCGGCCCAGCAAGGCCACCCGGCGCAGCCCGCTCCCGGGCTCCTCGCCGATCGCCGACTGCAGCGGCAGCGCCGCCAGGACGGCGTCCAGCAGGTCACCGCTGCCTCGCCCGTGCAGCGCGGACACCGGGTACGGCTCGCCCAGGCCGAGCGACCACAGCGCGGCGGCGTCAGATTCGGTGCGCGAGTCGTCGACCTTGTTCGCGGCCAGCACGACCGGCTTACCGGACTTGCGCAGCAACTTGACGACGGCCTCATCGGTGCTTGTTGCACCCACCGTCGCGTCGACGACGAACATCACCGCGTCGGCGAGTTCGATCGCCACCTCGGCCTGCTCGGCCACCCGCAGGGCCAGACCACGGACGTCGCGCTCCCAGCCCCCGGTGTCGACCACCACGAAGCGCCGTCCGGACCAGTCGGTCTCGTACCTGACCCGGTCGCGAGTCACCCCCGGAACGTCCTCGACGACTGCCTCGCGCCGGCCCAGCACCCGGTTGACCAGGGTGGACTTACCGACGTTCGGCCGACCGACGACCGCCAGAACCGGCAGCGGACCGACCTGGCCGTCGTCGTAATCGTCATCGTCGCCGCGGTCCAGCAGCGCCAGGTCCTCGGCCGAAAGGTCGTACTCCTTGAGCCCGGCTCGCAGCGCGCGGTCGATCTGCGGGGCGTCCGGAGCATCTGCCTCGAGCGCGCCGTAACCCTCGCCGACATCGATGACGATCGGCTCGCCGAGCTCTTCCTGCTCTACCCGATCGCTCATCGGTTCACCGCGCTGTTGCTGGTGAGGGCGGCGCTGTCGAGGTCGGCGACGGTGGTTGCGACGCCGGCCGCGGTGTGCGAGACGGCATCGAGCACGGCCTGCACGGTCTGCTCCAGGTCGAGCCCGGAGGAATCCAGGTGCAGGACGCCGTCCGCGGCGACCTGGAAGCTCGACACGGTTGAGTCGTCGGCGTCCCGGCGAACGATCTGATCCCGGGTGGCGGCGACGGCAGCCGCGTCGTCCGTGCCATGGACGTCAAGGGCTCGCCGGGCCAGCCGGGCCGCCTCGCTGGCGGTCAGCAGGATCCGGACGTCGGCATCGGGAGCGATCACGGTCGTGATGTCTCGGCCCTCGGCCACGCACCCACCTCGCTCACCCTTGGCAGCGGCGTCGATCAGGGCGCGCTGGCGGCGCTGGAGGTGCGCACGGGCCGGGAGATTCGTGGCGACAGCGCTGACCGCGGTGGAGATCCGGGTCTCGCGGATCTCGGCGTTGATGTCCCGGCCGTGGACGCGCACGCCCGGACCTTCGGGATCGGTGACCATGTCCAGGTCGAGGGTGGCCACGTGCTCGGCCACCGCCTCGGTGTCGGCGAGGTCCAGACCGGCCTCCAGCGCGGACCAGGTGGCGGCTCGATACATCGCACCGGTATCCAGGTATTCCAGGCCGAGCCGGCGGGCCACCTCGCGGGACACACTCGACTTGCCCGAGCCGGAAGGCCCGTCGATGGCGATGACGAGCGGACGCCCGATTGCCTCGGGGTCGATAGGGGCGGGCACGGCAGAACCTCCGGAAACAGTGGGATGACCCTCCTAGGTTAGTCGAGCGCAGCGTCGGCTCATGCCAGTAGCACGACGTCTGCCCCGTTCGGGCCCTCACAGTCGACCTGCGCGCGTGTCGAATTCCGACATCAGCGGCAACACCTGGACAAAGTCCCGCTGGATTCAGGCCACGATGTGCCAGCCGCGTTCGATCAATGCCGCCTCCAGGGCGGCGCGGGCCGGTGGCAGCACCGAGACCCCGGCCAGGCCGACCTTCTGCCCAGGTGCATGCTCCAGCCCGAACTCCTCGACGTTGATCCCGGCTGCACCGATGTCGCTGAACAACCGGGCCAGTTGCCCGGCTTTGTCCGGCAGCAAGGCAGTCACCACGGCGTAGCGGGTCACCGGCTCACCATGCTTGCCGGGGATGCGCTCCCGACCGGTCCGCCCGTCCGCGACCACCCGAGCTACCGCGGCCCGCGCACCGATCGCCTGGATCAGCTGATTCGGGCCGGCCCGACCATCCGCAGCGACTGCTCCCGCCGCCCCGGTGGTTTCGCTCGTCCCGGTGGAGCTGTCTGCCTCGGCCTCGAGGGCGGTCAGGGCATCGATCAGCCCGTCCAAGTCGGATCGGATCTCCTGGAGTACCCGGCCGACCGGGGCGGCGTTCGCGGTCAGAATCTGCGCCCAGAGCGCTGGATCGCTGTCCGCCACCCGGGTCACGTCCCGCAGCCCCTGCCCAGCCAGGCCCACCGCCGGATCGCTGGCCTTGACCAGCCGGGCGGCGACCAGGCTGGCCGCGATCTGTGGCACGTGGGAGATCAGCGCAACCGCCTCGTCGTGCTCCTGCGCGGGCATCACCACGGGGCTGGCGCCCACCGCGGCAGCCAGCCGACGGACCAGCTCCACCCGAGCCGGGTCGGTCCTCGACGCATGGTTGGCCGAATCCGCCGGGCAAACCACCCAGGGCCGGCCGAGGAAGAGATCGGCCCGGGCGGCCACCGGACCGGACCGCTCGCGGCCGGCCATCGGGTGCCCCCCGACGTAGCGGGTGATGTCGGCGCCGGAGGCCAGCACCGCCGTCCAGATCCCGGTCTTGACGCTTGCCACATCGGTGACGGTGGCCTCCGGGTGCCGATCCAGTTCGGCGGCCACGACACTCGCCGTGACGTCCGGCGGCGCCGCGACGACGACCAGCGCCACCGGCAGCCCGCCGGGATCGGGCTCACCCGCGCCGACGTCCCGAGCCAGGGCGAGCGCGGTCGGCGATGGATCGCTGAGCAGCACCCGGACGCCGAGACCGTGCAGCTTCAGACCGATGCTGGTGCCGAGCAGCCCGGTGCCGACGATCCGGACCGTGTCCAGGCCGGCCACCGACGGG
Source organism: Kineosporiaceae bacterium (assembly GCA_031400005.1). Lineage (GTDB taxonomy): Bacteria > Actinomycetota > Actinomycetes > Actinomycetales > Kineosporiaceae > JANNPJ01. The sequence continues at coordinate 7,033 of JANNPJ010000473.1, read as the reverse complement.
TGCAGAGCCACTTAAAGACCCGCGGCCTCGAACAGCCGGCCCAGCTCATCACCGTGCAGCGCGCGGGTCCGCCCGGAGCGCAGGTCACCAAGCTTGATCGGGCCGACCTGGATCCGGACCAGTTGCTCGACCGGGTGACCGACCGCGGCCAGCAGCCGCCGGACGATGTGGTTGCGGCCCTCGTGCAGGACCACCTCGACCAGGGCCTTGCCCGGCCGGGCGTCGATCACCCGGAACGAGTCGACCTTCACCGGGCCGTCCTCCAACTCGATGCCGGCTCGCAGCCGCTTGCCGACGTCCTTGGCGACCGGACCGGCCACCTCGGCCAGGTAGGTCTTCGGAACCTCGTGGCTGGGGTGCGAGAGCCGGTTGGCCAGGTCACCGTCGTTGGTCAGCAGCAGCAGTCCCTCGGTCGCGGCGTCCAACCGACCGACGTGGAACAGCCGCTCCTCGCGGCCGATCAGCAGGTCACCGATGCAGGGCCGGCCCTCCGGGTCGTCCATCGTGGAGACCACGCCCGGCGGCTTGTTCAGCACCAGGTAGACCATCGAGGTGTCGACCTGGATCCGGACGCCGTCCACGTGCACGGCCTGCCGCTTGGCATCCACCCGAACGCCGAGCTCGCGGATGGTCTGGCCATCCACCTGCACCCGACCGTTGGCGATCAGCTCCTCACAGGCCCGGCGCGAACCGATGCCGGCCTGAGCGAGCACCTTCTGCAGCCGGACGCCGTTCGGGTCGTGGACGTCCTTGATCGACACGCTCGGCTTGGCCGGGGGTGACTTCTTGACGGGCATGCCGCCCTGAGGAGCGCCGGTGCGATCCCGGCCTCCGGGGCGACGAACATCTCTCGGGCTCACAGCTCCTCCTCGCTAGCGCTCGTCGTCGCCATGAGCCACGCACTGTCTTTTTTGTACTTGTTTCGCTCGTTCATTGCATACCTAACGGGAAATCGTCGAGGGCGTCGACCTCGGGCAGGAACGGCGCCAATGCCGGCAGCTCGTCCAACGAGGTCAACCCGAGTTTGTGTAGAAACAGTTCAGTGGTTCGGTAAAGAATGGCGCCGGTCTCCCGGTCGTTGCCAGCCTCTTCGACCAGACCACGCGTGACCAGGGTACGCATCACCGCGTCCACGTTCACACCACGGACGCCGGAAACCCGCGCCCGGCTGACCGGCTGCCGGTAGGCGACGATCGCCAGCGTCTCCAACGCCGCCTGGCTGAGCCTCGAGGTCTGCCCGTCAAGAACGAAGCGCTCGACGACGGGAGCGTGCTCTGGACGGCTGTAGATCCGCCAGCCACCGGCCACCCGGCGCAGCTGGAAACCGCGCTCGGCGCTGTCGTAGTCCGCCACCAGCGCGGCCAGCAGCTCGGTCACCCGAGCCACCGGCAAGGAGAGCGCGGAGGCCAGCGACGGCTCGTCCACCGGGCGGTCGACGACCATCAGGATCGCTTCCAGGGCCGCTCGGGGACCGCCGGGAAGCTGGTCCAGGTCCGGCGGCGGAGTCAGACCTGGCAGGGCGTTCTGCTCGGCGTCCTGGTCTGCGGCGTCCTGGTCTGCGGCGTCCTGACTCGACTCCTGACTCGGTACGTTCACCACATCATCATGCCTCGTCAGCCGAACCCGGCCGTTCGTTCGGCCGTTCGCTCGGCCGTTCGCTCGGCACGGGCGCCAGCTCTGTTTCCGGCGGGCTGGACAGGTCGATCACGAGGTCGGACGCCGGTTCGGGCGGCGAGTCTGCGGCGGCGCCCTCGAACTCGTCGATCTGGGTGAGTTCGGTGTCCTCTGCCCCGGTCCACCGGACCGTCAGTTCGCCCAGCGCCTCCGCCTGGTCGAACGCGACGGCACCATCGCGGAACAGCTCGAGTAGGGCGAGGAAGCGCGCGATCACCACCTGGGTGCCGTCGGCGTCCGACACCAGGGCCCGGAAACTGGCCGAGTGCACGCGGCGCAGCCGTTCGACGATCAGCGCCGCCTGCTCGCGCACGCTGACCGCCGGCATGTGCAGGTGATCCAGGCCAACGGTCGGCGGAACCTTCGGGGTCATCGCCTTCGCGGCGAGTTCGGCGAACTGGTACGGAGTCAGCCCGAGCACCAATTCGGGGAGCAGCCGGGTCAGGTGGGTCTCCATCGGGACGTCGCGAGGCGACTGCAGTGCCTCGGTGGTGATCCGGCCGGCGAAGGTCGCCGCGACGTCCTTGAACGCTCGGTACTGAAGCAGCCGAGCGAACAGCAGGTCTCGGGCCTCCAGCAAGGCCAGGTCCTCGTCGTCCTCCACCTCGGCCGCCGGCAGCAGCCGAGCCGCCTTGAGGTCCAGCAAGGTGGCCGCTACCAGCAGAAACTCGCTGACCTCACCGAGGTCCCAGGCCGAACCGAGGGCCCGGATGTAGGCGACGAACTCGTCGGTGACCCGGGAGATGGCGATCTCGGTGACGTCGAGCTTGTGCTTGGAGATCAGCCCGAGCAGCAGGTCGAACGGGCCCTCATAGTTGTCCAGGTGCACGCTGAACGTCGACGTCGACCGGCCCGGCAGGACGCCGCCGGGGACCAGCGGTTCGTCGCCGTGTCCCAGCGTTCCGATCGGCTCGGCGATCGGGCTGACCGCAGGTTCGATCGGGCTGGCCGCAGGTCCGATCGGATTGCCCGCGAGTCCGATCGGGCCGGCGGCAGGTTCGGTGAGTCCGGCGTCAGCAGTGTCAGGCTGCGTCGCCACGGGCGATCAGTTCGCGCGCCAGCAACCGGTAGGCGTAGGCACCGGCGTGCGACGAGGCGTAGGTCGTGATCGGTTCCGCGGCCACCGACGCGTCCGGGAACTTCACTGTTCGGCCGATCACGGTGTGAAACACCCGGTCGCCGAAGGCTTCCACCACCCGGGACACCACCTCGCGGCTGTGCAGGGTGCGCGGGTCGTACATCGTCGCCAGGATCCCGTCGACCTCGAGCCCGGGGTTCAGCCGGTCCTTGACCTTCTCGATGGTCTCCACCAGCAGGGCAACGCCGCGCAGGGCGAAGAACTCACACTCCAGCGGGATCACCACCCCGTGCGACGCGGTCAGCGCGTTGATCGTCAGCAGTCCGAGGGAGGGCTGGCAGTCGATCAGCACGACGTCGTAGTCGTCCATGATCGGGCGCAGCGCACGCCCCAGGACGGTTTCCCGGGCCACCTCGCCGACTAGCTGCACCTCGGCCGCGGACAGGTCGATGTTGGCCGGGAGCAAGTCAAGGTTTTCCAGCGCCGTCGCCCGGATCGCGTCCTTGAGCACCGTGCCGCGGTCCATCAGCACGTTGTAGACGGTCTGATCGAGCTCGTGCGGGTTGATCCCCAGGCCCACCGAGAGCGCACCCTGCGGATCGAAATCGACCAGCAGGACCTTTCGCCCGTACTCGGCGAGCGCTGCACCCAGGTTGATCGTCGAGGTCGTCTTGCCGACCCCACCCTTCTGGTTGCACATCGCAATGATCCGGGCCGGACCATGGGTCTCCAGCGGAACGGGCTCGGGAAAGGCCGGCATCGGCCGCCCGGTGGGGCCATCGCCACCCGACATCAGGCCGAGGACCGGACCCTCGGTGCTATCCGCCGGGGCACGGGCGATGGTCAGGTCCACCGCCGGCGTGCTCGTGTCGTTTGTCACGTCGTCTCCTCGGTAGCGCTGGTCGACGCAGGCCGACTTCGGAACATGACACCGACCTCCGGTCAGTAACTATCCTCGCGCGTTGCCGGTCGGGACGAAGCGAGGCTAGTCGGCGCGTCGCGTTGCGCTCAAGCCGGGCACCACAATATTGCCCCTTCAGCCGCAATCTTCTCCCTTCGCTCACCCCTGGAAGCGAATTATTGTGACACCACACCGTGCAAGTGTGAAGCAGAGCGCTTCAACTGAGCGAGCCCGGAGGCGCGACGGCGTCTGGACCGAGGAGACGCAACCCCATCGAAGGCGCGGAACGGTCGACGAGGGAAGACGACGTCATCAGCGCAGTAGGGCTCGCGAACAAATGTCACGAGTACAGCGCTCTGGGGTGGGTGGCGGTGTACACCTCGCGCAACGTGTCGGCGGTGACCTGGGTATAAAGCTGGGTGGTGGTCACCGAAGCGTGACCGAGCAATTCCTGGACGACGCGGACGTCGGCGCCGCCCTCCAGCAGGTGGGTGGCGAACGAGTGCCGCAGGGTGTGCGGCGACACTCGCCCGGTCAGTCCCGCCCGGTCGGCGGCACCGGCCAGAACCGCCCAGGCACTCTGCCGAGACAGCGGGCCACCGCGAGCGTTGAGGAAAACAGCCGGGGTGCCCTTGCCGCGGGCAGCCAGCGTCGGCCGACCCCGCACCAGGTACGCTCCGACCGCGGTGACGGCGTACGAGCCGATCGGCACCACCCGCTGCTTGGAGCCCTTGCCGTGCAGCCGGACCAGGCCCTCGGTCTGGTCCAGGTCGTCAACCGCGCAGCCGACCGCCTCACTGATCCGCGCACCGCAGCCGTAAAGCAACTCCAGCAGGGCCCGGTCCCGCAGGCCGGTCGGGGTGTCCGGTGGGCCCGCCGCCGCCAGCACCCGCTCGACGGCGGCCAGGCTGATCGCCTTCGGTAGCCGCTTGGGTGTGCTCGGCGGCTGCACCTGGCCGGCCGGGTCGATCGTCGTCTTGCCCTCCAGCACCAGGAACCGGTGGAAGCCGCGGACCGCGACCACGGTCCGCGCCGCCGAACTGGCACTCAGCGGCGCGGCTCCGTCGTCCCCCGTGCGGATCGCCGCGAGGAAGTCGGTGACTTCCACCTCCCGGATCCGCTCCGGGTCATCGAGCCCTCGCGCCTGCAGGAAGTCGACGTACCGGCGAAGATCTCGCCGGTAGGCACCGAGCGTGTTGACGGCGAGCCCGCGCTCCACGGCCAGGTGATCCAGGTATCCGGCGACCGCCCGGCTCAGACTGGTGACGCCGCTGGCCACCGGGCCCGCGCGGGCCCCCGGACCCGCGCTGGCTACCGGGCTCACGCTGTTCACCACCGCCACACCGCTCACGGTCAGGCCAATACCTCGCTCAGGGTGGCGAACGGCATCTCATGAGCCTGGGCGACCGGCTGGTTTGTCACCACTCCGTCGTGGGTGTTGAGTCCCTTCGCCAGCACCGGGTCCCGCCGCATCGCCTCGCGCCAGCCCTGCCCGGCCAACTCCAGGGCGTACGGCAGAGTGACATTGGTCAGCGCATAGGTGCTGGTGTGCGGGACGGCCCCGGGCATGTTCGCGACACAGTAGAAGACCGAGTCGTGCACCTTGTACGTCGGGTCGGCGTGCGTCGTCGGCCTGGAGTCCTCGAAACAGCCACCCTGATCGATCGCGATGTCCACCAGCACACTGCCTGGCCGCATCCGGCTGACCTGCTCATTCGTGACCAGCTTGGGTGCCTTGGCACCGGCCACCAGCACGGCGCCGATCACCAGGTCGGCGTCCATGATCGTCTTCTCGACCTCGTACGAGTTCGAGGCGACGGTCTGGACATGGCCCTGGTAGATCCGGTCCATCTGCCGAAGCCGCTCGATGTTGCGGTCCAGCAGTACCACCTCGGCCTGCATCCCGAGCGCGATCGCCGCGGCGTTGGCACCGGCCACACCAGCGCCGATGATCACCACTTTGGCCGCCCAGACCCCGGAGACGCCACCGAGCAGGACCCCACGCCCGCCCTCGGCCCGCATCAGCGTGGCGGCACCGACCTGCGGGGCGAGCCGGCCGGCCACCTCGCTCATCGGCGCCAGCAGCGGCAGCGAGTGATCGGCTGCCTCAACCGTCTCGTAGGCGATCGCCGTGACGTTGCGTTTGACCAGTTCCTCGGTCAGCGGCTGGTCCGCCGCTAGGTGCAGGTAGGTGAAAAGCACCTGGCCAGAGCGCATCCGATGGTACTCGGCGGCGATCGGCTCTTTCACCTTGAGGATCAGGTCGGCGCTGGCCCAGACCTCGTCAGCGGTGGCCAGGATGTCGGCTCCGGCGGCCACGAAATCGGCATCGCTGATCGACGAACCCTCGCCGGCCGCCTGCTCGATGAAAACCTGATGCCCGGCCCTGACCAGCTCATGCACCCCCGACGGGGTGATGGCTACTCGGTACTCGTGATTCTTGATCTCGCGCGGAACGCCGATCTTCACTTGGCACGCACCTCTCACCTGATACTCACCCGAGCTCCCTGGCCTCGTCACTCTAGTGAGGGACCTGGCCATTCCGGTGGCGCACCCGCTCGACCGGGCCGTGCCGCCCTGTGATGATCGACGTCATGAGCCCACGCTTCTTGCCGTACGCGGCTCGTCCGGGACGAGCCACGGTCCAAGCCCTTGCGGATCTTCTGGTCGCGCTCTGGGTCGTGCTCTGGTTCCTGATCGGTAGGGCCGTGCACGCGGCCCTCACCGCCTTCGCCGAAGTCGGCCGCAAGGTCGAGGGCGGCGCGAACGGAATCGCCGGCAACCTCGACAGCGCAGGCAACAGCGCAGGCAAGATCCCGCTGGTCGGGGACACGGTCAAGTCACCGCTGCGAGCGGCCGGAAATGCGGCCCGCGAACTGGCCGGCGCCGGCCACGGCCTGGACGAGCGGGCGACCACCCTGGCCGTCGTGCTGGCGCTGGCCGTGGCCGTCCCTCCGGTGCTGGCGGTCGTCGTCCCTTGGCTGTTCCTGCGGCTGCGGTTCGGCCGTCGCGCCGGCGCCGCCGCGACCCTGGCCCGTACCCCCGGCGGGGACCGCTTGCTCGCCCTGCGCGCCTTGACCACCGCCCCCTTGGCCCGGTTGCAGGCAATCGGCGACGACCCGGTGGAGGGCTGGCGCACCGGCGACCCGGAGACCATTCGCCGCTTGGCTGCTCTGGAGCTGCGGTCCGTTGGTTTGAAGTAGGTGTCAGCTCCGGTTAAGCCGGTGCTGAAGCCGTAGTTGATCGTGTTTCACCGGCTTAAGCGGAGCTGACTCGGGTGAAGATGGCCTCGGCGACGTCCTTGGGGTGGGTTTCGGGGAGCCAGTGGGCGGCATCCAGTTCGACGAAGCGGTAATCGGCGGTGACGTAGTCGGCGGTGA
>JANNPJ010000537.1:0-9552 GCA_031400005.1 Kineosporiaceae bacterium | reverse complement strand
CCCCCACGGCCGCCTTCGACCTCCTCGAAGGTGACCACGGTGATCTGAGCCGGCTTTACCGGTGACTTCGATCTATCCGTCCTCGCCGAGGTCCAGTGAGAGTTCACGGACGCTGTTTGGTGACCCGACCAGCGACTGTCTGGCCTGAGCCAGGCGTGCTTCGAATCCTCCCCGGTCGACATCGATCTTGTCCGGTTCGGGACGGCCGTCATCGTCGTGGTGCTGCACCGGTGTCGGGGACGCTGGTAAGCAAGCAGGTCGCTTCGTCGTCGTCCGTGCCAGTCAGGACCGGGTAGGCCCACGACCCACGAATCTCGACGAGCACGCCTGATGGTTCCCGCTGAAGAGCCAACTTCCCTCGATGCGCGTCGGGCAGCCGGGATGGTTGACGTCGAGGAAGGGGCGGCCGCCGACAGGAGCAGCCTGTCGCTATGCTTGGATCGTGATCAAAGTTGCCGAGATCAACGGCGAATCAACTGTTTTGGCCATTGAGGCAATGCTGGCGCTGAGGCCGCAGTGGCGCAGCCCGGACGAACTCGTCGCGGTGATCGACACTGAGCTACGTCCGACGGGGTACCGGTTGGTTGGAGTTTCCGGGACGGCATGGCTTCCGCCGTGGCGGTTGCCGGTTTCCGCGCGGTGACCGCGCTGGCCTGGGGTCGCTCTCTTTACGTTGACGATCTTTCGACCTTGCCGACCGAACGCGGTGCCGGGCACGCCGATCGGCTGATGACCTGGCTGCGGGAGGAAGGCCAGCGGCTCGGCTGTGCACAACTCCACCTGGACTCCGGAGTCGGCGCCGAGCGAGCCGCGGCGCATCGCCTGTATATGCGCCACCACCTCCGGATCTCCGCCCACCACTTCCATCGCGATCTGTAGCCAGGCGATCAAGGACAGCTAAGACGATCAAGGACGCCAGTAGTAGCCGTCCGCTCGCAGGAGCAGTCCCGCTTCCACGAGGTATCGGCGTAGGGCGGCGAAGTCGGGGTGGACCTCACCCAGGATCTGGTTGACCTCACATTCCGGATACCGCTGTCCGACGGAGAATCGGGGAACTAAACTCACGAGGAAGGCCTGCCGCTTGCCCTGCTTGGCGGGGATCGTCGCCGGACGCGGTGGCTGCGCCCGGCGCGGGGCGACCTGACGCCAGACCTCGGTGCCGGCAGACCAGGACTGTCCGGCTTTCTCAACCAGGGCAACCTGTTTCAGGACGGCGAGAGCCTTGGCGCACTGCGCGGGCGGAATGCCGACCCGCTCACCGATCTCCTGGGTGGTACCGGTTTCGAGCACGACGGCACTGTAAACGCTCCGCCGAATGTCGTCGGCCAGCGCGGCCAGTAGCCCCTCCCCAGCGGATTGCCGCTCCGTCGAATTCAGCATCACTGGTTCGACGTCCTCAGTCTCTCCCATGCCGTCAGCCCTTTCGAGAATGACCGCCACGTTCGCGGCCCAGAACGATCCCGGCCCAGATCGATCCCGGCCCAGATCGATCCCGGTACCGATTCGGTCCGGTACCGATTCGGCCCGGCCACGATATCCGGGGTTTCGACCCGGGCTTCCAACCCGGTGCCCGAATTCGGTACCGGCAGGCCGGCGCAGTTTTCCGTTCAGACCTCTTCCCGTCAACCCGTTCCGGTCAAAATGGTCATTAGTTGAAGCCGTTCTCGCTCGAACCGTTCTCGTCCAACCCTTTCATTCAATCCGTCGTCACTCAAACTCTTTCGAGGAGTATGCCCTCGCATGCCGTCAGCGGTGCGCCCGATGAGCGTGAGCACCCGACGTCGGCGACGACACCATTAGTTGCGTGACGGACAAGGCCGCCTCATCCGGCGAAGTTCGCTCTCGCACTGTAACCACTTGCGGCTCTGGGTTTCAGCGCAACCATTGGTGACTCTAGGTAGACCGGGGATGATGGTTGCCACCGGGTTAGCCGTCAGTAGCAATGTCGCTCCAATCCTGTGGCTGAGTCCAAAACTCGCCCCGGGCCGCAGGGTTTTTGATGGCACAGCGCCGATCCCTAGTGTGCCAGCGGAGGCGGCCCGGCTGGGCCGCTGACCTTGTCCTCACGACGTCGTTTCGCACGATGACCCAGGCAACGGGCTCATCGTGCGAGACCACTTCCGGATAAGACAGGGAGCGCTGATCAGAATGTCGTGACGGCGGCAGATGGCCGCAGGACCAAACCACGCGTGTCCCGGTGAGCACCTCGCTCACCGGGACACCTTAAGTCTTCCGCGTGACCGGTGGTGGCCATGTGCAGGTCACGCGGAGCGGTGGTTTTCGATGTGGATCAGGACGAGTGCAGTGGAAGTGATGCGGCCCAGTGCCGATCTTCCACGCCCGCGCTGAGCTGATCAGCTCGCCGGAATCCGGTCGAGGAAACCCAGAACGGTGCGCAACCGCCCGGTGCCGTCGCCCATCACGACGTCGAAACCCGCGATCGGGGGTGTCTGGCCCACTGGTCCCAGCTCCCAGCCGAACCGGGCCTGGTCGTGGTGAGCATCGACCGGACCAGCGAGCTGGAACCGGAATCCGGGGAACTGCTGCTGCACCGACTCGATCGTGGCGACGATGGCGTCGCGCCCTTCGGCCACGACCAGCGGATCGATGTACCGGGCGTCCTCGGTGTAGAGCTGGTCCACCAAGGCGCGCCGAGCCTGCGGGTCGGTCTCATTCCACGCGGCGATGTACTGCGCTACCAGACCGTCGAATTTACCGTTCTGCATCTTCGCTGCTCCTACCGTCGAGGTTCCACCCGGCCACTCGGCCGGCGTGTGCCATCAGAATCCCCAGCGGCCGGACCTGAGTCGATTACCCGCAAGGTAATTGTTCTTCGCCCGGCGCTTGCCTAGCCTTTCTCCGGTGACCTCACGAACAGGACTGGTCGGAACCGCTCCGATAGGCGATCTGCTGCGCGCGTGGCGGCATCGCCGACGGCGCAGCCAGCTGGATCTCGCACTCGAGACCGGCATGTCCGCGCGGCATCTCAGCTTTGTGGAGAACGGCCGGTCACAACCCAGCCGCGCCGTGCTACTCACACTCGCCGAGGAGCTCGACGTACCCCTGCGTGAACGCAACGCCCTGATGCTGGCAGCTGGTTATGCCCCGACGTACACCCAGTCCGACCTGAATGACGATCAAGCACACGCCGCCCGAGACGCCTTGACCCGGCTGCTCGCGGGCCACGAACCGTACCCCGCACTCGTTATGGACCGGTGGGGCGACGTTGTTCTCGCCAACCGATCGGTCGGGCCGCTCCTGCACGGCGTCCACCCGGACCTGCTCGAACCACCGATCAACATTTACCGGATCAGTCTGCACCCGGACGGATTGGCGCCGCACATTCGCAACCGTGCCGAGTGGACGGCACATCTCGGCCATCGGCTGATCAGGCTGGCCCGGCTCACCGGAGACCCAAGGATCACTCAACTGCTGGACGAGGTCCGTGGGTTCCCAGGTGTCGCAGAGATTTTGGACGGACAGCAGGATCCGCTCTCCAACGAGTTGCTGTTGACGCTGCACCTGAGCCTTCCCGTCGGTGACTTGCACCTGCACAGCACGGTCACCAACTTCGGCAGCCCCAACGACGTCACTCTCTCCGAACTGGGAGTCGAGTCGTTCTTTCCCGCCGACGACCACACCCGCGAGCTGTTGCAAAAACTCGCGGGCTAGCTGACGTCAGCAGCTTGCTTTGGCTCGCTCGCAGCGCGGTGCTTCAGGCTCTGTGACTTCAGGCTCGGCGATGGCGCGAGAATGTGGGCGCTATACCGGTTGCCCGCGTTGCCGATCGCTTGCGTGCAGAGCTGCACCGGGCTCCTGCTCAAGCCTGTGCATTCGCGACTACATCTCAAGAGGTACTTCCTGGCGGGTAGACCGCCAGGAAGCCGACTGGGAAGCCTTCTCATGGCGGACGCGAGCCCCACCGGCGAGGGGCAAGGCTCCCGGCATGGACAAGAAAACCTCATTGGCGGGCCGTCTCGTGCGGTCGCTGCATGCTGCTCCTCGGCGGTCCCTGCTGGCCGTCCTTCTCTTCGTCGCGCTGGCCGGGGTCGTCGGCGGCCCGGTAGCCGGTGCGCTCGAGACCGAAGGCGGGTTCGCTCCCCCAGACGCGGAGTCAACCCGGGCGATCGAGCGGATCAAGGCCGCCACCGGCAAGGACCCGTCGGCAGGCGTCGTCCTGCTGATCGCGACCCCGGACGGCGCGCAGACCGGCGTCACGGACGCAGTCCGGACCCTGACGCGGATCGACGGGCTGACGGACGTCGCGCCCGCCGGTTCCTCGACCGACGGCCGCTCAGCATTAGTGACTGGCACGCTGACTGCCGACGCGTCCGCGGAGGAGGTCGCGCACGACGTCGTCGCGGCCTTCGACGGGAAGGAAGGAGTGACGGTCGGCGGTCCGGCGGTGATGGACCTGCAGCTCGGCGAGCAGGTCGAACAGGACCTGACCCGGGCCGAACTGCTGGCGTTTCCGCTCCTGGTCCTCCTGTCTGTCCTGATCTTCGGCGGCCGCGGGGCGGTGCTTGCTCTGTCCGTCGCCGTCACCACCGTGCTCGGCACCTTCCTGATCCTGATGGCGGTCAACCAGGTGTACGGCCTGAGCATCTTCGCCCTCAACCTGGTCATCGGCCTCGGACTCGGACTTGCCGTGGACTACTCCCTGTTCCTGCTCAGCCGGTACCGAAAGGAACTCACCCGACAGGGACCGGGTATTTCCGCCACCCTTACGACGATGCGCACCGCCGGTCGTACCGTGGTGTACTCCGCCGCGACCGTGGCCGTCGCCCTGATCACGCTGGCCGTCTTCCCGATGGGCTTTCTCCGGTCGATGGGCATCGCCGGTGCGGCAGTGGCCGTGGTCGCCGCCCTTGCGTCCCTGATCGTCGCGCCGGTCATGTTCGGACTGTGGGGCGCCAAACTCGCGCGGCGGCAGCGTCGTGCTGGTAGTGGTCATGCTGGTAGTGGTCATGCTGGGGACGACGCCTCCGAAGGACGCTGGTACCGCTTCTCGCACGCGGTGATGCGGAGGCCGGGGATCATCGCTGTCGCCACCGCCGCAGTGATGCTGGTGCTGGCCGCTCCGGCCCTGCGGGCCGACTGGACGCCGGTCGACGCGACGATCATCCCGCAGGACCTGAGCTCCCGCACGGTCTCGGACACCCTCGCCGCGCAGTACGACGCCGAGGCCGGCACCCCCGTGACCGTCGCCGTACGAAGCGATGACACCGCCAAGGTCACTGCGTTCGCGGCCGACGCGTCCGCGCTGCCCGCAGTCATCGCGCCCGCCGAAGCGGTCGATCTCGGCTCCGGCAGGTGGCAACTGGATCTGCTGGTGGCCGGGGACGGCGCCGGTGACCAGGCCCGTCAAGCCGTCACCGCGGTGCGCGACCTGGCCGACGATACCGGGCTCGATGCCCTGGTCGCTGGTCCCACCGCCGAGTTCATCGATCAGCAGGAAGCCATCGCGGGCTCGCTCCCGGTCGCCGTGACCGCCCTCGTGCTGCTGACCATGCTGGTGCTGTGGCTGATGACCGGGTCGGTCGTCCTCCCGGCCAAGGCCGTGGTGATGAACGTGCTGACCGTCGGCGTCTCGCTCGGCGCGATCACCTTCATCTACCAGGACGGACGTCTGACCGATCTCCTCGGCTACACCCCCAACGGCGGGGTGGAGCCGACAAACTTCCTGGTGGCCGCAGCGATGGTCTTCGCCCTTTCCACCGACTACGGGGTCTTCCTCCTCGGCCGGATCAAGGAGGCCCGCGAAACTGGTCTCGGCGAGCGCGAGGCGGTGGCCACCGGTCTGGGCCGCACCGGAAGCATCGTCACCGCGGCCGCCATTCTCCTCGCGGTGGCGATCGGAGCCTTCAGTACCAGCGAGATCTCCTTCATGCAGCAGATTGGCATCGCCACTGCCGTCGGCGTCCTGGTGGACGCCTTCGTCGTCCGGTCCCTGCTGGTGCCGGCGTTGATGGCGATGATGGGCAAGTGGAACTGGTGGTCGCCAATGTGGCTGCGGCGAGTCCATGACCGGGTCGGGCTCTCCGAGGGGCGGGCCGAGCTAGCGGTTCCGGCCGGCCCCGCTGCGGTCAAGGTCGAGGCTGGTCGCTGACCCATGGACCGATGCCGAGCCGGATCACCTGGAACTAGGCTGGCCCGGGTGATCCGGCTTCGTGCGCCCCACCTCGCCCGTCCCCCGGGCCGGGACATCGCGTTTGCCGTCCTCTGTGTGGTCATGATGCACGTAGAGCCCGTGCTGATGAACCCGTCTGTCCCCGGCTTCGCGGCCTCGGCGGCGACCGTCATTGCTTCCCTGCCGGTTCTGCTGCGGAGGCAGGCTCCGGTGACCGCGCTGGTACTCGCGTTCATCACCCTTTTCGCGATCATGGAGACCAGCGACATCTACAACACCATCCCGCTGCCGGCTGTGCTGTGCGCCTATGCGGTCGCCGACCAGCGGGGTCGCCGGGCGGCGCTGGCCGCCGCCGGGGCCGCCGTGCCGGTCACCCTGTCCATCCTGCAGTACTACAGCCCGCACCCGGTGCTGAGCTGGGGCACCGCACAGAACATGGCTCTGATCGTGCTACCTCTCGCCCTCGGCGTGGCCGCCCATGACCGGAGGGCGTACACCGCCGCCCTGGTTGAGCGAGCCCGGGTGGCCGAGCGTAACCAGGAGGAGATGGCGCGGCGCCGGGTCAGCGAGGAGCGCCTGAGAATCGCCCGCGACGTCCATGACGTCGTCGCCCACGCGATGGTGACCATCAACGTGCATGCCGGGGTCGGGGCCTACCTGGTCCGGACCGATCCGGACGAGGCCTACACCAACCTCCGGATCATCAAGCAGTTGAGCGGGGATGCTCTCAGTGACCTCCGCTCCATGCTCGGGATCCTCCGCGACGGCGCTCCCGGTTCGTCCGTTCCCGGTTCGCCCGTTTCCGGTTCGCCCGTTCCGGGTTCGCCCGTTTCCGGTTCGCCCGTTTCCGGTTCGCCCGTTCCGGGTTCGCCCGTTTCCGGTTCGCCCGTTCCCGGTTCGCCCGTTCCGGGTTCGCCCGTTTCCGGTTCGCCCGTTCCCGGTTCGCCCGTTCCCGGTTCGCCCGTTCCCGGTTCGCCCGTTCCCGGGCCACCGGTTCAGGGCATCTCGGCGCTGGACGACCTCTTCGAGAGCGTCCGCAGCGCCGGCCTCGACCTCACCGTCGACATCGATCCCGGCGCCCGGACGCTGCCGACATCGGTCGACACCACGGCGTACCGCATCCTTCAGGAAGCCATGACCAACACCCTCCGGCACGCCGGATCGACCAGCGCTCGGATCACGGTCTGCCGGACCGGCAACCAGGTACGAATCGAGGTCACGGACGACGGTGGTGTCCCCACCGAGCAGCTCCGGATCAGCGGCTCGGGCAACGGACTTCACGGGATGCGCGAACGGGCGGCCGCGGTCGGCGGCTCGCTCCAGGCCGGTCCTCGGCCAGCGGGTGGCTGGCAGGTCACCGCCTCGCTCCCGTTGGACCAGGCCGCACGATCCGACCAGGCCGCACGATCCGAGCATCGGACGACGGAGGTACCGGCACCGTGACCGAGCCGATCAAGACCGAGCCGATCAAGACCGTGCCAATCAAGGTTCTCCTCGTCGACGACCAGCCCCTCTTGCGTGCCGGATTCCGGGCCTTGCTGAAGGCTGTGCCCGACCTCGAAGTCGTCGGTGAAGCCGAGGACGGCGACGCCGCAGTCCGACTGGCCGTCCAGACGCGGCCGGACATCGTCCTCATGGATGTCCAGATGCCCCGTTCCGACGGCCTTCAGGCCACTGCCCGCATCACCGACGACACCCGGTTGACCAACACCCGGGTCATCGTGCTGACCACCTTCGAACTGGACGAGTACGTGTTCGGCGCCCTCAAGGCCGGCGCCTCCGGCTTCCTGCTCAAGGACATCGAACCCGACGCGCTGATTGACGCCATCCGCCTCGTCCACGACGGGCAAGCCCTGCTGGCTCCCCAGGTGACCGGTCGACTTATCCGGGCCTACGTCGTCGCCCAGACGGAGAGCAACCCGGCGACGGTCACCCGCTCGCCTGTCGCACCGGGCCTGAGCACGGCCACCGGATCACCCTGGGCGGCAATCGCCAACCTCACCCAGCGCGAACGGGACATCCTCACCCTCGTCGCGGCCGGTATGTCGAACAAGGAGATCGCGGAAGAGCTGGTTCTCTCCCCGCTGACCGTGAAGACCCACGTGTCCCGCGTCCTGGGCAAGCTGAATGCCCGAGACCGCGCCCAGCTGATCGTCATCGCCTACGAGGGTGGCCTCGTGGGTACGAGGGACGGCGAGGCGTTCGGCCCAGCGACACGTCCGGCGGAACCGCTATCACCCGGCTGACCAGGCCGGCGTTGCCGACGCCCGGAAACAGGATCTCGTTAAAGATTACGAAACCGCCTGGGACACACAGTTTTCATCTCGACCGAGCATTGGCTACCGCTTGACTCCAGTCCTCCGTTCACGACTGAAAGGCCGGACGACACTGCGTCCGACCCCCTTCAGCCGTTCAGGTCGTGCCGCGCTCGGGTTCGTCCGCCGAGCCTGAGCACCCCATCGGGCACCTGCCGGCCGGCACGCTTGGAGTGATGCTGTTCAGCTACGACCGGCGGCGTGCGAACAGGATCCCTGCGGGTGAACCTTCTTCGCTGCCAACGGTCATCTGTGCCTCGACCGTGAATCCGGCGTGCTCAAGCCACCTTGCCAGGTGGGCTGGCTGGCGCCGGTGAACAGAGACCTTCATGGGGTGGCCGCCATAGCCTTGGGTCTTGAGCAAGGTGCTGTCGCCAACGTGAAAGCCGATCAACAGCAGGCCATTTGGACGCAATACTCGATGAAATTGGGCGATGACCATGCCGATGTCGTCGTCAGGGATGTGAATCAGTGAGTACCAGGCGATCAGGCCAGCCAAGGAGGCGTCGGTGAGCCTCAGATCTGTCATGGAGCCCACCTCGAACCGCAGACCGGGGTGATCTCGCTGAGCCAAGCCAATCATCGCCGGAGACAGATCGATTCCGAACACCTCGGTCCCGAGTTCGCTCAGGTGGGCGGTGACATGTCCTGGCCCACAGCCAACATCAGCAACGGGTCCTCCGCATGCCCGTACCAGGTCGGCGAACAACGCGAGAACCGCTCGCACGTAGGGTGCTTCATCCAGAAAGTTGCGGACTTGATCAGCGTAGGCGTCAGCCACAGTGTCGTAAGAGACACGCGTTTCCACCAACCAGCCTTCGGTGCTCATACCGGGATGATATGTCGGCGAGGACGCGCCCACGTCGGCACAGCCGACCGAGCGTCGCGGCCAGAACACCGAAGCGCTGTATCGCGTGGCGCGAATGCCCGCACCGGTCAAGGAGGCGGGTGAAGTGGCGGAGTTTGTGTCCGCGGCGACCGCCGCGGCGCTGTCGGCTCGCCCGTCGGCATGGGTGACGCCGAGGAGATGCAGACGCCCGGCATCCCTTTCAACGCGTAGGTCCGCCTCCCCCCAGCCGGCGTTTTTCAGCAACCCCTCGTAGTAGG
>JANNPJ010000521.1:0-29549 GCA_031400005.1 Kineosporiaceae bacterium | reverse complement strand
ACCCCACGTGTCTCTCGCTATTACCACTTCTCTTTTGTCTTTTTGTTGGGCGGTGGCTGGGGTGTTGGGTCTTGGTGTTTTTTTTTTTACACGTGTCACCCCTAAAAACACCCGCGACGAAGTCGCGGACAATGGGCACTACCCGAGCTACGTGACGTTGACCGGAATCGAGTTCAGCCCCGGCATGCTGGCAATCGCCCGACAGCGCGCCGCCGAACTCCAGCGAAAGGTCGACCTGCGAGCGGGTAACGCGCACCATCTGGAATTCGCGGACGCCTCGTTTGACACCATCGTCTGTACCTTTTCGCTCTGCGCGATCCCTGATGAACAGCGCGCCGTGAGTGAGATGTGCCGGGTACTGCGACCAGGAGGTCTGCTGCTGCTCGCCGATCACATTGCCAGTTCAAGCTGGCTAGCCCGCAGCGTGCAGCGACTGATGGAGGTGGTGACTGTGCCGCTCGGCGGGGAGCATTTCCTGCGCCGTCCGTTGCTTTCGCTGCCGGCCGCAGGCTTGACGGTCGAGCAGTCACACAGATTCAAACTCGGCATCGTCGAACAAGTGGCGGCACGAAAGCTGCTGTGATGGAAAGAACGCGGCACCGACGGTTCCACTGAATCCCACCCGGCCCGACGAGGCACCGAATATCCCTGCATCGTCTCGCGATTTTGAATCAAATCTTATGGCCGCTGATTTTCTGTTATCCAATCAATGCGCAGGCCGTTGTCAGATGGCGGAGTTGCGTTCCTCGTCGGTGAACGCTGCCGGGGCGCTGCCGGTACGTGCCCGGGTGACGTAACTGGCTGCTGCGGCTACCACTGACTTTGTGCCTGACCCCGAGGGGGCGTAGGCGATGGACGAGCCGGCCGCGAATCCGTAGGACTCGGCCGTCTGGATCGCATCCGGCCCGGCGCCGAGGAAGACGAAGTCCCAGGAGAACTGCTCGCGCTGCTGCGTGATCAGCGCGTTGACGCCTTTGAGGTCCCACTCTCGGGAGGAATTCTCCTGACCATCCGTTTGGACGACGACGATCACCTTTCCGGGACGCTGCTCCTCCGGCAGGGCGGCGAGATCTGCGCCGAGCCCGGTGACAAGGCGACCGATTCCGTCGAGCAACGCCGTCCCTCCTCGAGGCTCGAGGGTGTACGCCGGGACGTCGGCGATCGGCGTCATCGGGTAGACGTCGCGGTACTCGGTGTCAAAATCTGAGAGCCGGACCAGGCAGCGTCCGGGGACTGCCCGCTGCGCCTCGATGAACGCGGCGATGGCACCTTCCGCATCATCCTTGACGCTCTGCATGGACCCGGAGCGGTCAACCAGGAGTGCGATAGCGGTCAGGTCGGGGTTCGTCACGGCGATGCCCTTCTTAGGTGGCTTCCTGTCTTCGTCTTAGCACTCACCGATCGGGATCGCCAGCGATCCCCAGATCATGCCTCGGCAGAACCGGCCAAACACGCAACCGCTACTATAGGTAGCCGAATGGCAGCTTAGCGTTAGAGGAAGATGGCGGCGGGCGAATGATCACCTTTGCCCGTGCACTTCCTTCATGTCTCGGGGCGATAGCGTGGTCGCTGGCGGGGGCCGAGTTCACAGAGGGAGTCCAGCACCATGTCTGACGGAAAAAGCCGCCGATCACGGTACTTGGCGGTGATGTTCCTCGGCCTGGCGTCGGTGGCTTTGGTTCAGTGCGGCCCCTCCGGGCCTGGTCGGACGGCCTTGACCTCGGCGTCCGGGCCTACCTCGACCGCGACTCCCACCTCCGTCTCTACCTCCACCCGCGCTGTCGCCGCCACGCCGCCCTCGGTGCCGGCGCCGGTGGGGATGGCGACGGGAGCGGCGCCGGTGACAACCACGCCGGCGGCCACGGCGGCGGCAGGTGAGGCGAGCGCGGTTCGGAAGAAGCCGAACATCGTTTTCATCCTGATGGACGACGCGTCGATGAACCTGCTCCAGTTCATGCCGCGGGTACAGCAGATGCAGCAGAGCGGAACTACCTTCAGTAACTATTTCGTCACAGATTCGTTGTGCTGCCCGTCCCGCACGTCTATCTTGACGGGCCAGTACCCGCACAACACTGGTATTTACTCGAATCATGCACCGGATGGCGGCTATAAGCTCTTCCACCGCCTCGACGGAGAGGCGCAAACGTTCGCCACCGATCTGAAGGCGGCCGGATATCGCACTGCCCTGATGGGGAAGTACCTGAACGAATACATGCCGAACAAGGGAAAGAAGCCCGGTCCGGTGCCACCAGGCTGGAGCGAATGGGCAGTCGGCGGCAATGCGTATTCGGAGTTCAACTACAAACTCAATGAGAACGGCAAGGTTCGTAGCTACGGCGATTCGCCGAAGGACTACATGACCGACGTCCTTGCCAAGCGCGGCACCGCCTTCATCGGCCGCGCCGTGAAGTCGAAGAAGCCCTTCATGCTGGAGATCGCGCCCTATGCGCCGCACTCTCCCTACACGCCGGCCCCGCGCGATGCGAAGAAATTCCCCGGGCTCACGGCGCCGCGTGGTCCAGCCTTCAATGCTGTTACCCAGAATGCGCCGGGCTGGCTGGCAGCGAAGAAACCGTTGTCCACGAAGGAAATAGCTACGCTCGATCGCAAGTTCCGCCTACGAGCTCAGTCTGTGGTCGCCATCGACGCGATGATTGCCCGGATCAAAGCCGAGCTTGTGACCCAAGGCGTGGCCGACAACACCTATCTGATTATCAGCGCAGACAACGGTTTTCACCTGGGTGAGCACCGGCTCGGGGCCGGCAAGCAGACGGCATTCGACACCGACATCCGCGTCCCGCTGGTGGTGACCGGTCCCGGCGTCCCAGCCGGTCGGACCGTCAACGAGCTGACGGAGAACATCGACTTGCGCCCGACCTTCGCGGCGCTGGGCGGGGTGCCCGCGTCTCCCATGATCGACGGGCGGGATCTCAGCAAGCTGCTGCACGGTGGCACGGCGGCGGAACCGCGCGACACGATTTTGGTTGAACATCGCGGTGAAGCAATGACGTCCAAAGATCCCGACGTGCAACCTGCGAGCAGTGGGAATCCACCCACCTATGCGGCGATTCGCGGACCGGACTGGCTCTACGTGGAGTACATCACCGGCGAACGCGAGTACTACGACACGGTGGCCGACCCTGACCAGCTGAACAATGTCGTGGCGACCGTGCCGCCCGGTCGGCTGATGCAACTGCACAACACCCTGGCCCGGATGCAGGCCTGCTCCGGAGCCGCTGAGTGCTGGGACGCCCAGCGGATGTAGCGGTCAGTAAAGGTCTTTCGGGGTTCGGGTGGACCGGTCGTGCGGGTTGGCGAACGATTCGAGCGTGACTCCTGCGGCAAGTAGCTCGCGGCGGATCCGTCGAGCGATGGCTTCGGCGTCCGGGGTGTCGCCGTGGACGCAGATCGAATCCGGCGTCAGGTCGAGTCGCGAGCCGTCCTCGGCGATGACGAACCCGTCCACCGCCATCTGAACACAGTCCGAGCAGGGGCAGACCCGGGTCGTAGAGGCGAACCGCCTCAACTACCGCTGCTCGACCTGGGCGCCGATCGCCACGCCCCGCTCGACCGCCCGGGAACAGACCCGGCGCATGATGGATGGATCTCCGGCGTGGAAGTCGCAGGCGACATTGGCGCTGGTGACCAGCTCGAGCAAGGCACCGTCGTCACCCAGGGTCCAGGCACCAAAGCCCTCCCCGAGGTCACTGTTCAGATCAATCGCCCGCGGGCTCAATGTTGCTCCATAGCAAGTTTTTTGACCGCAATGACATGTTCGGTCAAGGTGATCAAAAGTTCCTTGCTGGATTTCCGCTGGCGCACGTCACAGAGCAAGATCGGAATGGCGCTGTCGATATCGAGCGCCTCGCGGACTTCGTCGACCTCGTAGAACTGGGCGCCATCGAAACAATTGACGCCGATCACGAAGGGGATTCCGCGGCGCTCGAAGAAGTCCAAGGACGGGAAGCAGGAATCAAGGCGTCGGGTGTCGGCCAGTACCACGGCTCCGATCGCGCCCTGGGCGAGCTCATTCCACATGAACCAGAATCTGTCCTGGCCGGGGGTTCCGAAGAGGTAGAGGATCAGCTCGGGGCTGATCGTGATACGACCGAAGTCCATCGCGACCGTGGTCGTGGTCTTGCCTTCGACCCCGGACAGGTCGTCGACTCCTACGCTCATTTCGGTCAACAGTTCTTCGGTGCGCAGCGGCTCGATTTCGCTCACCGAGCCGACCATCGTGGTCTTGCCCGCGCCAAATCCGCCAGCGACGAGCATCTTGACCGCAGCCGCCGGAACGAAATTGCGTCCAGTCGACTCGACATCGATGTCAGAGCTTACGAATACCATTGAGCACCTTCTGAAGTACCTCGTTGTCAGGCGTGAGCGCGGCCCGGAAGATGAGTAGCCGTCTCTCGATGAGATCGCCGATCAGCACCTTGACCACGCCCAGCGGCAGGTTGAGTTTCGCCGAGATCTCGGCGACTGAGGTTGGTATCTGACACAGTGCAAGAATCAACTCGTACTCGGGATCCAACGAGCCGGGTTCGGCGCGCCGCCGGGAAATGACGATCATGGTGACGAGATCGAGTTCCGCCTGGACGCTCCGAGTGCGCCCACCGGTCACCGCATAGGGCCGGACGAGAGGCCCGGCTTCCTCGTCGAACCAGACGTCCTCGCCCCGCGCCATCACAGGCCCAGATCCACCGCCGTGGCGGCGCCGGCCGTTCTGGGCTCCGAGCTCATCGCTGTACCGACCCGCTTGACCATCAGGTTCATCTGGTAGGCCACCATTCCCATGTCCGCCTCCGCTTCGGCCAGCAGGGCGAGGCACGCCCCTCGGCCGGCAGCGGTGACCACCAGGAAGGCGTTGTCCATCTCTACCACCGTCTGGCGCACCTCACCCCCGCCGAATTGCCGACCAGTTCCTCTGGCCAGGCTCTGAAACCCGGAGCAGAGCGCGGACAGGTGTTCGGCATCGGCCACGGAGAGATTGCCGGAACGTCCAATCAGGAGACCGTCCGCCGAAAGCAGCACGACCCGCTCAGACCCCGCGAGTCGCTGCACCAGTTCGTCCAGTAGCCAGTTCAGTTCACCGGTATTGGCCATCATCGTTTCGCCACTCAACTCTCGAATGTTGCTGTCACGTCGTGGTATCCGGGCGGATCTCCCGGCCTAATCTAGTACCCCGCTGGAAGGCAGCCATCCGATCGCGAGCATGTTCGGCCGACGGCATTTCCGTCACCGGCGGCGCCTGCGGTTCGACGCTCACGGGCAGCTCGGCTTGCAACTGCGGTACCAGGTGGGTCTGTCTGGTGCGGCGCGGCAGAGCGGGTCTCTCGTCTCGGCCGGGCTCCGATTCACCAGCGTGGCTCTGCGCATCGTGCTGCCGGATCACCGGAATCTCGGCTGTCCTGGCGGCCTTCTCCACCGACACATCGATCGCCCGATCTGTGCGATGGCGCTGAGTGGTCGCCCGCGAAGCCTCCTGTGCATGCTGCGGCACCGGGGGCTCGGCAGGTGCCCACGGTTCGGTCGGCGTCCAAGGCCCGGCCGACGTCCAAGGTTCGGTCGACGTCCAGGGTTCGGTCGACGTCCAGGGTTCGGCCGGCTGCTCGGCGGGGGGCTGGCCTTCGGCCGGGCCCCCTTGTTCGGCCGGCGGCTCCTCCCGGACCCCTTGTTCGGTTGGCGCCCGAAGTACCGCCGGTGCCCGCTCTTCGGCCGGAGCCAGCGTGATCACCCGGTTTGCTTTCCGGGGACGACGTCGATCCTCCCCGCCCTGCATGATCTCGAGTGCTTCCACCCGGGATGAAGCACGATCGGAATCGAGCTCGGGCTGTTCCAGGCCCGTCGCGGAAATCAGGGCAGTGGGAATCAGCACCACAGCTCGGGTGCCGCCGTACGCCGGGGACTCCGCCAACGTCACCCGCACGCCGTGCCGCATTGCCAACTGCGTCACGACGAACAACCCGAGTCGCGGCTCCTCGGACAAGGCCATCATTGTGAAGTCCGGGGAACTGTGCAACATCGCGTTGATTTCCCGGAGCTGATCGGGTTCGATGCCCAGGCCCTGGTCCTCGATCTCGATCACGACGCCCCGGCCGGCCAGGTTGCCACGCACTTCGACCCGCGCGGTCGGCGGGGAGAAGCTCGTCGCATTGTCCACCAGCTCGGCGAGCAAGTGCACGAGGTCGGTGACTGCAGAGCCGGTCACCGAGGCTGTCGGGATCACACCGGTGGCCACCCGAGTGTACGTTTCGGCCTCGCCAATCGCGCTGCGCACCACTTGCAGCAGCGGCACCGGGTTCCGCCACCGTCGTCCAGCCTGGCCACCGCCCAGGATGATCAAATTCTCCGCGTTGCGCCGGGCCCGGGTAGCCAGGTGATCGAGCTGGAACAACAGATCCAGCTGTTCCGGGTCCTCCTGGCTGCGTTCGGCTTGGTCGAGCACTTTCAGCTGGTGGTGGGCGATGAGTTGATTGCGATGCGCGATGTTGAGGAAGACCTTCCCGGTCCCGGTTCGAGTCTCTGCCTCCATCACGGCGGCCGCGAAAGCCGTCTGCTGTGCCAGGTTGAAGGCACTCGCCACTTGACCGATCTCGTCATCACCATGGTCAAGTGGTGGTAATTCGTGTTCGACGTCGACTCGCTCACCGCTACGCAACCGCTCAACCATCGCCGGGAGCTGGACGTTGGCCAATTCCAGGGTTTCGGACTGCAATCGGCGTAGCCGCTCGATCAGGTGCCCAGACAGGCGGGTCACCAGCGCGAAGACCAGGATCGCCAGCAGTAGTAACCCGAGTCCGATGAACAGTGCTCGAGACAACTCCCGCTCGGCATGGTCGATGGCTGAGGTGTTGGCCCGATCGGACTGCGATTCATACGCGGCGAGGAGTTTCGGGGAAATCTCGGCAGAGGCTGCCTGCCACCTGGCCTGGCTGAGCGGTAACGCACGGGCCCGATGGATGGCCGGTGTTCCCCGGGGTACGGCGGCGGTTTCCAGCACGTTGTCCTCAACCAGCTTCAGCTGCTGCCACGAGGTGCTGGCCAGCACGGTGTTCAAGCTGGCCAGCTGCGGCGCCGATAGTTCGCGAAGCAAGGATGACTGCAGACTGTGATAGCTGCCAAGCAGATCCACGAATTCATTGAACTCCTGACCCGTGAGCCCGGCAGGGCTGTAAGCCGCCACCATCAGGGCCGTACTCCGTGCGCGCCACTCGGCCACTCGGAAAATGTCGCGGGCGAGTACCCACTCCTTGGAGATATCCGCGGACGCCGAGTTGTCGGCAAGGTAGGTGAAAACCTGTTCAAACGCGCTGAGCGCACCCGTGTAGCCCGCGGCGGCTTCCCGCATCGTCACGTTCCGCCCGTCTACCCGCTTGCGCAGCTGCGGCAGCGATCTGAGGCTATTCGCCATATTCGCGATGACCGGTGAAAAGCTCGCCGGGGTGTCCTCTTGAACATTCGCCGACGAAGTAGCGACCTCAACCATGTGAGCGTTGCTCGTCGCCCGCTGAGCGTCCAGGGCAGCGCGGCCGATGCTCGGATCCGACAGGTACTGGATGGTGAGTTCACGCTCGCGCTGATTGTCCAAGACAAATGTGGTGGCACCAGCCACCGCATTCCCGGTGCCGTTGGCGAACTTCTTTTCCCGAAGGCCGTCCAACGCGAGCAAACCAGTGCCGATGGCGCAGACCAGCAGCAGTGCCATCCCTGGAACCCAGGCGATGACAAGGATGCGAGTCCGGATCGATCGAGCCGGCCTATGGATGGCTCTCAGCACCGTTTCGCCTCCTGGCATTCTCAATCTCGGCCAGCCCGGCCCATCAGGGGACGGTTACCAGTGAGTCCGTTAAAGCAGCTCACGCTAGGTGACACCGCTTTGTGGCGTCAATGGTTCGCTGAATCCTATGGAATGAAATACCGCAAAGAAGACTTATCGACCTTACCTCTCGAAATAGACTAACGCACGTTACCGCTCGAAGCCGTGCTCATCCCCGACAGGGACACGCGGAGAGGTCCGAAGTCATATCGGTTCTGAGATTGCAACGGAAGACCAGGCGCGCCGTCCGGGCTTTGTGCAGGCGATGACCAACAATCACCTGAAGTCGTGATAGAGCGGATGAGGCGCGAAGGGTGACAATCATGGTCCAGGGCCAGTTGGTCTACGCGAGTGCCGCATTTCCAGGTTTCGCGCTGTCCGATCTTGAGGATGTTCTGCAGGTAGCTCGTGAGCGAAATGCCCGAATCGGGGTGACCGGTATGCTGCTTTTCGAGAGCTCGTCCTTCTTGCAGGTCATCGAGGGCGACGCGGACCGCCTCGACACGCTCTACGCCAAAATCCAAACTGATCCGCGGAATACCCGGCACAGTCTGCTGATCCGTGAGCCGATCGACCACCGTTCCTTTGTTGACTGGACGATGGGCTACACGCACGTCTCCGTCGGTGAGATCCAGGACGCCTCCGGAGTCAACGACTTCTTCCGGGACGCCGATGCGTTTGCCGAGCTGAACAGCGCCAAAGTAACGAAGGTCTTGGACCTGTTCCGAGCTGGCATGTTTCGCCAACGGATTGAATAGTGCTGTTGCGATCAAAGTGACGACGTTGGACTCAAGAGGACCAGCGGGATCTCCCGGCTGGTCTTTGTCTGGTACCCGGCGTATACCTGTTGATCGGCCGTGACCAACGGCCACAAACGGGCTCGTTCCTCGGGTGTTGCTACCCGGGCCGTCATCGGCTCCTTCGGTTTGCCCTGCACAGAAACTTCGACGTCCGGGTTGTCGCACAGATTATGGAACCAGGACGGATGGGTGTCGTCGCCACCACGAGAAGCCACCACGACATAAGCCGAGCCATCTCGGATGGGTGTTGTGAGCAACACCGAACGGGGAAGACCGGACTTGCGCCCGATCGTGGTCAGCTCCAGAACCGGCATGTTCATGACGGTCCGGCCCTTCCGGCCACCGGTGACCTTGATCAGGGTTCGGTGGACGGCGTTCATTCCCTTGAGCACCACGTCGCTAGGCATAGCTCAACCTACTCGGGTTGCGGCGTCAAATCATCGCTCGGCCGAGATCTCCAGGATGCGGCTGAGCCGGTGGTGGTCCTTGGGCCGCGGTGAGGAAACCCAGAGGCACAGTTCGGGATCGGCCTCGAACAGCGGCCCCTCGATCCACTGTCCGTTGGGGCGAAACCTCCCCCAGCGCCGACCCATGGTCACCAACACCAGGGCGTCACCATCCCGGGAGTACAGCGCGGCGTGATTCAGTGGATGCCGAATCGCGCCCTCGGGCACCTGATCCGGGTTCCCGGTCGGGCGTACGGCGGCCATCAGGGCACCAAACCTTTTGCCTGGTCGCCTACCCACTTGGTGAGCAGGTCATGCCGCCATGAGATGACGCCCTCCTGGAAGGACGACGTCAGCAAATGCGACCTGCGGGTAGTCCCCAAACCGCGCTGGACGGCCTCCATGTTGAAGCTGTCCTGCTCCATCACCAACCCCAGGGTGGACAGTTCGGCGGCCTCGGTCCACAGATCGTCGAAATCCAGCTCGGTCACCGTCGCTGTCGGCGGGCGCTCACCACGATAAGGGGTCAGAAACATGACCTCGAAGATGCATTCGTCATGCCGGTCACCGTTCGGCCGGAACCGATACACGATGCGGTTGTAGCCACCCCACGGATGCAGGTTGGGGAAGACCGCGTAGTTCCAGTGGTCGACGAACTCCGCATCGGAGATCGTTTCAACCTTGTCGCCGAGCACCGTGCGCCACCTCTCCCGCGATGCCTGCGCCATCGCGGTCCGAGCTGTGCTGTCTTGCTGGAAGGGGATCGGCAGATCCTCACCCTCACGCACATCCAGCATCCGTCGCATGATTTCGTCCTGCGCGGCGTCAGGGATCTCGTCGATCGGTGTTCCGGACGGACTGATCTGCCGTGCCCAGTTACCGTAGATGTCGACCGCGCTGTTGGAGTCGCCCACGTACGGGGCCGACTGTGGATGCGTCGCCCCGAGGTGGAGCCCTTCGTCGAACGCTTCTTGCGCCACCTTCCAGTTGCAGCGCAGCTTCTTGGCGACGTGCGCCTCCAGATAGCGATGCTCGAAGTCCCAGCCGGCGAAATGTTTCGGTAGATCGCCGAGGAAGTCCTCCAGGGATTCCGCGTTCGGATCCGGGTTGATGAACACGAAGCCACCCCAGAAACCGACCTTGGCCTCTGGCAGGTTCCAGGCCGCCCGGTCGGCCTCGATCTGTGGGAATTCGGCTGGTGCCGGAAGCGTGCGCAGCGAACCATCCAGGCGCCAGGTGAAGCCGTGAAAACTGCAGCGGAACTCGCTGCATCGCCCGTCATAGTCCTTTAGTGCCCGGCCTCGATGCAGGCAAGCGTTCACGTACGCTTTGATGCCATCACGGGTGCGCGCCACAAGGTAGGAGTCGCCGGCGATGTCGTACACGATGTAGCTGCCGACCTCGGGCAGGTGCTCCTCACGGCACGCCATCTGCCAAACCTTGCGCCATAGGTGCTCGCGTTCCTGCAGGTGCCATTCGCGAGTCGTGTAGCGATCGACGGGCACGTCTGTGGACTCCGGGATATACCCATGTCTCGCGCGGAGCGGCTCGGCCAACGGCACGTCGTCGTCAAGGACAAGGTCGTACCAGAGGGGTTGACCGAGCGTCCCCTTGATGGGCAATTCTGAGGTCGCCATTCGTGATCCTCTGTTTCGTGGGCGTCGTCTCGCATGCGTCGCCGCTTCGACTTGGGCCTCATGGCGGGGCCATCTGGGCCGGCTTTCGGACCTGTTGAGGTCTGTGTCCGCGCAAGTCCGGGCAAGTCTTCCAGGTACTTCGTTTAGTCTGACTATACTAACTCATCCAGGCGTTGTCGACGGTGCGACAGTCGGCAGGCCGAGAGACCGCTGCCTGCGAGGCCGGCCCGGGAGGTTGACGATGAATGTCAAAATGCAAGAGCTGCCGATGAAAAACTCACCGGAGCAGGGTGATGCGGCGTTCGAAGTGCGGATCGAGGCGGTCAGCGTCGAGGCTGAGGGCGTGATTTCGCTGACCCTGGTGCGACCGGACAACCGGCAGCTGCCTGCCTGGCAGCCGGGGGCGCATATCGACGTCTGCCTACCCGGCGGACTCGTTCGCCAGTACTCGCTGTGCGGAGAGATCGGCGAGAATTATTGGCGGATCGGCATCCTCGAGGAACCCGACGGACGTGGTGGATCTCGACAGATCCACCGCGAGTGCACGGTCGGGGGTCTGCTCACCGTTCGTGGCCCACGCAACCACTTCCCACTGATCGACGCCCCGAGCTACCTCTTCATCGCAGGTGGCATCGGGGTGACGCCGCTGCTGCCGATGCTGGCGACAGTTATCTCCAGTGGCGCAGATTGGCAGTTTCTCTATGGTGGTCGAAGCCGGGCATCGATGGCTTTCGTCGACCGATTGGCCGTGCACGGAGACCGCGTCGTAGTGCATCCGCAGGACGCATTCGGGCTACTTGGCCTTACCGAGGCGATCTCGGCCGTATCGGCGGAAACCGCTGTCTATTGCTGCGGTCCGGAGCCGCTCATCGCAGCCGTCGAAGCAACCTGTGCCCGGCTGGGGCGGCCCATGCCGCGGGTCGAGAGGTTCGCTGCCAAACCCATCGACGTCGCTGAAACGGGCGCCGATACCAGTTTTACCGTGGTGATCGAAAGCACCGGACTTGAACTCGAAGTGGGCCAGGAGATGGCCATTCTCGAGGTTCTGGAGGCCAACGGCGTGGCCGTCGACAGCTCGTGCCGGGAGGGCATCTGCGGCACCTGTGAAACGCCGGTGCGCAGCGGCTCCATCGTTCATCGTGACTTCGTGCTCACGGACGACGAGAAGGACGCCGGGGATTGCCTGATGGTGTGCGTCTCCCGGGCCTCGACTGCCCGGCTGGTGCTTGGCCTTTGAGCCGCCGTCGAGCAGTTAGTATGTTCAGTCTCTAGTAACTAGTCAGGTTGAGGTGAAATCCGTGGGTGACGGACTGATCGAGCCGGATCGAGTCCACGGCCGGCGCGTCCTGGTCGTGACCGGGGGGCACCGAGTCGATCTCGACGGATTCCTCGGAATGATCGAGGCGATCTGCGCCGATCGGGGATGGACCTGGGCCCACATCACCCAACCTGCGGCCCAGCGCTGGCTGCGGCCCGAGCACGCCGGCCAATGGGATGCCATTCTCTGCCATGACCTCCCGGGCCTGAAGCTGAAGCGAGGCACACCACCACGGGTGGACGGGCCAGCCGCGGACGTCGCCGACGCTCTGCGTGCCCTTCTCGTTCGGGGTCAGGGCATCGTCGCGCTGCATCACGCGTTGGCGGGCTGGCCGGGCTGGGGCGGCTGGGCGGAGGCGCTCGGCGGGCGGTTCCTCTACGCGCCGGGTCGCCTGCGTGGCCAGGACTGGCCCGCATCCGGGTACCGGATGGCGACCCACACCATCGACGTGGTGGCACCGGACCACCCGATCTGCGCGGGTGTCGAGTCTTTCACCGTCGATGACGAGCTCTACTACGCCCCGGTATTCGCAGATCGGGTGACCCCGCTGCTGCGCAGCCGGGCAGATTTCGATGGTGCGACGTTCCTCGACACCTACGACGTCGTCTGCCACGGCGAGTCGACCGGGCAGACCTGCGCCGGCCAACCCGCCACCAGCGATCTTGTCGGCTGGACGACGACGGCCGAGCGCAGCCCGATCGCCGTCATTCAGCCCGGCGACGGGCCTGCGACCTTCGCCCATCCGGCATTCCGCCGACTGCTTGCCAACGCGCTCGCCTGGGTGGCGTCCCCGGCCGCCCATGCCGAGGCGTCCGCCCACCCCCACCCGATCCTGCCGCCGTCCATGGGCCCGGGGTGAGTGGAACCTTCTCGTGATCAGACACGGTTGCTCGGGTGCTGCGTCGAAGTGGTCGCGCACAACGGGCACGCCAGCGCAAAGGAAGCCTTCGGCCCTGCCGTCAGCCGCACGCCTCACCCCACGCGAGCAACCGTGCACGATCGCGGGAGGGCTTAACTGAGTGCTGGTTCGGCAACGGGCTCCAGCACGGTGACCACTCCGGTGGAGCCGTCGACCTCCAGCAGGGCACCGTCGAGGATCCGCCGGCTGGCATCGGCGACGCCCGCGACGCAGGGGATGCCGAGCTCGCGACTGACGATCATGGCGTGGCTGTTCAAAGCCCCGGTGTCGACCACGACGCCTGCCGCCACCATGAACAGCGGTGCCCACGAAGGGTCGGTCTGCGGTGCCACCAGGATCTCGCCCGGCTCAAAGCTCTCGATGTTCGCGGTGTCCAGGATGACCCGGGCCCGGCCGGTCACCCGTCCGGCCGACGCCCCCCGGCCGACCAGCACCTCGCCAGGGGTGGCCGGGGCCAGGCTGTCCCCATCGCGCAGCGGCAGTTCTGCCAGCGGCGTGAGCGGGAGCGAACCGTCGATCATCATCGGCGGCCGGATGTCGAACAGCGCCCGCCAGTTCCGTTCGCGCTCGGGCAACATCGCGACAATGGCCGCCGGATCGTCGATCAGCAGGTCGAGCTCGGAGTCCAGGACGAGGAACACCTGTCCCGCGTCGGCCAAATGGCCTTGAGTCACCAGGCGTCCACCGAGCTCCAGCAGCGCCATCCGGGCCTCGTGCAGCACCTTGACGCAGTTGGTCTTGCTCCGCTCCCGCCAGGCCGCGATCCGCCGCGCTGAGGCCACCGCCAGCCCAAGAGTCGCCCTCTGCTCGTCGGATTCCAGCAACCCCAAAGCGGTGCTCATAGCTTCCGCCGTGTCCCGATCCGACCGGGCCGCGGCCAGCCGGGGGGAGGCGTCATCGTCGCGCTGGCGCAGCCGCTCCACCAGACACAGCGCCAGCGAGGGCTGCGACTCCCAGGCAGGCGTGCCGATGTCCCATTCGCCCGGCCCGCGGTAGCCGTAGTCGTTCAGGAACTCCTGGAAGAGCGCGGAGAACGTGGGTTGCTCGGTGGCGAGCCGCTCCAGCAGGCCGGGGCCGCCCCGGTCGAATTCTGCCGAGAGGGCGGCGTCCTCCCGAACGATCCTGGACAGATCCCACAGCGCGATCGCCGGAGCGGCGGAGTCGACGTCACCTGCGGTCCCGATCATCCGGATCATCAGGGTCGCTGCGGCCTCACCGAGGAGCTGTGTGATGACACTGGACCCGACCGCCGACTGGTTGCTGGCGACGGTGTGGGTGCGCCAGAGATATCGCTGCAACGGCATCAGCGAACGGGCCCGGGCCACCAGGGCGGCCTGGGTGAGCTCGGCGAGGGCCGGGCGCTGCGCGCGGGCGGCGTCGGAAAGTCCGCGTGCCTCCTCAAGTTCCGGGTACTCGGTGGCGGTCAGCGCCCATTGGGCGCGCTCACCCATGGCGGCCCCCAGAGACTCGTCGATGTCGTCCGGATGCGGCTGGTGCGGCGGGGCGTCCGATCCGGCGAAGAACGCGGCATCAATGGCTTCCCAGCCGATCCCCAGCCGGATGCCGACGGTACGCACCGACGACTGGTTGACGTACAGATATCCGTAGAAGAAGCCACACACCGAAGATTCATCGGCCAGCAGTTCGGACAGCCGGAAGGCGCCGACCTCCGCGTAGCCGGATGCCCAACCGGGCAGGATCTGCGGGATCCAGGCCATGCTCGCGCCGAGCGGCGTGATCGGGTTCGGCAGAACGTCCGCGGCATTCATCCGGGTGAAAACCGGGAATCGGGAGCTCGGCTGAGTGTCGGTAATCCAGATCGGGTCGGTCATGTCATGCCCTTCGCTGCGTTGAGAGGGACGGTCTGGCACTGCGGACGGCGGCATGCCGACCGGCGAGATACCCAAAAACCATTGCTGGACCTAATGTGCCGCCGCCGCCCCCATAGGCCATGCCCATGCAGGACGCCATCACGTTGCCTGCGGCATACAGGCCCGGGATCGGCTGGCCATCGACGTCGAGGACGCGGGCCTCGGTATCGGTGCGAGGACCACCCTTCGTGCCGAGCGTGCCGCTACGCACCCGCACGGCGTAGAAGGGCGGGCTGTCCAACGGACCGATAGTGGAGGCCGGCAGCCCTTCGAACCGAGGATCACCCCACCACCGGTCGTAGACGCTTTGCCCCCGACCGAAATCCGGGTCCGCACCGACAAGGGCGTGGGTGTTCCAGCGAACCACGGTGGCGGCCAAATCAGCTGCGGGTACATCCGTGACGGCGGCCAGATCGTCGAGCGAGTTCGCCCGAAACATCCATTCCGGCAACGGATCCTGCCCGCGGTATCCGGCGAGCCCATAACGGGTCAGGTAGTGCTGATCGAAGATCATCCAGCAGGGATGATTGGTGTACTCGAAGGTGTTGGGCTCGATCACGTGGAAGGCGGCACCGAAGGCGTTGTAGCTGGCCGCCTCATTGGTGAACCGGTGCCCGAGATCGTTCACCATGATGCAGTGCGGGCGGGAACGCTCGCCGTTCACCTGCCAGGCCACTCGCCCACGCTCCGGGTGCGGGACGTCGATCGTGGGCACCCACCAGGCCTCGCGCATGTTGCCCAACTGGGCACCGATCCGCATCACCATGCGCAATCCGTCACCGGTGTTGGTCGTCACCGAGACGGGGCGGGTCATCGGGCCACGAAGGAAGGTGCGGACCAGGTCCTCGTCCCATTCGAAACCGCCGGTGGCCAGAACTACTCCGCCCCGCGTATGGGCCACGAGACCGCCGCTCGGGGAGCTGAATTCGACACCACTGACCTTCTCGTCGGTGATCATCAGGCTTTCGGCCCGCATCCCGGTGCGTGGCACAACGCCGCGGTCCAGGCAGCCGCGCAGGAGGCGGCCGATCAGTCCCTGGCCGGCGCCACGCTCATCCTTGATCCGGCGGCGCGCCAGCTCCTGCGCGGGCACCCCGTCCGGGGCTCCGCGGCCGAGTGGCGTCTCGCTCATCGTGATGTTGCCCCGCAGCTGATAGCCGAGGGTGACCCGCTCAGCCCACGATCCCAGCTCGCTGAAGGGGAAAAGTGCACACTCCAGGGAGCGGCCCCCGTTCGGGCGGCCACCGGGATGCTCCGGGTGATAGTCCGGGAAGCCGGCTATCGTCGAGAACGTCACCTGAGTGTTCGCCGCGAGCCATTCCACCATCTCGGGACCGGTGTCGACGAAGGCGGCGGCAAGCTTTTCATCGATCAACCCGTTGGACAGCGACGCGAGGTAAGTCAGGGCGGCTTCGCGGCTGTCGGGAACGCCCAATGCCGCCATCAGCGGGTTGTTCGGAATCCAGACCATGCCGCCGGACCAGGCGCTGGTTCCGCCTACCGTATCGGCCTTCTCGAACAGGCCCACCCGGGCGCCGTCCTCGGCCGCGCGGATGGCCGCGGTCAAACCGGCGGCACCGGTCCCGACCACCACGACATCGAAGTTCTCAGTGTTCATAGCTCCGGCCTGCCTCGCGGATCAGCGGCCTGGCCGCAGAGAATCGGTTGAGCTCGCCGGCCGTGGGTGACTGTGGCGATCCGGTGGTCCATCCGCCGTCGATCACGAGGGTGTGACCACTGATGTACCCGGCCTGGTCGCTGGCGAGCCAGGCGACGGCCTGAGCGATGTCGTCGGCGGTTCCCGCCCGCTGGTGCAGCGGGGAAGTGTCACGCATGTACGCGGTGACGCCCTCAAGGTCATCGGGATCGTCCAGGACCAGGCCCGCCGTCATCGGAGTGGCCATCTTGCCGGGAGCGATGGCATTGACCCGGACGCCGTATGCCCCCAGCTCGGCGGCGACATTCCGGGTAAGCCCGACAATCGCGGATTTGGCAGCGGTGTAACTGTGCGGACCAAGACCACCGGTGATACCGGCAACGCTCGAGATCGACACGATCGTCCCTCGACGCTGGGGCTTCATCACCCGAGCCGCGTGCTTCATTCCCAGCAGCACCGAATCGAGCAGGACGGCGATCGAGAACTGGTGCTCTCGCAGGTCCAGTTCATCGATCGGCCCTACCGAGCCAACGATTCCGGCATTGTTGACCATGCAGTCGAGTGCACCGCCAATGCTGACGGCGCGATCGACCAGGTCCGCGACATCGGCCTCGCGGGTGACGTTGCAGTGCACGAAGGTGGCCGCCTCACCGAGAGCGGCCGCCACAGCGCCGCCGCGCTCGTCCTGGATATCGCCGAGAAACACCTGGGCGCCCTCGGCAACACACACTCGAGCGCTCGCGGCCCCCAAACCGCTGGCGCCGCCGGTGATGACCACCACCCGACCGTCGAGAGAACCCATGTGGACTCCTGTGATGAGGACGGTCGCTGGTGCGCACATACAACACGTCTTCTATAGTTACTGTCAATGAGTTACCCGCGAATGGATTCAGTTACCCAGGTTCGCGTCAGATGGCGACGCCGGAGCGGGCGAGGCGCGCCACATTTTGTCCCCATCGAAGCCGATTCGGACCTCGGGTCGCACCTCCAGCACGACCCGCCGTGGCGAGTCGAGTTGTGCCCGGAATGCCTTGGCCCGCTCCGGGTCACCAGGGCGCATCGCCGTGGCGAACTCGGGAAAGAACCAGTCCTTGGTTTCCTCGTCGACGTGGATCGTGCAGTGGCCCTTGTACGTCAGCGAACGCCTGGCGTCGATTCCGGCCCCTTTGGAGCTGATCGCCAGACTGACCCGGGGATCGCGCCGGACGGCGGTGATCCGCTTTCGCTGATCCGAGGCGGTCAGCCAGAAACGGCCGGATCGGAAGATGAAGTTCATGATGACGCCGACCGGATGGCCCTGCTGATTGCTCCAGATGAACGTGCATTCGGTCTGCAAGGACAGCAGTTGCGTTTCATCCTGGGAGTCGAGTGGGTAACCCCGAACGTCCTCCCAGTTCCGGACGGTCTCGGCCATGCGTCCTCCCTTGATCGCTCTCAGGAGTTACTAGTGTTGCACTAAAGTTCAGGAATCGGCGGGCTCGAGAGAGTGAAAGTTCGGCGGGCGCTTGTCGAAGAACGCCGCGACCCCCTCCTGGCCCTCGGCGGAGGCCGATTGGGTGATGACCGCTTCGGCCTCGGCGGTGAGTGCGCGGACCAGGTCGTCACGTCGCTCCCGCCGCAGCAGCCGCAGCGCCATTGCCTGGGCGTGCGCGGGCCCGGCGGCCAGCGTGTGGGCGAGATCCTCAGCGGCCCGGGTCAACTCGGCGTCCGGCGCGATCCGGGTTACCAGCCCCCAGGCGAGCGCCTCATTCGCGCTCAGCACCCGGTTGCTGAGGACGAAGTCGGCCGCTCTTGCTGGGCCGACCAATCGAGGAAGCAACCAGGTCAGGCCGCCGTCCGGAGTGAAGCCAATGGCGGTGTAGGCGGAGCGGAATTGTGCTGTTTCGCCGGCGATGACGACGTCGGCGCAGCAACCGAGGCTGATTCCGATCCCGGCGACCCAGCCCTGGAGCGCGGATACCACCGGGACCTCGAGATCGGCCAGGGCGAGGATGGCCTCATGAGCCGCCACAACGGTCGCTGTTACCCGCTCGGGCATTCCGGTCAGGCCACCCGCCCCCTGGGCGAAGGAGCGGAGGTCGCCACCGACACAGAAATTGCGGCCGCTGGCCCGCAGCAGCACGGCTCCGACATCCGGGCCGGCAGACTCCCGCAGACAGCTGGCCAGAGCCCGCCCGGCGGACTCGTCCAGGGCATTGTTCACGCCCGGGCGATCCAGCGTGATGGTGAGTACGCGGCCACTCCTGGTGGCTGAGATCCGGTGCGTGGCATCGTCCGACTGTGTGGCGGGCATGACTCTCCTGGCGGGGCTCGATACCTGCGTCAGACGGTCGCGGGGCGAGTGCGCGACGTGCGACTCGACACCACGACGCTACTGGCGAGCACCCGCACCTCGCGCCGAAATCGGCTGCGGCCAAGGGTGACGAACACCTCGTCGGTGGTGAGTTGGGAGCGCGCGGACACGTAGACCAGCACAAACAGTCCGACGGCCGAGGCTTCGGTCCTGGCCGGAGTGCGGGAGGGAGCTAGTCGCCGCAGTTCCGTGGTCATCACGTCGATGATCCGTTCGCGAGTGGCGGCGCGGCACTGGTCCACGGCGGCGGTTGCGCCGACGGCGGTGGAGAAGAAGACCAGACCTTCGGACTGGTTGTCCTCGACCCAGTCCAAGGCCGAATCGGTGAAATCACCGAGGTGTTCCAGGTCCTGGGTGGCCTTCAGCCGGGACGTCACAGCGTCCACCCAGGTCTCGGCGAAAGTCTCGACGAGTTCCTCGAGAAGTTCCTCTTTCGAGGCGAAATGATAGTAGAAAGCAGCAGAGGTCATGCCCGCCCGGTCGGCAATATCCGCGACGGTCACGATTTCCGGCGGTTGTACTTTGAACAAATCGACTGCGGCAGCGACGATGCCCGTGCGCCGGGATGGTCGGTGTGCTGGTCTCGAGGCTGCTGAGGGGGACACCCGCGTTACGATGCCAGATCGCCGTACGGAACAACAGGCCAGAAGGTGGGACCGTTGATCAACAAGCCGGGTCAGCCCAGGCCAGCGCATCGTCCTTCACGACGCGAAGAAATCATCGATGCCGCGGTGACGGTCTTCGGCCGTGCCGGATACGTCGCTGCGAGCGTCGAGGACATCGCCCTGGAGTCCGGGGTCGCAGCGACGGCGATCTACTATCACTTCGGGGGCAAGGAAGAGCTGTTCAATCAGGCGCTACGGACGGCGCTCGACCGGCTGAGTGAGGTGGCCTATGCCGCCCGCCACTCCAGCGGCGTCCCGGCCGAGGACGCCGGTTCCGACGCCGACGCCGCAGCAGCTACCCTGCGGCGCGTGATCAGGGCCGGAATGGCCCGGGCGCACTCGCACCCGGAGGAAACGCGCTTCCTGCTGCACCAGACATTCCGGCCGACGACGGAGGCCCGCAAACTCCAGCAGGACTGGGAGGAGCGGCATGTCCAGCGCACCTTCGACTACCTCCCGCAGCCGGCTACGCCTCCGCGCACCCCGCGTGAGGCCAGGATCAGGCATGCGGCCCACCTGCTGGCGTCGCGAGTCATCACGTACACCGCGATCGTCACGCAGGAATCCCGGCTCGCCGGCGGACCGCTTGCCGAACAGCCGATGCCGGCGATCGTCAAGGCCGTTGAGGACCTCTGCGTCCGGGTGGTGAGTGCCGCAGGTGACTCCGCACCGACCCCACCGGTTAAGAGCGCCGTCAAGAAAGCCGCAGCGGAGAAACCCGCAGTCAAGAAAGCCGCGGCGAAGAAAGCCGCAGTCAAGAAAGCCACGGTGAAGAAAGCCGCCGCCAAGAAGGCTCCGGTCCCGAAGGCCGCGACGAAGCCGCGTCCGGCTTAGCCGGCGTGGAGTGGGGCGTTCTC
The DNA here is from genome assembly GCA_031400005.1 of Kineosporiaceae bacterium. Taxonomy (GTDB): domain Bacteria; phylum Actinomycetota; class Actinomycetes; order Actinomycetales; family Kineosporiaceae; genus JANNPJ01. Next base: position 9,207 of record JANNPJ010000521.1, on the reverse strand, counting down.
CCGCTCTCGGCGGTGCCGGGAGAACTCCGCGCGGGCGACGGAGCGCAGGTGCACCTCGTCGGGCCCGTCAAACACCCGCATGGCCCGGTGCCAGCCCCACATCCGGGCCAGTGGGACGTCGTCACAAATACCGAGGCCGCCGTGGACCTGGATGGCCCGATCGATGACCGCCGTCGCGACCCGTGGCGCCAACACCTTGATCGCCGCGATTTCGGTCCGGGCGCCGCGAGCGCCGTCCCGGTCGATCAACCAGGCGGTCTTGAGCACCAGCAGCCGAGCTTGCTCGATCTCGATCCGGGACTCCGCGACCACGTTCTGTACGGTCCCCTGGGCGGACAGCGGTTGGCCGAAGGCAATTCTGCTTTCTGCTCGCTCCACCAGCATGTGCAGGGCCCGTTCGGCCGCTCCGAGGGCCCGCATGCAGTGATGGATCCGGCCCGGTCCCAGCCGCGCCTGGGCGATGGTGAACCCGTCTCCCTCGGTGCCCAGCAGATTGCTCGCCGGGACCCGGACCGCATCGAAGATGATCTCCGCGTGCCCGTGCTGGTCCTGGCGGCCGAACACCGGCAGTGAGCGCACGATCTGCACACCGGGAGCGTCAACCGGCACCAGGATGGTGGAGTGCTGCCGGTGTGCCGGGGCGCTCGAATCGCTGCGCCCCATCACGATCAGCAGTCGACAGCGCGGATCGCTGGCCCCGGTGGCCCACCATTTGCGCCCGTCGATGACGTACTCGTTGCCGTCCCGGCGGATCGAGCAGTTGATGTTGGTGGCGTCGCTGCTGGCGACGTCCGGCTCGGTCATCGCGTAGGCGGAACGGATCGTGCCGTCCAGGAGCGGTGCAAGCCACTCCTCGCGCTGCTGTGGGGTGCCGAACAGGTGCAGGGTCTCCATGTTTCCGGTGTCTGGGGCGGCGCAGTTGATCGCCTCCGGCAAGATGTCACCCGACCAGCCGGAGATCTCCGCAAGCGGTGCGTACTCCAGGTTGCTCAAGCCAGAGATCGCCGGAAGGAACAGGTTCCAGAGGCCGCGGCTCCTGGCCTCGATCTTGAGTCGCTCCACCACGGGGGGGACCTGGTGATCGTCGATGCCGGCCTTCGCGCGGCAAATGTCGTATTCGGCCTCTGCCGGCAGCACCTGCTCGTGCAGGAAGGCGCGCAGCCGATCGGAGTACTCGTGCGCGGCTTGGCTGGGTTCGAAGTCCATCGGGGTCCTCTCGATCAGTGCTACCAGCCCACCTGGTAGGTCCTTCCTATCATCTCTTTCTTGACGTTGACCCTCAAAAGGCGGACGATATCTGGACCGTGCCAATGTCACGCCGGAGGGCGAGGCCGGCGGAAATCCGCATCCGCGCCCCCAAGTACCACCGAATGTGCCCTGCAGGCTAGATAATCGGAAGGCGGTGCCGGTGAGCATCAATGCGACGCCGATCGGCTTCCGGGGCAACAGTTCCGCGAAGGCGATGGCGCTGGTCGACGCAACCGGCACGCTCACCTGGGAGCAGACGCGGGATGTGCTGAGTCGGGTGGCGGGAGGGCTGCAGGCCGTCGCCGCTCGGCCGGGACAGCGCTGGGCCGTTCTCGGTGACAACGCGATTCCCACTGTGCTGACGCATGCGGCCGGCATCCTGGCGGGGGTTGGGACAGCGGCGCTGTCTCGCCAGCTCACCGCCTCCGAATTGGCCTACCAATTCAAGGACGCCGGAATCGTCGCGGTCGTCACCGGCGTAGCCGGCCTGGCCGGCGTACTGGCGGCGGCGGAGCAGGTAGATCTCGAGCTGATCGTCGTCCACGGCGGTGAGGCCGAGGCCGCCGCCGGAACCCATTCCCGGGTGGAGGTGCGCTCCTGGGCGCAATGGCTGGCGCAGGCGCCGGTGATCAGCGATCCGGTCGGCCGCCCCGCCGCTCCGATGCTGGTGTACACCTCGGGCACCACCGGGCGCCCGAGCGGCACCGAGGTGCGCTGGTTGGCCGCCGCGCAGCCAACCGCCGTCCACTATCTGAAAGCCTTGATCGAACAGTCGCACACCCCCGCGGGGGCCCATCTGGTGGCGGGCCCACTGCAGCACAACGGGCCGCTGACCGCCGTCCGGCACCTGCTCACCGGTGAACCGGTGGTCGTGCTCGAGAAGTTCGATGCCGAGCGGGCCCTGGCCGCGATCGAGCGCTACGCAGTGACGTCGTCCGTGATGGTGCCGACCCACTTCCAGCGGATGCTGAGCCTTCCGGCGGAGGTTCGAGAGCGGTACGACGTCTCCAGCCTGCGGTTGCTGGCGCACACCGGCTCCGCCTGCCCGGTCGCGGTGAAAATGGCGATGATTGACTGGTTTGGCCCGGTTCTGGTCGAGTCCTACGGCGGTAGTGAGGTGGGAACGCTGTGCCGGATCGGGTCCAATGATTGGCTTGCCCGGCGCGGATCCGTGGGTCGTGCCGTCCCGCCGTTTGAGGTACTCGTGCTGGACGACGACGGGATGCCGTTGCCGGTCGGCGCGTCCGGTCTGTTGTGCTTCAGGGCACCTACGGACCACGGGATCCGCTACCATCACGACCCGGCCAAGACCGCTTCGGCCTATGTTGCTCCCGGCGTCCTCACTCTTGGCGATATCGGCCGATTGGACGACGACGGTTTCGTCTACATCACCGACCGTGCTGCCGACATGGTGGTCTCCGGGGGTGTGAATCTCTACCCGGCCGAGAGTGAGCAATGCTTGCTCGCTCACCCCCACGTCGGCGATGTCGCGGTGATCGGCATCCCACACCCCGATCTCGGCGAACAATTGCTGGCGCTGGTCGTTCCTGCCACCACTGACCCACTGTCGGCTGCTGAACTGGAGGCATGGTGTCGGCGAACGCTCGCGCCGTACAAGTGTCCGCGGCGCTACGAGTTCGTCGAAGTCTTGCCCCGCAACGCAATGCACAAACTCGACAAGCCGGCCCTGCGTCGCCCGTACTGGCCGAGCGCGCGCACCGTGGCCGGATGATACCGATGCTGCCATCCACGGCCCGATCCGCCGGACACGTCGAGGTTTCCGATGAACGTGAGGAGATTCGCTGATGAGCGACACCGATGACAAGGCCCAGGAACTGCCGCAACCAGTCCGTGATGCACTGGTAAGACTGGTGATTCGGGGCATGCATCGCGGTGAGCTGTCGGCAGCTCAGGCCAGCCTGGTCGAGCGCGGCCTGGCACTGGTCAAAGGTCCAGTGCTGATGCCGACCCAACAGGCGGCAAGCCTGGCCGGCGCGCTGGTCCGGACTCCGGCCGGCGGCGACGTCGAGGCCCGCGTGCGCCGCTTGCTGGAGATCTTCCTGCCGATCAACAGAACGTTGCGGGAACTGTGCACCGCCTGGCAGATCCGCCCCGACGGCTCGGTGAACGACCACAGCGACGCGATGTACGACGCCGGAGTGCGTGACCGGCTCGATGACATCCATGATGCGACCACGCCGATTCTGGACCGACTGGTGGCCGTGCTACCCGGTATCGGGGAATACGGTCCTCGGCTGCAGACCGCGCTCGATCGTCTCGATGCCGGTGAAAACAGCTGGCTGGCATCGCCATTGATGGACTCGTATCACACGGTCTGGATGCACTTGCACCAAGAACTCCTGATGACATTGGGAATGACCCGCAAGGAGGACGAGGAACTGGAGTCCGCCCTCGTCGCCGGTCAGCTCGCCCTCGTCCCACGTCAGGGCCGGTAGATGTACGCGGATCAGGAAAGCACTGCTGCTGCTTCTGCGGTCGAGGATCAGCTGGGATTCATCAGGTTTGGCGCCGGTCTCGCCGCAGGGCTGGGGAGTGGCGTGCTCGGCACCAGGGGAGCTGAGATGGAAGCCCTGGCGCAGATGGGACTTCCCATCCGGATGGGGATCACGGTACCGGTGGGTGCCGGCGAACGGCTCGGGGACGAGCGTTGCGCGGCAGCTGCGGCTGCGACGATGACGGGCAGGCGTGCCGCCAGCGGGTTCGGCGACTTGTTCAGAATGTCTGCCTCCGCGCCGCTGGCTGTCGCCGGATTACCGCCTGATCTGCTGTGCCTGGGTTTGAGCCTGGAGAACTTCGAGCACTATGCCGAGAAGCTCGCCCGTCCGGCTGAACTGGGCGCCGCCTGGGCGAGCACCATCCGGGCCTTGGCCGAGCATGCCCTTGCGGTTCCGGCGACGGCGATCAGCGGCGTCGTGATGGACGCGGTGGATCCGATCGACCAGGCGCAGGCACTCCTCAACCTGTGCGCCGCCGAGGGGCGCTCTGCCTACCCCTCAGGTGCCGCAGCGCAACTCGCGCTGGCCGCCCGCGCCATGCTCGCGCGGTGGGCCTCACCACGAGCCCAGCGAGCCCGCCGCGCACAGGGAATGGCCAGCGACCTCGGGCTGGCCCTGCACCTGGAGGATCAACCGATCGGCTGTTGGGAAGAAACCGGTCATGGCAGAGCTGCCTCTCGGGACAGCGATACCGGGCACTTCGCCCCGCACGGTCTCTTCCATCCCGGTCTGGGCCTGTCGGCAGGCGACGGCGGGCATTCTCTGGCGGGGTTGCCGGTGAGGTCGGACGAACTGTTCGCCGCGGTTCGGGTCCTCGAGACGGCATCCCGAGCAGGAGTCGAGGTCGACTTTGACTACTCGCCGGCGGGAGTGCGGGTGACCGGCTTTCAGGTCGATCGCCGGCCAACGGCACGAACCACGGTGGCCCTGTCGGCGGAACTTGCCGAGCAGGGCGTCATCGACCGCATCGCAGCGGTGGCGGCCGTCAGCCCGGAGGCCGTCAGCGAGCTCTTGCACGCACGGTTCCGCCTAGCCGGCTCAGAACGGTTACTGGTCCGTGGGCTGCCCGCCTCTCCCGGCGCCGCCATCGGTCGGGTCGCGCTCACCAGCGAGCGCGCGGTTGAGCTGGCAGACACCGGCGTGCCGGTGATCCTGGTGGCCAGCGAGACCACGCCCGCCGACCTGCCAGGCATGCTGGCGGCACAGGCGATCGTTACCAGCCGGGGCGGGTCGGCCTCGCATGCCGCTGTCGTCGCACGCGGCATTGGGCGCCCGGCCGTGTGCGGAGCCGGTGATCTGAACATCAACCAGGCGACCGGCGAGGTGCGGGCCGGCCAGTGCACACTTCGGGAGGGAGACACCATCTCGGTGGACGGTTGGACCGGCGCCGTCTACGAGGGCGCCATCCCCGTTCGGCACAGCGAGCCGACCCCGGAACTGCGCACAGTACTGGGTTGGGCGGACGACGTGCGGCGGCTAGGAGTGCGGGCGAATGCCGATACCGGCTCGCAGACCGAGGTCGCGCTGTCGCTTGGTGCGGAGGGAATCGGGCTGTGCCGCACCGAACATCAGTTCCTGGGTGACCGGCTGCCATTGATCCAGCACGTGCTACTGGCCAGTGACAGCGATACCGAGCGAGCCGCCCTGATCGCGCTCGCTGCCGCTCAGCGGGAGGATTTCCGCGCGCTTTTGCGAGCGGTCGGGGATCGGCCGGTGACCGTCAGGCTTCTCGATGCGCCGCTGCACGAATTTCTGCCGCACCACGCGGAGCACGCGAGCCAGGCGGATGCCGAGCTTGCCCGCTCGCTGCGCGAAGAGAATCCGATGATGGGTGTACGCGGTGTCCGGCTGGCCATCCTGCATGAAGGTCTCTACCCGGCACAGGTGCAAGCCCTCTTCACGGCCTGGCTCGACGTCGCCGCCGAGGGCATCCGGCCGCAGTTGGAGGTGATGGTCCCGCTAGTCTCCATGCTGGAGGAACTACGGTTCGTAGCGGCGCTGATTCGTCGTGAGGCGGCCGCCATCGCCGAGCGCACCGGGGTCACGGTGCCGTACCGGGTGGGGACCATGGTGGAGACTCCGCGGGCCGCGTTGCTGGCGGGACGGCTGGCCGAGGAGGCGGAGTTTCTCTCCTTCGGCACCAATGACCTGAGCCAGCTCACTTTCGGTCTGTCCAGGGACGACGTTGAACGCCGGATGCTGGCGCCTTACCTGGAGCAAGGGCTGCTGACCGCCTCGCCCTTCGTGACGCTCGACCCGGATGGCGTTGGTGAGCTGATCTCGCTGGCCGTGACCCGCGCCCGGGCGGTCCGTCCGGATGTGAAACTCGGCCTGTGTGGTGAGCACGGCGCGGACCCCTCCTCCATCGCCCTCTGCGACCGGCTCGGCCTGGACTATGTTTCTTGTTCCCCGCAACGGATTCCGATCGCGCGGCTGGCTGCCGCCCATGCGACGATGGGGGGCCGAGATGTCACCTGACCTCCTGCAGTCCGAAGAGATCACCGCCCTGCGCGAGACGGTCGCGGCGGTGTGCCGGGAAGCAGGAGGCACCCGAGTCGCCCGCTCGCTGGCCGATGAGGGGCCTGGGTACGCCGAGAAGGTGTGGCGTGTGCTCACCGACGAGATTGGCCTCGGTGGCCTGGGCCTGCCCGAGTGGTGCGGTGGTATCGGAGGTCTGGCCGAACTGACCACCGTCGCCGAGTGCCTCGGCGCCAACCTGATGCCGGTGCCGTTCTTGTCCAGCACCGTCCTGTCCGGCCAGCTGCTGAGCCGGTGCGGCCCAGCCGCTGGTGCTCTGCTGGAGCGACTGGTGGACGGCGAGGTGGTCGCTCCGGTCCTGCTGGATGCCGACGGCCGCTGGACTCCTGACGCTCTGCCGGTACAGGCTCGCGAGGATCGGGACGGCTGGGTTCTCGAGGGTACTGCGAACTTCGTCCTGGACGGTCCCGGCGCCGCGCATTGTGTGCTGGTCGCCCGGTCCGCCCACGGTCTGGCGGTGTTCTGCCTCGAACGCAGCACGCCAGGCGTCGAGATCGAGCGCTCGGCAACGCTTGATCTGACCAAAGCGCAGGGTCGGGTACGGCTTTCCGGGGCACGGGCGACCCTGCTCAGCAGCGGCCCAGCGGTCGCTGCCCTGGTGGACTCGACGCTCGATGTCACGCTCGTGGTGCAATCGGCCGAACAGCTCGGTGCAGCACAGGCAGCGCTCGACCTGACTGTCGACTATGTCCGCTCCCGGCTGCAGTTCGGTCGCCCGATTGGCAGCTTCCAGGCGGTCAAGCACCGGTGCGCCGACATGCTGGTCCTCGTGGAGACAGCGCGCTCGGCCGTCGTCCGCGCGGTCGAGGTAGCCGAAGCAGCCGATCTGGTGGAGGCCCCGCTGGCTCTGGCCGAAGCGGCATCAGTCGCGAAAGCCTGGTGTTCGGAGGCCTTCGTCCAGGTCGCCACGGGTGCGGTGCATTTGCATGGCGGAATGGGGTTCACCTGGGAACACGATGCGCATCTCTACTTCCGGCGAGCCCGTTCGGACGCCGCCCTTTTTGGCGACGCGACGTACCACCGGGAGCGATTGGCTCGGCTGCTCGGTTGGTGAGCCAAGTGCTCCCTTCCGTAAGTCCGTCGAGGACGGCGAATCTCTGTCGCTCTGCCCTTTGACGGAGGTCAGCACTGGTTTGGAGTGACTGTACATGCCAGCCCCTTGCGGCCCGGTGGTCGCCGTCCTGTGGAAAACGCCTGTTTGGGCCGGTGCTCCGGTCCTGCTCAGGCGATACTCCCGGTGGCTACCGTCGAGGGCCCCGTTTTGCTGTGGTGGCGGTGATCAAGGGGAGGATCGCCTGAGCATCGGCGAGGGCGACGAAAGGCACCGCAGAGGCGTAAGGGGCGGAGTTGTGGGCGGCGCGGCCCAGGCGGAGTGGGCGATCGGGCGAAGCGCTTGGCGGGGGCATGTTTTCGGTTCTGGCCCACATTCCGGTGCGCCACGACCTGCAGACCGGGCATCGAAGGGCCACTCCAGCACGCACGACGGGCCTGGTGCCCGCCTCATCCTGCAGGTATTCCGGTGATCTGCGTGCCCGAGTGGCCCCACCACTCGTCCACGTCCGCCTGGAGCTAACCCCGACGAACGTATGAAACCGACCAGTTAGCGCTTACTCAGCTGGGAGAAGGGGACGTTGCGGTCCACGCGCGGCTCGGCGGGGAGGCCGAGAACACGCTCGCCGATGAGGTTGCGCTGGATCTCGTCCGTACCGCCGGCCAAGTGATAGCCGGGTGCACCGAGCAGGTGCTCGGTCCAGGCGAAGGTTCCCCACTCGCCGGTGTCTGCGCTCAGCCGGGCCCCGAGCAGGTCGGCGGCCACGTCAGCCACCAAGGTCAGATTCGTGGAGGCGATCAGCTTGCTCAGCGATCCGGCGGCACCGGCCTTCTGCCCGGCCGCGGCTGCGGCGGCTACCCGAGCGTTCGTCGCTGCATGCAAAGTGGTGCGGATGTAGAGATCTGCCAGGCGCTGGCGCATCACCGGGTCGCCGGTACGGTCCAGGGCGTGGGCGAGATCGAGGACCTCGGCGAACGTGCCGCCCTTGCGTCGGCCACCGGAGCCCGAGGAGGTCCGCTCCAGTCCCAGAGTCGTCGTGGTGATTCGCCAGCCGTCGCCAGGCTCGCCCAGGCGCAGCGCATCGGGTATCCGCACTCCGGTCAGGAATACCTCGTTGAACGAGGCGGCGCCGCTCATCTGTCGGATCGGACGAATCTCGACTCCGGGGGAATCCAGCGGCAACAGGAATGCGGTGATGCCGGCCTGCTTGGGCACCTCGGGGTCGGTGCGGGCCAGCAGCAGACCGTACTGCGCGAACCGGGCCCCCGACGTCCATACTTTCTGGCCGTCCACCAGCCACGAGTCGCCGTCCCGCACGGCAGTGCAACTCAGCGCCGCCAGATCTGAGCCGGCTCCTGGCTCACTGAACAGTTGGCAGGCCAGCAGGTCCGTCCGCAGGAAAGCCCGGGCGAGGGTATCCCGTTGTTCTGCGGTGCCGAAAAGGGCGACTGCCGGACCGATCAACCCGGTTGTCACGCTGATCAACTCGGTCGAAGCCGGGACCTCAAAGGCGGATTCCTCCTGCGCGAAGGCGACGCTGTACAGAGCGGGAAGGCCGGAACCACCGACCTCGACGGGCAGGGTGAGAGCACCGTATCCGGCGTCGAACCGAGCCCGGCGGTAGGCCCGCACCTCCTCGAGGAGGGCGCCTTCCTCAGCATCGGTGAGGTTTCGGAAGACCGAGAAGTCGGCCGTGCCCTGCCCCCAGGCACTTGTGCTGTCCAGCTTCGGGGGCAATGTCCCGGTCAGCCACTCACGCAGCTGCAATCGCCACTCGTCGATCAGAAGCGACTGCTGATCCTGGTCGGGCACGGTGCTCTCCTTCGTCAGGGCTGATTTGGACTTCGTCAGGGC
>JANNPJ010000444.1:0-18949 GCA_031400005.1 Kineosporiaceae bacterium | reverse complement strand
GGCCTCCAGCAGGTGGTTCTTCGCCCGCCGACCGTCCTCGGCGATCCAGGTCATCTCCCGGCGGCCCTTGGTCTCCAGCTTCTCGCCGGAGTTCAGCCGCTCCTCGGCGAAGAGACCGGCCTCGATCCGCTTGGCCAGCTCGACCTCCTGCTCGGCGTTCAGCAGGGCGACCTTGCCGATCTGCTTCAGGTAGTCCTTGATCGGGTCGGCAGTGGCACCGGCCGTGACCACCTGCTGGGCGGGGGCGTCGTCATCATCGTTCGAGATGATGAAGGCACCCTCCTCTTCCTTGGGCTTGATCGCGGCGACGGCGACGGCCGGCTCAGCGACGTCGTCTTCGGCGATGATCTCTTCGACGACGGCCTCGTCCACGACGACGATGGTCTCGTCGACCTCGACCTCGGCGACGATCGCGTCGACGTCAACGTCAACCTCGACGTCTTCAACCTCGACATCGACGTCGTCCGGCTCGCCGTCAACCCCGTCGGAGTCGGCGTCCACACCCAACTTCGCAGCGGCCTTAGCCGGCTTGGGAGCGGCGGACTTGGCCGGCGCCTTCTTGGCGGCTGCGACCTTTTTGGCGGCAGCCGCAGCAGGGCCCTCGCCACCGGGCTCGTCGCCGCTACCGGGCAGAGAAGTCACCGTTGCCGGCTTGGCTGCCTTGGGCTTGGCCGGGGTCTTGGCCGTGGCGGCCGTGACCCGGGAAGCGGTGGCCGCAACGGCTCGCCTCGCGGAGGCCTCCTGCGGCACCTCAATGGTGACGCCGGCGTCGTCTAGAGCTCTCAGGACAGGGCGCATCCTGGTCATCGGGACAGCCGCATCCTCGCAGGCAACCCGGACGGCAGCTGCGTCGACGGCACCTCGGGTGGCTCCGAGGCGGAGAAGTTCTTGGAGTGCGGGGTGCCCGAACTCAGGGGGAAGAGGCCGGGGGGACGGAACCGACGACACGGACTACCTTTCGTCGTGAGCCAACAAGCTCTCGGAGCGCTACGCGATGTGGTCCTACGGTGTAGGAAATGAGTAGGGGGGCCTGTTACTCAACGCAGGAAGGGCCCCGATGATGCCCGGTTTGCATTGGTGATGTTATGGCCCAGCCCAGTCAACTGTTCATTGTTGCACGCCGACGGGTATGCTCGCACGCCGTGACGCCATCCGGGGTCGTTCGACACGCTTGGCCACCTCTCTTGGTCAGAGAGTGACGGCCTTCGCCGCCGCCTTGGCCGCTCGTTTGGTCTCTCGGACCTTCACCAGCGAGTCGTCGTCCACGACGTCCGCCACCGAGCGGAAGCCCTTGAGGCCGTAGTCCCCAGCCGCCGCCCGCCAGCCCCTCGGGCGGACGCCGAGTTGCTTGCCCAGCAGAGCGACGAAGATCTTCGCCTTCTGCGGCCCGAACCCGGGTAGTTCGGTGAGCCGCTGGTACAGCTGCGAACCAGTGGTCACCGAGGTCCACAGCGTCGCGGCGTCACCGTCGTACTTCTCGACAATGACCTGGGCCAGCGCCTGCACCCGAGCCCCCATCGACTGCGGGTAACGATGGACGGCGGGTGGTCCGGCCATGATTACGGTGAAACCATCCGGATCGGTCCGGGCGACCACCACCGGGTCGAGGTCATCCAGGCCGAGCCGGTCGGCGATCAGCCGAGGACCGGCGAACGCCTTCTCCATCGGCACCTGCTGATCGAGAAGCATCCCGGTCAGCAAGGCGAACGGGTCCCGAGAGAGCAACTCATCCGCAGCCGGCTGCTGAGCCAGCCGAATCGGACTCTGTTGATTGTTCGCGAGCCCTGCGGCGCTGATGACGGACGGGGGCACCTCCCGCCCGTCAGGGTGGGGGACTTCCCTCGTCGACCGTCCCGCATCTTCGATGGGGTTGCGTCTCCTCGGTCCAGACGACGTCGCGCCTCCGGGCTCGCTCACACGGGCTCGCTCATAATGGCGCGCTCATGGAGTCGGCTGCTGGAGGCGGGTGCCGCGGAGGGTGATCTCGTCGCGGGCGACGCGCTGGTCGACCTTCACGGCGAGCACCGGGCAGGACGCATCAAGCAGGATGCGCTGGGCACTGCCACCAAGAATCAGTTTCCCGACCGGAGTACGCCGTCGCAGGCCGATCACGATCAGTTCGGCCTCGGTCTCCTCGGCCACGGCGAGCACGTGATCTGCGGGCTCATAGGCGTCATGCATCCGGTGGACCTCGAACTCCGGTTCGCTCACGCCAAGTTCCGTGCACGCCGAGCGAACCTCATCCGCGGACGGGTCCACCGACGTGGAATCGGCCGAGCGGTATTCAGAATTGACGACGATCAAACGCGCATCGCGGAGCTGACACTCCACGACGGCTCGCCGAAGAGCAGCTCTGCCCTCCGGGGTCGGTACGAATCCGACGAGTACTGGCATAGGAACCTCCCAGCCTGGGACGTTACCCCACCACACAGGCTGCGGCTATCAGAACGTACGGTGAACGCATGGCCACGGGCGACGGCAACGGATGGGTGGACTCCGGCAGCGGCCACCGACACTGGGGGCGCTTCGGTGCGGCTGGGTTGGCCTTGCTGCGAACTTCCCCACGACCACAGGTGCTGCTTCAACTGCGAGCCGGGTGGACCCACCAAGGAGGCAGTTGGGGCCTGGTCGGGGGTGCCCGGGACAGCCACGAAAGCATAGCCGAGGCGGCACTGCGCGAGGCAGCCGAAGAAGCCGGTGTCGACGCCTCTCAGGTCACCGTGCTCAGCTCGCAAACCGGGGTAGACCTCGGAAACTGGTCCTACACCTACGTGCTGGCGCTGGCCGATGCCGGCCTGACGGTGGGACCGGTCACGCCGGAGAGCGACGAACTGCGCTGGGTAGACCTGGACGACGTGCCGTCGCTACCGCTGCATATTGGCCTCGGAGCGACCTGGCCGGCGCTACGGCAGAGCATCGACCAGGCCCTGGCCGACGCCGACGCAACGGACGCCGAACGTCGACCCTCGGACCGCTGACGCCAACCACCCATCAGACCTGCCCACCCATCAGACCTGCCCAGCCACCAGACCCGGCCCACCCATCAGACCTGCCCAACCACCAGGCCCCGGCCCAGCCACCACGCTGGGCCTTCGTCAACGCTCAGGTGTCGATGGCGTCCTCGGTGAGCAACTCGGCCAGGATCTCGCCAACCTGCTCAACCTCCACCAGGAATCCATCGTGCCCATACGGTGAGGCAACCACCCGCAGCCCGGCGCAGCCCTTGATCCCGGCGGCGATCTCGGCGTTCTGGTCCGGCGTGTAGAGCCGGTCGGACTCGATCGCGGCCACCGCGGTTCGGGCGGTAACCCGGCTCAGCGCCGCCGCCGTGCCTCCCCGCCCGCGGCCGAGATCATGCGAGTTCATCGCCTCGGTGAGCACCAGGTAGGAATTGGCGTCGAACCGGTAGGTCAGCTTCTCGGCATGATGATCAAGGTATGACTCGACCGCGAACCGACCGCCCCCGCCCAGCGGGTCTTCACCGGGTTGCGCCAACCGGCCGAACCGAAGGTTGATCTCCTGCTCGGACCGGTAGGTGGTGTGAGCGATCCGCCGGGCCACTCCAAGCCCCAGGTGCGGACCGTTGCCCGGCTCGGCGCCATAGTAGTCCCCGCCTTTGAACGCCCCGTCGGCTCGGATCGCCGCCAACTGAGCGGCACACCAGGCGATCTGATCTCCGGTGGCCGCCGACGTCGAGGCCAGGACGAAGAGCCGCTCCACCCGGTCCGGCTCAGTGACCGCCCACTCCAGCGCCCGCATCCCGCCCATCGACCCGCCGACGACCAACGCCCAGCGATCGATCCGGAGTTCGTCGGCCAGCGCCACCTCACAGGCCACCTGGTCGCGCACGGTGAGGTAGGGGAATCGACCGCCGTACCGGCGGCCGTCCGCGGCCAGGCTGGATGGACCGGTGGTGCCCTGGCAGCCTCCAAGCACGTTGGGGGCCACCACGAACCAGCGGTCGGTGTCCAACGGACGGCCCGGGCCGATCAGCTCGTCCCACCACCCCGCAGTGGGATGTCCGGGACCGGCCGCGCCGACGACATGGCTGTCGCCGGTCAGTGCATGCAGCACCAGAACCGCGTTGTCACCGGTGGGCGAGAGCTGCCCCCAGGTCTCGTAAGCCACCTGGACGGCGTCGAGTCGGCCACCGCGCTCCAGCGCAAGGTCACCGATGTCGACGAACCGCCGGTCGCCGGGGTGGTCCCCCACCTGCCACGCCCCGGAAGCGGGGGGCGCAGCAGGTGGGGACAGGTGCGAAATCTCCTGCGTGAAGGTCATCAGCTAGCCTTCGCCGCCCGGAAACCGGCCTCCAGGTCAGCCAGGATGTCCGAGATGTTCTCCAGCCCGACGGCCAACCGGACCAGACCCGGAGTGACACCGCTGGCGAGTTGCTCGCTCTCGCTCAGCTGGCTGTGGGTCGTGCTTGCCGGGTGAATGACCAGGCTGCGGACGTCACCAATATTCGCCACATGGCTATGCAGCTCGAGGGCATCGACGAAACGCTTGCCTGCCTCCACCCCGCCCTTGATCTCGAAGGCGACAATCGCACCAGCGCCCTTGGGCGCGTACTTCTGACCCAGCGCATACCACGGGCTGCTCTGCAGGCCTGCGTACGCAACCGAGTCGACCTCGTCCCGGGCCTCCAGCCAATGCGCGACGGCTGTCGCGTTCTGCACATGACGCTCGATCCGCAGGCTCAACGTTTCCAGCCCCTGGGAGATCAGGAAGGCATTGAACGGTGAGGCTGCTGGCCCCAGGTCGCGCAACAGTTGCACCCTGGCCTTCAGGATGAACGCCAGGTTCGCGCCGAGAGCACTGCCGACACCGAGATCACGGGCGTAGACCAGGCCGTTGTAGCTGGCGTCCGGAGTGTTGAAGCCGGGGAAACGCGCCGGATCGGCCGCATAGTCGAACGTGCCGCCGTCCACGATCACGCCGGCAATGGCGGCACCGTGACCACCGAGGTACTTGGTGGCCGAATGCACCACGACGTCCGCGCCCCACTCCAGCGGACGGATCAGATACGGGGTGGCCACGGTGTTATCGACGATCAGCGGGACACCGGCCTCGTGGGCGACCTTCGCGACACCCTCGATGTCGAGCACGTCCTGCTTCGGGTTGGAGATCGTCTCGGCGAAGAACGCCTTCGTGTTCGGCTTGACCTCGGCCTTCCAGGACTCGAGGTCGTCCGGGTCGGTGACGAAGCTGACCTCGATGCCGAACTTCGGCAAGGTGTAGTGGAAGAGGTTGTACGTGCCGCCGTAGAGGCTGGGGCTGGCGACGATGTGGTCGCCGACCTCGGCCACGTTGAGCAGCGCGAGAGTCTCCGCAGACTGACCACTAGCAACCAGCAGCGCTCCGACGCCACCCTCCAGGTTTGCCACCCGCTGCTCCACCACGTCAGTGGTGGGGTTGTTGATCCGGGTGTAGATGTTCCCGAATTCCTTCAGTCCGAACAGGTTTGCGGCCTGCTCGGTGCTTTTGAAGACGAACGAGGTGGTCTGGTAGATCGGCAAGGCACGTGCACCCGTGGTCGGGTCTGGGGTCTGACCGGCGTGGATCTGTCGGGTTTCGAAGGACCAGCCAGTGGTCATGAAAACTCCTCCAACTCATGGGCACGGGACAGCCGCGCCCATCGCGGGCAGGCCCGCGAGCTTTCGGGCCGACGACTGTCGACCGCGCTTGCCTCCGCCCAATGGCGTCAGCCAGGTCATCACCCGGGGCACCCCACCGCGGAACGAGGGTTGCCGACCAGCAAGCCGGGGCTTGGTGCTGATACTCATGACCTAGGAGGAGATCCTAAGCGAGCCACGGACACTCGCCCACCCCATCTCAGAATCTGGACTATTGACGTGCACTTCGTCACCCTTCAGGCCCATTTCTCAGCCAGACCCATTGCTCAACCATGGCGGTGGGATCCGTCCCATCAGCAGGTCCTCCACCAGTCGAGTCAGAGAAACCCAGGGGGCATCGGCCTGCGCCTGCTCGACGAGAAGCCTCGCGCGCCCTCCTCGACCCTCGAACCAGGCCAGCATGGCAAGCACGGCCAGCGCAGGCCCTCGGTCGCCTTTCCCTGCCACCCGGACTGCTGCGGCGAGCACGGTCCGTCCGGCGTTCAGCCGTTCTCCGTCGGGTCGCTGCCGGAGCAAGCGCACGAGATCCTGCCGGAATTGCTCGGCCGCGGGCTCAGGTGCGCCAAGCTGCCCCAGTCCATCCCAACCCCGGCCATCCCAATCCGGGCCATCCCGATCTGTTCCATCCCAACCCTGGCCATCCCAACCCGGACCCCCACCCCGGCCATCCCAACCCGGACCATCCCGATCTGTGCCATCCCGACTCTCGCCGGGTCCACCGGGGTAGCCGGCCATCCCGGCGTAACTGCCGTCCAGCAGGTCCCGCACCTCCACTTTGGCGGCCCCGAGCAAACTCATCAGGACGGCGTCACGTAGGTACCAGTCATGCAGCGCCGCAGAGAATCCGCGCAGCGGTTCGGCCTGGCTGGGAATCTTTGCGGCACTGACACAAGCCCTGTTCCAGCGCTCCCACCAGGTCCACCGCTGCTCCAGGGAGAGCCAGTCCAGGGGTGAGCGCTCACTGCGTGGATCAGAATCGGGGTAGACAGCGGCATCGGGGTCAGGATCGGGATCGGCATCAAGCAAGCTGACGGACGGCGGATCGCACGGCGGGTCCGATGGTCCGTGGGTGACATCGGCAAGGAGGTCCGCCTCCGACTCGGCCACCGTGTCGCCGTAGACCACGTGCGCGGCGGCGGTCCGACTGGACAAGACCTGGGCAATCGGTCGACCGCCCGGTGGGCAACAGCGGGGATCTCGACACAGCAGCGAGGAGAAAGCCGTGGAGGTCAGGCCGAGCACATCGAACAGCCGCAGCCCGAACTCACGGACGCCATGTCGCAACAGCCTGACCACCGCGGGCGGCCTGCGATCGAGAGCATTCTCATCGGCCACGATCGCCAGCACCCCGCGAGCACCCGAGGTGGCGACCGTGGCCAAGAGGTCAGCCACCATCCCGGGAAGCACCGCTCGCAGTTCCTTCGGCGATAGCTGGTCCATCGGCCGGAGCTCCTCGCTGCAACGCTCAGCATTGCCAGCACTTCGGCTCGAACTATGGCTCGAACTAGGGCCCGAATGATGGGCGGATCTGGGCAGATCGGACCTGAGCAGATCGGACCTGGGCAGATCGGCCCTGAGTAGGACGCCGACGCGTTGGCGCGGCCCTTCCAGCCCGATCACGACCAGGCTGTTGCGGGGCTTGTACCCCAGACTGAACCAGGCCGTGGCGATCATGTCCTCCGGGCCGGCTTTGGTGATAACCGTCGTTTCATTGGTATCCATGACAGCCAGATTGCTCGCCGATCCACGGCGCTGGGGAAGAGACCCCGAATCTGTGGATAAACCGCCCGTTCTCAGTTCTGTGGATAACACAATGGCGCGAGCCACCCGATACCGTGCGGACTTTCGACAATGAGAAGTCTCGAAAACTAGAAGTCGCGAAAACACGGCCCACTGGACAGCAGGGCAAGCCCCCGACGGTCGCCGTCCGCAAAACCATCGGCATGTGCCGACGGCTGTTTGAACATCAGCTGATTCGGGTCCGGGACATGATCCAACCCGACCAGATGCCCGAACTCGTGCAGAACCACCGCATCCAGCCGGGCCTGGCCGTCATCCCAGTGAAACACTTCGGACAGGTATTGACGGTTCAGCAGCACCACTCCGCTGACGAACCGGCGATGCCCCCGAGTGTGGCCGGCCACCGTGTCCGGCCCACCGAGACCGGCGTAACCGGTCATCGCTGGGTACTCAGCCGGGTCCGTCCACGCCACCAGGACCGGGGACCAACGGCTGCCGTACCTGGCGACATCCACTGTCGGCCGATCTCGGTGCGGGGTTTCCGAGGTCTCGCCGTCAAAGCTGAACCGTAAGCCAGTGACCTGTTCGATCCGGGCAATCGACGATCGGAGCGCGCGCTCGCCGCCGGCAGGGGCACCATCCGGGCGCACCACGTAGTGGATCGGCCGGCACGGATCCCAGCGCACCGGCCGTCCCGAACCGTCGTCCTGGATCTCGAGCAGTCGATAGCCACCGACCCCGCTCGGTGCCGGCTCCGGTTGAGCCAGCGGAGCGCTCGCCGCATCCGCGGGAATCGCCGGATGGACGCCGACTCCGAGCCGATCCAGGCCGATCAGCGACGGGTTGGTGGCCGCCGCCAGCGTGCCTAAGAAGAACAAACTGAGCAGGCAGGCCAGGAACGCGGTGAGTGCCTGCTGCGCATTGGTCGGGCACCGGGAACCGTCCGGCGGCACCGGTCGGTCCGTGTCCACGAGAAGAACGTCGTCCACCCGGGCAACGGGCTAGATCCGCCTAAAGAGTGGTACGCAGCCCAGCAACCACAACCCAGCCAACCTCAATCCAAGCCGAACCTCAACTCAGCACCGTGGCATCGCCGCCGGATCGCTTCGCCAGGTACATGGCGTTGTCCGCGCACTGCAGCCAGGCCACCTCGTCCACCGCGGTTTTCCGGACGGCCACGCCGACGCTCCCGGTCACTGGGATGTTCGAGTCAATCCCGGCGCGCTGGCGGATGGTGTCCCGGAGCCGGTCGCCCAGGGCCAGGGCACGGTCCTCGTCCAGCGCCGCGACGACGACGAATTCGTCACCACCCCAGCGGGCGACTACGTCCTCGGCCCGAGCGGTGGCCCGCAGCGCCTGCGAAACCCGTTGCAGGACGACGTCACCAGCCAGGTGGCCGCAACTGTCATTGACATCCTTGAACCCGTCCAGGTCAATGACCAGCAGCGCGATCGGTTCGTTCCGTGGCCGCACCGCTGCGTCCGCGATCGCTGCGGCCGCGCCACGCCGGTTGATCAGCCCGGTGAGTGGGTCGAGGGACGCCGCTCGCGCCAACCCGCGCCGCTCGTCGGCTCCGCGCAGCAGATCCACCCGCGCCTTGAACAGCGCACTGACCAGCGCGAAGTCGGTTCCCGCCAGGTTCTCGGTGAGGGCCAAGTACTCGGCCGTCCCGGTCTGGGCCCGTTCCACCTGAGGGTGTTCCGCCCGCATCACCTCATATGCCAGGATCCGTCGATCCCCTTCCCTGGCGTGGTCACGGATTCGGGCCAGCATCCGGGTCCCGATCGCGACTGCCTCGTGGAAACGGCCGAGCCGAACCATCGCCCGGACCACCCCAACCGCCCAGAACACCTGCGCCGAGGTGGCTTCCGGCCCGAACTCGATTACCTCCCGGCACCTGTTCAGGGCGACCAGCCCGGTCTCGGCGTCCGCCACCAGGGCGTCCGGGAGCGCCTCGATCACCTGCGCCTCGATTGCAATGACCTGGTAAGAGCCGGCGCTGGCGAGTTTGGCAGCCAACTGGATCTCAGCCACCGCTTCATCGAGCAGATCGGTATCCACGGCGTAAGGCGCTCGTCGGGCGGCATTCATCGCCTGCGCGACATGCTCGAACGCCTGGTTGCTCCATCGTGACACCCGCTGGTGCAGCGGCAGGGTGTGCTCCACGGCCGCGAGCCGTTGCTCCAGACGGTTGGCTTCCTCGACCACGCCGCTGCGCCGAAGTGCGATCGCGAGCGCACCGAGCGCCGTCTGAGTGTCCGGATCGGACAGATCATGCATGGCCGGCTCCAAAGCCACCGCCTGGGCGAGTTGCTCCACCGCCTGTTCCAGCTTTCCTTCCTGATGCAGCAGATCCACGAGCAGCGCCCGGGCCCGCAGCCCGGCAGCCGGAAGCTGAAGCTCCCAGCACAGTGAGCTGAGCTCACGAGCCACCCGGATGGCGGTCGGACCGTCATTCAGCATCATCAGACAGAGCGCCTGGGCATACAGCGCGCGGGCGTAGGCGCCCGGCTCCAGACCGGCGTGAATCGCCAGGTCGATCTCCGGGAGCACCTGGCTCGCTTCGCCGTCCTGGGCGCGAACCACCCAGTCCAGTCCGATTCGGGACGACGGGGATTCGGCCGGGTCTGCCGATCCGACCGGCGAATGAGCGAGACCGGCCGTATTGGTGACGCTGGCCGAATGGGTGGCGCCAGCCGAGTTAGCGAGACTGGCCGAGTTACTGAGACTGGCTAGGTGGCGATCGGCGAGCCGGTCCGACAGCCGGGTGACCGATGGGGGGCACCACCATTCCGGATAGGCGTCAGAAGCGGTCATCGCGACGCCCTCCCCTCGGTCCCGGCCCCGGACCCGTCATGAAACCCGCGCTGCGGCCTGATGGCCTATTGCGGCACTTCGTCCGAAATGATTGCATCATGGATTGGATACCCGAAGGGGCCACTTTGAGACACTCGTCACCCTAAGCAATCGCTCGATCGCACGAAATTGTGCGCAACGATGCGCGCTGATGCGAACGGAGACGGGGCCAGAGTGGTCGAAGATCCGCCGCTCTCTGGTTGGGACGACATCCGCCGTGGACACTGAGAAGATCGTCGCGACCAGGAGGTAGGGAATGTCGCTGATCGGTTCGCGGGCTGGCCCACGCCGGGGTCGAGCGCCGCTGGCGAGCGTCCGGGACGGCGACCCGCGCCTGGAGTTCCGTACCGTCCACGGGTATCGGCGAGCATTCCTGCGCGCCGGCGAGGGACCCGTGCTGCTGCTGGTGCATGGGATCGGCGATTCCTCGGAGACCTGGCGGGAACTGATCCCGCTGCTGGCCCGCCATCACACGGTGATCGCCCCCGACCTGCTCGGCCACGGGCGGTCCGACAAACCCCGGGCGGACTATTCGGTAGCCGCCTTCGCGAACGGACTGCGGGACCTGCTCGAAGTGCTGGAAGTCGACCGGGCAACCGTGATCGGACATTCGCTCGGCGGTGGCGTCGCGATGCAGTTCGCTTACCAGTACCCGGATCACTGCGATCGACTCGTGCTGGTCAGCACCGGCGGGGTGGGCCGGGAGGTGCACCCCGCGCTGCGCCTGGTGTCGATGCCGAACGCCGACCTCGGACTCCAGCTACTACGCCTGCCGATGGCCCACCTGACCGCCAAGATCGGTGCCAAGCTCCTGCACGGCCTGAACACCAACCTCGGCCTCGATGCCGAAGACCTGCTCCGGGTGTTCGACTCGATGCCGGACCGGACGTCGCGAGCGGCCGTGATCCAGACTCTCCGGGCGGTGGTGGACAGGCATGGGCAGATGGTCACCATGCTCGACCGCTGCTATCTCGGCCGGAGCCTGCCCACGCTGCTGATCTGGGGGGCCCGCGATCCCATCATCCCGGTCGCGCATGCCCATGTCGCCCATGCCGCGCTCCCAGCCAGCCGACTGGAGATCATCGACTCGGCCGGGCATTTCCCGCACCACAGCGACCCGCCCAGGTTCGCCACTGTGCTGATCGACTTCCTGGCGACGACCACCCCCGCCGACCATGACGCCGGGAAATGGCGGGATCTGCTCCGGGCCGGACGACCGGACGAGTTCAGCGACGCCCAGGCCGCCCTGACCGAGGAGACCATCTCCGCGGCAACCCGCAGCGCCACGTAGGCCAACACCCGCCAAGCGCGTCCGCCGCGACGTGGGTGCTGGGTTCGACCCGCCCACCGGGCCGAACCCGGCAGGCACGTCGACCGGGCCACCGACCATGCTGGCGATTTGGGCTGGCCAGGTTCCAAGGGCAACCGTGATCATGGAGCTCTTTGACGGCGATCATGCACGGTTGCCCTGCCCGCTTCCAGTTAGTTAGTCGCGCAAAATGACCCTCGCACCGGGTCAAACCCCGCGACCAACGTGACGCACCACCGGGCAACCGTCCCTGACCCGGATTTGTGCCGGTGATCCACCTAGGCAAAAGTGATATCACAATGCTAGCTTTGAGCTACCTACTCGACGAGGAGCTCATGATGAACACCCCTCCGCTCAACCGGCCCGCTGCGTCCCCACAGGACGCTCCGGCCAGCTCGGAAGTCCCCTTCGCGGGCGTCACGATGCCCGCACCGCACGTGATGGAACGCCCGGCGATCGATCGCTCTGGCTGGACGATGGCGATCATCGCGATCGCTCTGCTCTTGATCTCCATCATCGCGACCGTCGCCGCAGTGGCGAATGAGGCCGTCATCCTGCTCGGAGCAGCCGTCCTGGTCTTCCTGGTAGCGGTGGTGATCGCGTGCGGACTCACCGCCGTCGCTCCCGGACAGGCCCGCGTCGTCCAACTGCTCGGCCGCTACCAGGGCACTATCCGGACCGATGGGTTGCGCTGGGTGAACCCCTTGACCTCCCGGTCATCGATCTCCACTCGGATCCGCAATCACGAGACCGGGGTGGCGAAAGTGAATGACGCCGACGGCAACCCGATCGAGATTGCCGCCGTCGTCGTCTGGCAGGTGCAGGACACCGCCCGGGCCAAATTCGAGGTCGACGACTTCGTCGAATTCGTGGCGATCCAGACCGAGACCGCCGTTCGGCACATCGCCAACAGTTACCCCTACGAGCCGGCCGGGCAGGGGCAGATGTCGCTGCGAGACAACGCGGACGAGGTCACCGGAAAGCTGTCCGCCGAGATCGCCGTCCGGGTGCAGTCGGCCGGTGTCCGGGTCATCGAGTCCCGGCTGACCCGACTGGCCTATGCACCAGAGATCGCCCAAGCGATGCTGCGCCGGCAGCAGGCCGGAGCCGTGGTGGCCGCGCGCGCTCGGATCGTGGACGGCGCGGTCGGGATGGTCGAGGCCGCCTTGGAGCGACTGGCCCAGAACGACGTCGTCGAACTCGATGAGGAGCGCAAGGCCGCGATGGTGAGCAACCTGCTCGTGGTGCTCTGCGGCGATCGCGAGGCACAGCCGGTCGTGAACGCCGGTTCGCTCTACCACTGATCGTCGTGCCAACGGAACGCAAGACGGTACTGCTTCGGCTGGACCCGGCCGTGCACGACGCGCTGACCCGCTGGGCGGGCGACGAAATGCGCAGCACGAACGCGCAAATCGAATTCCTGCTCCGCCGGGCCCTGGCAGATGCCGGCCGAATGCCTGGCAACGTAGGCCGAATCCGCCGACCCGGCCGGCCAGCGGCCGAGCGCGGTGAGGCCACCGCACCCGATCATGATGCAACGATGCAATCCAACCGGACGACGAACGCCACCCCTGAGGAGCCGTGATGACTGCGGACCTGCCGACCCGGCTAGCCGACCGTGCCTTTCTGATCGCGTACGACGTCGAAAAACAGAAGCTGACCGGGGGGAACAGCCACGGCCAACTGATCCGCGCAGCCGCCCTGGTCGAACTCACGCTCGCCGGTCGACTCGTCGACGACAACGGCAAGCCTCGGATCACCGGTCAGCGCACCGAGGACGCCGTCCTGAGCGCCGTCCTGAAACAGATCGAGAACAGCAAGCCGCGGTCCTGGCAACACTGGGTCGAGAAGGACGCGAAGATCACTTACCAGGCGGTCCGGGAGCGCCTGACGGCGAACCGGGTGATCACCGTCACCGAGAGCACCGTCCTGGGGATCTTCCCGAAGAAGGTGGTCCACGTCCGGGACACCCGGATCGTTCGCGAACTGATCGCCGAACTGCGCCGCGTCGTCCTCAGCGGCGCGCCGAGCAAGGACCTGGACCCGCTTGCCCTGGCCTTGGTTCCGCTGGTCTCGGCGGTTGAGCTGAACACCGTGTTCAGCGGCCGGGAACGGCGCGAGCACCGAGATCGAATCCGCGCGCTGGCCTTGACAGCCGGCCCGGCTGCCAAGGCACTGCGCAAGGTTTTCGAGAGCCAGGCAGCCTCAGTCAGCGCTGTCTGAGCCGGCCCGGTCTGAGCCGGCGCTGACCAAGAACGGCTGGCCAAGGACGGCGCTGACCTGGGGTTGAGGGGCTACTCGGCGCTGGACTTGGCCCAGAGGTTGATCCCGGCATCGACGGCATGCTGATCAATCTGGGTCAGTTCGGCGTCGGTGAACTCCGGCGCGCCCACCGCACCCAGATTGGCCTCCAATTGCTTGACGCTGCTGGCGCCGATCAGCACCGAGGTCACCCGCTGGTCGCGCAGCACCCAACTCAGCGCAAGCTGGGCCAGCGACTGACCGCGGGCGGCAGCCACCTTGTTCAACGCCCGCACATGCGTGAGGTTCGTCTCGGACAACTGGCCCGGATCCAAGGACTTGCCCGCAGCCGCCCGGGAACCCTCCGGGACGCCGTCCAGATACCGGTCGGTGAGCAGGCCCTGGGCCAGCGGCGAGAACGCGATACAGCCGACGCCCTGCTCCTCCAGGGCATCGAGCAGCCCTTCCTCCACCCAGCGGTTGAGCATCGAGTAGCTGGGCTGGTGGATCAGCAACGGGGTGCCGAGCTGGCGGAGGATCGCGGCGGCCTCGACCGTGCGTTCGGGTGAGTACGAGGAGATTCCGGCGTACAGCGCGCGACCCGAACGGACGGCGGTGTCGAGCGCCCCCATCGTCTCTTCCAGCGGCGTCTCCGGGTCGAAGCGGTGACTGTAGAAGATGTCCACATAGTCGACCTGCATCCGCTTCAGACTCTGATCAAGGCTGGACAGCAAGTACTTTCGCGATCCGAAGTCGCCGTACGGACCGGGCCACATGTCGTAGCCGGCCTTCGTCGAGAGCACGAGTTCGTCGCGATAACGGCGGAAGTCGGAGGCGAAGATGGAGCCGAAATTCCGCTCCGCCGCACCGTAGGGCGGACCGTAGTTGTTCGCCAGGTCGAAGTGCGTGACGCCGAGGTCGAACGCCCGACGCAGGATCGCTCGCTGGGTCTGGATCGGTTTGTCGTCCCCGAAGTTGTGCCAGAGGCCGAGCGAGACGGCAGGCAGTTGGAGCCCACTGCGCCCACAGCGCCGATACGGCGTGTGCGTGTAGCGGTCATCCGCAGCGACGAACTCCTCGAGAATGTTCATAGCCGCAAGCCTGTCACTGACCACCGACAGACCTCGCACTAGGCTGGCTGTGCATTGGGAAAGTCGTCCGTTTGACGCTGTTGTATCGGGAGCCGAGTCACATGTCCGTTCGTCGCGTAGCCCTGCTTACCGCCGGGGGCCTGGCCCCTTGCTTGTCCTCCGCCGTCGGTGGCCTGATCGAGCGATACACCGAGATTGCGCCCGAGGTCGAGATCATCGGTTACCGGAGCGGCTATGCCGGGCTGCTCGCGGGTGAGTACTTGACCGTCACCCCGGAGATTCGCGACAAGTCGCACCTGTTGCACCGCTTCGGTGGCAGCCCGATCGGCAACAGCCGGGTGAAGCTGACGAACGTCGCCGACTGCGTGAGCCGTGGTCTGGTCACCGAGGGACAGGACCCGTTGCACGTGGCGGCCGAGCAGCTGACCCGAGATGGGGTGGACGTCCTGCACACCATCGGTGGGGACGACACCAACACCACCGCCGCAGACCTGGCCGCCTACCTGCACGCCAACGGCTACGAACTGACAGTCGTCGGGCTACCGAAGACGATCGACAACGATGTGATCCCGATCCGGCAGAGCCTGGGCGCCTGGACCGCGGCTGAGCAGGGCGCGATCTTCGCCCGGAACGTGATCGCCGAGCACTCGTCGAACTTCCGGATGCTGGTCATCCACGAGGTAATGGGCCGCAACTGTGGCTGGCTGACCGCGGCCACCACGGCCAAGTACCGCGAATGGATCGAAGCCCAGACGTTCCTGCCCGAGTTCGGCAACGACTCGCGCAAATGGGATGTCCACGCCGTTTTCGTCCCCGAACTGAGCTTCGACATCGCCGCCGAGGCGGAGCGACTGAAGACCGTGATGGACGAGGTCGGATGCGTGAACATCTTCCTGTCCGAGGGGGCCGGCGTCGAAACGATCGTCGAGGAGATGATCGCCCGCGGTGAGGAACCACTCCGCGACGCCTTCGGCCACGTAAAGATCGACACCATCAACCCGGGAGCCTGGTTCGCGAAGCAGTTCGCCGGGCTGCTCGGTGCCGACAAGACGATGGTGCAGAAGAGCGGATACTTCGCCCGCTCGGCCGCGGCGAACTCGGATGACCTCCGGCTGATCAAGGGGTTCGTCGACCTGGCCGTGGACTGCGCGTTGAAAGGCGAGAGCGGCGTGATCGGCCACGACGAGGAAGCCGGCGGACGGCTGCGGGCAATCGAGTTCCCGCGGATCAAGGGCGGCAAGCCGTTCGACACCGAACAGGCCTGGTTCGACGACCTCCTCGGCTCGATCGGGCAGGCCAAGGGCAAGCCCGTCACCGTCTCGCACTGACTCGCACTAACCCCGCGCTCATCCCAGCGTCGATCTAGCCCGAAGGACAGCGATGCTCACCCCGTTGAACTTGGTGTTGAACGTGCTCTGGCTCATCGTCTCGGGGTTCTGGCTGGCCGTCGGGTACGCAGTTGCCGGGGTGCTGATGTTCATTCTGATCGTCACGATCCCGTTCGGGATTGCCTCGTTCCGGCTGGCCGGATTCGTGTTGTGGCCGTTCGGCCGCACGCTGATCCGGCGGCCGGAGGCGGGCGCCGCGTCCGCGATCGGTAACGTCGTCTGGTTCATCCTCGCCGGACTCTGGATCGCCATCGCTCACCTGGCCCTTGGGGTGGCGCTCTGCATCACGATCATCGGGATTCCGTTCGGCTGGGCGAACATCAAGCTCGCCGCCGTGGCGATCGCCCCACTCGGGAAGGACATCGTCTCCCACGACGACCCCCGCGCTCCGGCCGGGCTGTTCTGACGGACCGGCGGGGAGGATTCACCAGCCGGCGCCGACCATGAAACCGGTTGCATCGCGAGCGAATCCTCCCCGCCGGTACACGCGTCCGATCGAACTCGTCGTTAGCGCGCGGTAATCGAGTTCCTGGTAGCGCCAGTAACCTCGAGTCATGACCACGCTTACCGCCCGCGACCTGGCGGCTGCCCACGGGGATCGCCAGTTGTTCGCCGGCCTGGACCTCGGCATCTCCCCCGGCGACGTGGTCGGGCTGGTCGGCGCGAACGGTGCCGGAAAGTCAACTCTGCTGCGCCTGCTGGCCGGTTTCGACCGTCCCGAACAGGGCACGGTCCAGCTCAGCCCGGCCGGATCAACCGTCGGCTACCTCCCGCAGGAGCCGGAGCGACGGCCCGGCGAGACGATCACCGCGTTCCTCGCCCGCCGGACCGGTGTGAGCGACGTCCAAAATCAATTGGACGCCGCCACCGAGGCACTCGCCGACACCTCGGGCACGGACGCCGACCAAGCGGCCCGCAACGACGCCTACGCCGACGCGCTGGAACTGTGGCTCGCGCTCGGGGCCGCCGACCTGGACGAGCGCGCGGTCCACGTCGCGACCGAGATCGGCCTGGACGCCGACCTGGAGACGCCGATGACCGCGCTCTCCGGCGGTCAGGCGGCACGAGCCGGGCTGGCCTCGCTGCTGCTCAGCCGGTACGACGTCTTCCTGCTTGACGAGCCGACGAACGACCTGGACCTGGACGGTTTGGGCCGGCTGGAAACCTTCGTCAACGGCCTGCGGGCCGGGGTCGTCGTCGTCAGTCATGACCGGGAGTTTCTGGCCCGGACGGTGACCCGGGTGGTCGAACTTGATCTTGCCCAGCAACAGATCAGCGTGTTCGGCGGCGGTTATGCCGCCTACCTGGAGGAGCGCGAGGTCGCCCGACAGCACGCCCGGGAGGCCTACGAGGACTACGCCGACACCAAATCCGGGCTGGAGGAACGCGCCCGGACCCAGCGAAACTGGATGGAGAAGGGCGTCCGGAACGCCCGCCGTAAGGCCCCGGACAACGACAAGATCGGCCGCAAGGTACGGGCCGAGTCGAGCGAGAAGCAGGCCGCGAAGGCCCGCCAGTCCCAGCGAATGATCGAACGGCTGGACGTCGTCGAGGAACCACGCAAAGAGTGGCAGCTGCAGTTGGAGATCGCGGTCGCGCCGCGGGCCGGAGCTGTGGTCAGCGTGCTGCGCGGCGCCGTGGTGCAGCGGGGCGGGTTCCAGCTGGGGCCGGTCGACCTGCAGATCGACTGGGCCGATCGGGTGGCGATCACCGGGCCGAACGGCGCGGGCAAGTCGACCTTGCTGGCCGCCATGCTTGGCCGGCTGGAGCTCGCAGCCGGGTCCAGTTCGCTCGGGCCCGGCGTCGTGGTCGGTGAGATCGATCAGGCCCGCTCCCTGTTCACCGGTGAGACCGCGCTGTTTCGGGCCTTCGGTGAGCAGCTCCCGACCTGGTCGGACGCCGAGGTCCGGACCTTGCTGGCCAAGTTCGGCCTGGCCTCGGCGCATGTGATGCGCGCGGCCGGGACCCTCTCTCCAGGCGAGCGCACCCGGGCCGGGCTGGCGCTGCTGCAGGCCCGCGGCGTCAACCTGCTGGTGCTGGACGAACCGACCAACCACCTGGACCTGCCCGCGATCGAGCAACTGGAGCAGGCGCTGGATACCTATCCCGGCACGCTGCTGCTGGTCAGCCACGATCGCCGGCTGCTAGACGCGGTGAAGGTGAACCGCCGCATTGCCGTGGAGGCCACCGACGGTCAGGCCACCGTCCGCGAACTGCCTGCCTAGCTCCCGACGTCCCCAATTCCGCAGGCCGCCCAGCTCAGGCCAACCAGCTCAGGGCCCCCGTTGTGGCGCAGATCCACAATGAAACCCGTTGCCTCACGGACCATTCGCTTCATTGCGTGACCTCCTGCAACGGCGCACCGGCGGCTGTCCAACCGATTCCCCGCGCAGGATGGCAGGTGCAGGCTCCGCTCAGAAATGGACGCCGCAGCGCCTGATCGTCAGCAGGAGCAGGGCCCGGGTGACGACGATCAGCTCGGCGAGATCGACCTGCTCGCGCGGTGCGTGGGCGAATCGCACATCACCCGGCCCGTAGTGCAGCGTGGGGATACCGCCGATCCCGGCGTACAGCCGCAGGTCGCTGCCGTAGGACGCGGCCGCCCGGATCGGACGGCGTCCACCGGACAGGTCGGCGACCGCGCCGACCACCTCGTCGATGAAGGGGTGATCCTCGGCGATCCGGCCG
>JANNPJ010000442.1:0-26880 GCA_031400005.1 Kineosporiaceae bacterium | reverse complement strand
GCCTGAAGCCGCCAAAGGGGTGACGTTCCACGATCGCCCCGGTGATGCCGCGGTTGAGGTAAAGGTTGCCCACCATGAGCTCTCGTTCCGCGCGCTCGAGCGCGCTTGGGCTCCGCGAGAAGAGCCCGCCCGGGAGCGCATAGTCGGTGGAGTTCGCCACCGCGAAAGCTTCGTCGAGGTCGCGCACCTTGATCACGGCCAGCACCGGGCCGAAGATTTCCTCCCGGGCAATCACGGCGTCAGGCTTCACCTGGGTGAAAATCGTGGGCGGCACGAAGTACCCCCCGCTGGCCGCGAGCGCGGGCGGGAGGGCGGCCTGCCACGCGAACTTGGCCTCTCTTTTCCCCTGTTCAATCAGCCCGAGAATTTTCTTTTGCGCCTCGGCGTCGATCACGGGCCCGACCACGACGCCCGGCTCCGCCGGATCGCCCACCGGCGTCGCAGCCGCGGCCGCAATCAGCCGCTCCACGAATTCGTCATGGATGTCCGCGAGCACGATCAACCGCGAGAGCGCGGAGCATTTCTGGCCGGCGAAACCGAACGCGCTGTAGAGCGTGGCGGGGATCGCTTCGTCGAGGTCGGCGTCGTTGTCGATGATGAGCGCGTTCTTCCCGCCCATCTCACAGACCACCTTCTTGAGGTTGGCCTGACCGGGCGGGGTGCGGCCCGCCGTTTCCCAAATCTTCAATCCCACCGCACGCGAACCCGTGAACGCGACAAAGTCGATTTGCGGCCGACCACCCCAACCCATCACTCCGCGAACACCCCGACATCGTCCGCGCCCAACGCCATCACCTCCGACTGCTGCGCCGTCACGGCTGGGCCGCGACTTACGACGCGGTGCTTACCGGGTTCATGGTCTGCGGCCACCTCTGGCAGACACCCGCCAGCATCGGTCCCGCGACCCACCTGGCCTACCTGGTCTGGGAGGAACGCTCCCACCAACTCATCCCCGACGGCCTCGAGCAGACCCACTTCAGCGCATCGCGGATCTTCGCCTCCGTCTATCCCGAAGCGGTCAGTCTCGCCACCCTTTTCGCATCACCCACCTGGCGGCGTCGGGCCGCCAGCAGCGACCTCAGCGACCTGCGACGCTTCACAACCGAGATCGCACAGCGCATCGGCACCCCGCTCTACCAGCCCCGCCCCACCGGAGACGCCATCGCGAAGTGGATGGCCATCGACAGCTCACGCCCACCCAGCCAACCCGCCACGCTCTTCCGGACACGGCCGACCAAGCCAACTCGGTAAATCCAACTCCACCGTCGAGGACCGCCACGATCGCAGCCTGCTCTGGTTCACCCGCAAACGGCAGCCCGGCAACATCATCCTCCACCACCGACACATCCGGCCCGTCCTGATCCGCGAATGGTCCACACCGATGCAGGAACTACGCGGTGCGATCTGGGACAGCCAACGCGTCAAAGAATTCGCAGGGATGAACTGAACGATTCCGCGCCCGACTCCCTGACATGACGACAACCCCGCAGCTCAACGCCACAGGCCCTCGCTACGTTCACCCGGAACGGACATCCTCGAGGTGATGGCTGACGCGAATAGTGCTGCCGGAGAAGATATTTCGGACGTGTTGCCGACATTGGGTGGAATCGGTCTCATCGCTCGGCGGCGCGGCCGGCCAGACTCAGCAGGCGCATCGCGGGATCGCTCGACGTGGTCGCGATGCGCGGTGCGAAGAACCGGCCGGGGCCCCAGAACGACGCCGGATAGTGCTCGAGCACGTCGATGGCCGCGAGGCAGAGATCGCTGTCGAGGCTCGGGTCCTGCCCGGTTGCGATCGCAAGATCCCAGCCGTGGATCAGCATGTCCGCAGCATGGACGCCGACGGCGAAGAATGCGGGAGGTTTGCCCGCTGCGAGCCGGACAGGCTGCTGAGGGTCGCCGAGTTCGCTGATCGTCGCGGCCAGGTCGGCCGAGGTCGCGTCGAACTCCGCGAGCGGTGAGGTCACCGGTTCGCTGTCGCGGGTGGGCCAGTCGACCGCGTCGCCCCGCAACGCCTGCGCGAAGCGGATGTTGCCGCCCACTAGGTGCGAAAGGAGGGTTCGGAGGTCCCAATCGGTGGTGCTGGCGGGCTGGTCGAGATCGGCGACGGTGAGCCGGGTCAACCGGGCGCGAGTGGAGGCGGTGGCCAGTCGGTCGAAGGCGGCGGAGTCGATTCGGGCGCTCACGGCAGCTCCTCGAATAGGGGACAAGTGTCCTCAATAATATAGCGGACGATTGTCCCCTATAATTGGCTGATGTCTCCACGAAGCTCCGCCAACGAGGCGGCCCGTACCCGGGGCCGAATCGTGCAGGCGACGGTCGACCGCGCGTCGCTACTCGGCCTGGACGGCGTGACCGTCCGGGAACTCGCCGCCGACCTCGGCATGAGTAAGTCGGGTGTGGTGGCGCCGTTCGCCTCCCGCGGGCGCCTGCTGGAAACCGCTTTCGATGCCGCCGTCGCCACCTTCCGGGTCGTCGTCATCGAGCCCGTGCTGGTACTGCCGCCCGGTCCGGACCGATTGCGGGCGCTGCTCGAGGGGTGGATCGACTACCTCGTCGATTGCCCATTCCCCGGCGGCTGCTTCCTGACCACAGCCTCGGTGGAATGGGACAACCGGGAGGGGCCGCTCCGTGAGCGGACCGCGGCGGCCGTGACGCGATGGCTGACGTTCCTCGCCGGCGAGGCACAGTCCGGTGTGGACGCCAGCCCCGAGCGGGCCGGCGATCTCGCCACGACGGTCAACGGCATCGCCATGTCGACGAACCAGTCGATCCAGCTACTGGCAGATCCCGAGGCCGGCCCCCGTGGCCGTCGGGCGATGCGCGCAGCCGTCGAGGCATACCTGGGATAACTAGCAGCCAAGCAATCAGAACCGGAGCTGGCGGCGAATCCGGCGCGGTCGATCGTCAGGATCGAAGAACAACTGGTACGCGGGCTCGGCCCAGAGCAGGGTCCGGCGGCCGACCGGATCCGGCTCGTGGTGCCGGGCCTGACCGCGCGGGCGCTCACCCGAGCATCCGTCCGCGTGCCAGCGGTCCAGGTCCGCGGCGTTCTGCCGCCAGAGCTCAAAGGCAGTCACCGGGTCGAGCAGTGCGGGGTCGTCCGGACTGGCGCCCAGGTGCTCACCCCAGAGGTCCAGCCGCAGGTTCCGAGCCAGCACGCGGGCGCCATCGCCATCGGCCGACAGGTCCAGTGGCTCTCGCTCGTCCCGGGTCGGATCGATGACGGCACAGGTCAACTCGCTGTCGTTGGTCCAGGATCGGCGGTTGAAGTTGTCCGAGCCACAGGTCATCCAGACGTCGTCGACGATGCAGATCTTGGCGTGCACGTAGATCGGTGTCCCGGCGGCGTTCTCCAGGTCGTAGGCGGCGAAGCGGTCCGGTGCGACGTCCCGGAGCATCCGCAGCGCCTTCAGTTGCCCGAGCCGCTGCGGCGGCCCGTTCACCGCG
The DNA here is from genome assembly GCA_031400005.1 of Kineosporiaceae bacterium. Lineage (GTDB taxonomy): Bacteria > Actinomycetota > Actinomycetes > Actinomycetales > Kineosporiaceae > JANNPJ01. The sequence goes on along the minus strand of JANNPJ010000442.1, from coordinate 23,430 downwards.
GTGTCCAGATCGGGATAGCGGGGCACGACGACGATCACCCGCAACCGTGGCGACCGTTTCAGCGCATCGGCGATCCCGGCGGCCACCGGACCGGACCACAGGTACTGGTCCTCGACGTAGACCAGGCTCTTCGCCTGGGCGAACGCCTTCTCGTAGCCCCGGGCGACGCTGCGCTCGCCGTGCCGGGCGAACGGGTACTGCGGGCGCTTGCTTCCGTAGGTGCGCAGCACCTGCACGGCGTGCGGGCCTTTCGGATCCGGATCCGGGAACGACTCGGGCAGCTTGCTGGGATGTCGCGGCATGTCTGCGCGGCGCTGGAGCCAGATCCGGTACGGGGTGCGCCGGTCGAGGGGGGTGGGGTCGTCCCAGCGCTCGATGAAGGTGCGCAGCAGGTCGCCGACGATCGGGCCGCGCAGTTCGAGTGCGGCGTCGTGCCAAGGCGGGTGTTCGCCGTACTTCTCGTCCATGGGCATCGCCTGTGGGTCACCCAGATGCTCGGCGTCGTCGCGGCGGCCGTGGCACAGGTCGATGCCGCCGACAAAGGCGACGTCCTGGCTGGAGTCCTCGCGGTGCCGGATCACGAAAAGCTTCTGGTGGTGCGAGCCGAACCGGCGGATTCGCTGGTCCAGCAGCACCTCGCCGCCGGCTTCGTTGATCTCGTTGCCGAGATACTGGTTCTGCTGGGCGTTGTACTGCAGGTGCTGCGAGTGCGAGCGCCAGATCAGGCCGCGCACCTCGATGCCGTTCTTGGCCAGGTCGCTCAGGGTCTCACCGACCGTGGGCCCCTCGGGCCGGAGTCGCTCGTCGCTGTCCCCGCACCAGTCGGTGAAGTAGACCTGGTCCCTCGACTGCAGCGCGCACAGTTCCTCGTACAGCCGGGCGAAGTAGTTGGCCCCGTGCAGCACCGGCCGGACGTGGTTGCCGGCCACCCAGCCGCGACCGTCGTCGCGCGGGATCCGGTCGATGTCGGTCGAGGGGTTGCCCCGCTCCTCGGGCGTGAGGAACCAGCGTCCGGGCGCGCTGTCGGTGATCTCCACTCCAGGCAGCGTACGGCGGTCGGCCGCGACCGCCCAGCCGAAGGTCAGATTTCCAGCCCGCCTAACCTGACCGGTTGAACTTCAGAATTCGAACGCTGACCTGCGGTGATCGGAGCGATCATCATCTGGGAACTTGTCAGGGACCCACCCAGTTACGCTGGACTCCTGAGCATCAACCGCTTGGCATTGATCGCTTGCGTATTGATGAGGCACTGGGCCGGTCGTTGCGGAAGCGCTGAGGAGGAACGCGATCGTGACGGCGGAGGAAGTCAGCGACTCGAATGCTCTGATGCCCGCGGTGTTCTTCGGGCACGGCAACCCGATGAATGCCCTTGAGGTCAACCGCTACACCTTGGCCTGGAAGGCCTTCGGTGCGGCGGTGCCGCGCCCCCGGGCCATCCTGGTGGTCAGCGCCCACTGGTATATCAACGCGACCGCCATCACCACAATGCCGAGGCCAAGGACCATCCACGACTTTTACGGCTTCCCTCCGGCACTGTTCGATGTCCAGTACCCGGCACCCGGGCTACCCGAGATGGCCGCCGAGGTCAGCGACGTCGTCCACCCCACCTGGGTCGGTGCTGACGTGGACAGCTGGGGCATCGATCACGGGACCTGGTCGGTGCTGGTGCACGCCTTCCCGGACGCCTCCATCCCGGTCGTGCAACTCAGCATCAACGCCGACAAACCCCTGGACTATCACCTCGAACTTGGCGCGAAGCTGGCGCCGCTGCGCGAACGCGGCGTACTCATCGTGACCAGTGGCAATGTGGTGCACAACCTTCGGGGGATGGACTGGAAGCTCACCGACGACGGGTTTGACTGGGCTCAGCGCTTCGACGAGACCGCCAAGGAGCGGATGCTGACCAAGCCGACAGAGTTCGCGACCCTCGACGCGCACGGCGACTTCGGTCACGCGGTACCGACACCGGACCACTTCATCCCCGCCCTGTACTTGGCCGGCCTTGCCGGCGCGAGCGCGGACCCGGACACCAAAATCCTGGTCGACGGTTACGCCTACGGCTCGCTGTCAATGACCGCCTACACACTTGGCCTCTCCTGCTCGCCCACAGCGAGCGAGATCGGATCCTCGCAGCCCCCGGCCGACCTACCACCGGACGCATCCAACATCTGACCGGCCCGTGGACCGGCAGCGGAGCACACCCGGACTGAGCCGCGAAGGCTTTCCGGGCTCTTGTGGGGCGTTCGACCGTCACCACCGCCGTACCAGTTGTCAGAGACTGATGGCGAGGCCCACGGAATGCGACCTCTCGCTGAGGACCGCGGGAAACGGGGAGCAGCCACGTCGGCTGCGCCGACGGAGGGGGCGGCGCAGCCGGGGGGTTGCACGCCGCTATGTCATGATTGAGGCGTGCCGCAGCCCGTAGAGCGCGAGATGCTCCGGGTGAGCCTCATCTGGGCGGTCTTCAGTCGGGCCGCCGTGGCCATCGGCTGTGGCGGGCTGAGCCTCCTGCTGGTCTCCGGCTCGCGGCTCGCCGCCGCATCGGGCCTGGTGGCCGGGCTGATCGCCTGGAACGTGATCTACGGCCGGCGGATGCTGCGCTCGGGAGGCGGGCCGCGCGACGGCCGCTGGTTCGCGGCGGACCTGACGATCGCCTGCGCGGTGCTGCTGAGCCAGCACTGGACGATCCCGCTGACCGGCGAAGCGGACGGCACCGGCTGGATGAACGCGTTCGTCGCGATGTCGGTCGTGACTTACCAGTGGCACACCCGGCCGCTGGTCGGCGCCCTGGCAACGATCGCCCTGGTCAGCGCCTACATCGTCGGGGTCGAGACGTCGATCGATGGCGAGGACGGGTTGTGGCCGGCTGCGGCGATCTGGTTGTTTGTCGATGGCCTACTGTCGCGAGGTTTGTTCGTCCTGGTGCGCCGGGGCGGGCGCCGCGCCGACGAGTATCTGGCCGCCGGGGAGAAAGTCCGCTCGGCGGCCGAGGTGAGCCACGCCCGCCGCGCCGATGAGCGCGAGCACCTGGCGGCGCTGCACGACACAGCGGCGGCTACGTTGCTCATGGTCGGGCTCGGCACGGTCCACGGCCGGCCCGCCTGGCTGGCGGAACAGGCCCGCAGGGATCTGCTCGTGCTCGATCCGCAGGTTCGCGCCAGCCCGGAAACGGTCGTCGATCTCGGCACCATGCTCACCGCCACGACGGCCGGTGGCCAGATCGCCGTCCGGCACCCGCCGCTGCAAACCGTTCTGCTGCCGCTGGTCGCGGCAGTGGCGATCCGCGACAGCGTCCGTGAGGCGCTCACCAACGTGGCCCGGCACGCCGCCGTGCCGGAGGCTCACATGACGGTGCGTCAGGACGGTCGCCAGTTGGTCGTCGAAGTCAGCGACACCGGCGTGGGGTTCGACCCGGATCTGGTGCCGGTACACCGGCGGGGGATCTCCGAGTCGATCACTGCCCGGATGGCCCGCGCGGGCGGGACCGGTTCGGTTCGCTCGGAACCGGGCCAGGGCACAGTGGTCCACCTGGAGTGGGCCGGTGGCTGATCTTTTTCCCGTCGACATCGCAGAGGAGTTCCTGAGAGGGCTGCGGATCGCCAGCCTCGGCATCACCAGTGTGGTGCTGTGCCTGTGGTTCTTTCCGCTCGCCCTGGCCTCGACGTCGGCCTACCGCTCGGCGACGCTGGAGTTCTCGGCTTTGGCCGTGCTGGTCGTGGTCAACGCGATCGCGGCCCTGGTGGTGCTGCGCGATCGGAGCTGGGGTCGGCTGCGCTGGCCGCTGCTGGTGACCGCTCTGGCGGCCAGCATGGTGGCGACGGCGGCGGTGCAACCGGCGGACCTGATCGGCGCACCGCACTGGTCCTGGAAAATCTTCGGCTGGTTCGCCGTGCTGCTCCTCATGGACCTGCCGCTGCGGTGGTTCTTCGCGGCGCTCGGCACCCAGCACGCACTCAACGCCGTCCAGGTGGTCGCCATGGGTGCCGATACTCCCGCACTGGTCGAGATGGGTGTCACCGGCCTGCTGGTCACCAGCTGGCAGTCGGCCGTGACTCTGGCGGCGGTTCAGCTGCGGAGCTCGGCCGGTGTGGCTCGGCAGATCTCGGCCGAGGAGGAGCGGCTGCGGACCTTGGAGCGGGTGGCCGAGCAACTACACGATGATCGTCAGGCCCGCTACGCGGATCTGACGAAATCGACCGCGCCGCTACTGGCCGGGCTCGGCTCCGGCGAGCTGCACCCGGCGGATCCGACGGTCCAGCGGGCCTGCTTGATCGAGGCGGCCCGGATGCGGCGGCTTTTTGCCGAGAGCGACGACGTCGCCGATCCGCTGGAACACGAGATCCACGCCTGTGTCGACGTCGCCGAACGGCAGGGGACATCGGTGCAGCTGTCGATCCGCGGGGCCAGACCCTCCCTGCCGCTGGACGTGCGCCGGGCGCTGACCGAGCCGGTGATCGCGGTCCTGGCAGGTGCCCGTTCGAGGGCCAGGGTGACCGTGGTCGGGGTGAACGATCAGGTGACGCTCAGCGTGATCGCGGATGGCGCCCGCGACACCCGCGAGGCCGCTCCGGCGGACGGTGACCGCCCGGGTCCGGGAGGGTTCGAAGGACTGGTCCGCACGACTCGACTGGTCCGCGACGATCAGCTCTGGCTGGAGGTGACATGGGAACCGGCATCGTGACCCAAGTAGTCCTGGTGGACGACCACCCGGCGATCCTGGCCGGTGTCCGGTCCTGGCTGACGTCCGCGGACCCACCGGTTGACGTCGTGGCCTCGGGAACGGACCTGGCCGTCGCCTGGCTCGAGCCGGGCCGGTCGGTCCAGGTCGTCGTCATGGATCTACAGCTTGGTGGGGCGGTTCCGGCCTACGCCGACCTGTCCCGGCTGGTGGATGACGGTCGTCAAGTCGTCGTCTACTCGATGCGCGATGACACCGAGACCGCCCTGACCTGTCTGGAGATCGGTGCTTTCACCTACCTGACCAAGGCCGAGGGACAGGACCATCTCGTGGACGCCGTTCGTGCGGCGGCCGAGTGCCGCCCGTACGTGGCGCCCGCGCTGGCCGGGGCGATGGGCGTCGACACCCGCCGGATCCGGCCCTTGCTGGCGCCGCGTGAGATCGACGTCCTGCTGGAGTGGTTCCGCTGCGAGTCCAAGGATCTGGTCGGGCAGAAGCTCGGTATCTCCCCGCGTACGGTCTCCACGTACATCGACCGGGTGCGGATCAAGTACGCCAATACCGGACGGCCGGCTTCGACCAAGGCGGCGCTGGTGGCCCGGGCCATCCAGGACGGCATGGTCTCGCTGGACGATCTGTGAAAATCCGTTTCCACCGTGAAGAAAGCGCCGTGCTGGGCCAGCCGGAACGCCAAAGTGTCGCTGCCTTGCGGGGGGACTTCGGCAACCCAGGGTCAGAGGAGCTGGGTGGCTCGACCGCGGTGTTCCTGTCGGACATGCTGTGCTCCTTGTCTATTCACCGGCAGAACGCTCATCGGTACCCCGACGTCCGGTGCTGCGCGGCGAGCCGCACGGGCGCGTTCGCGGCGCCGTACCCGTCGTACGACCCCCGCCGCTGCACCACCACCTCGAAGAAGACGCTGCCGATGGTCTCCGTGTAGAAATGCGTGAAGTCGCCGCTGTCGTCGCGGTCGTAGAGGATGCCGAGCCGCATCATCACCTCGACCTCCTCGGGCGGCAGGTCGAACCGGGCGAGGAGGTCGTCGTAGTAGTTCGCCGGGATCGGCAGCGGTCGCAGGCCACCGGCTCGGGCCGCGCGGGCCGCTGCCACCGCGTCGGCGCTAGCGAAGGCGACATGCTGGGGGAATCCCTGGGGGTGAGTGAACGCCAGCGGAGCGACGTTGAGGGCGAGTCGGACGGCGCCGTCGTCGGTTCGCACAACCTGACTGCGAACCAGGCCGGTGGGGGCGGCCACGTCCTGGCTGTTGCCGGACCGCAGCGCCAGGACGCTGCTGTAGAACAGCACCGCCTCGTCGAAATTCTGCCAGTGCTGGGCGAGGTTCACATGGTCGATCCCGGTCAGGAAAAGCTCCTGGGCCGGCGCCGACCCACCCTCGAACTCGCAGACCCACGGCGCCTCGTCCGCGGCAATCCCGGCCAGGAAGATCTCCGTGCCGTCGGGGGAGCGGAAGGCGGGCAGGTCCTGCTCGTCGGCGCGGGTGCGGCGAAAGACGGACGGTGCGTCGAGGTCTCGGGCGCGATTCGCTGAGGTTTCCGGGTCTGCGACCTCGAAACCAACCGCCGACAGGGTGGGTGCCAGGTCCCGTGCCTGCTGCTCGTTGCACACCACGCGCGCTCGTCCCTGAGTCCACAGCCGCACCGGCTTGCTGCGGTGGTGGCCGCGGAACGTGAAACCCAGCTGCCGCAGCGCCGTATCGACTTCACCGGCGTCCTCGGCCTTGACCTCCACGAAGTCGAAGGCGGCGGGCTGGGCGACGTCCGGGAGGGCCGTGGGACCGTCCCGGCGGCGATCGCGCAGCGGGAGCCGGGCGGCCTGATCCTCCAGCCAGGTGAGGGAACGTTTCGCTTGTTGGGCGGTGCGGAGCACGTCGGTCTGGCGGAAGGTGTCGTTGAAGACCTCCAGGGAGAGCGGGCCCGAGTAGCCCGCGTCGATGACATGACCGACGAAGCGGCCGAGTTCGAAGTAGCCCTCACCCGGGAAGAGGCGGTGGTGCCGGCTCCAGGAAAGGACGTCCATGGTGAGCGCCGCGGCGTCCGCCAACTGCACGAAGAAGATCTTGTCGCCCGGGATTTGCTCGATCGCTGCCGGATCGTGCCCACGGGACAGGATGTGAAAACTGTCCAGGCAGACGCCGACGCTCGGATGGTCGGTCAGTTCCACGATGCGCCACGCCCGCCGGTAGTCATCGACGAAACGCCCCCAGGCCAGCGCCTCGAACGCGATCCGTACCCCGTACTCCGCAGCTGCCTCGCCGAGACGACGCAGCTGCGAGGCCGACACGAGGTCGTCATCAATGGTCGCGGTTGCGACATTGCTGCAGACCAGCAGCGTGTCGATGCCGAGCCGGCGCATCAGGGCGAACTTGTGGCGGGCCCGGCGCAGCACGGCAGCGAACGCGTCCTCGGTGATGCCTTCGGCGTCACGGAACGGTTGGTACAGATCGAAGGACAGACCGAGACGCCGCCCCAGCGCGACGATTTCCTCAGGGCTCGCGGGGGAGGCGACCAGATCCGGTTCGAAGATCTCGACGCCGTCGAAGCCCGCCTCCGCGCAGGCGTGCAGCTTGTCGGTCAGCGTCCCGCTTAGGCAGACCGTGGCGATCGACGTCCGTAACGTCACCGTTTCTCCTTCGACTCTGGTGAATTTGTGGACGCGGCTGCTGAACGCTCACCCAGCCGCGGCCCGGACACCCTCGTAGACCTTCAGTTGCTCCGGCTTGAAGTTGGCACGAAGGTAGGTGTCGGCTCGGGTGCGGAAGGCCTCGACGTCGACGTCCTCGACGACCTGGAGGTCCTTGCCCGCCTTCCATTCGGCGAGCTTCTTCTGCTCCTCCTGCGCGACGCAGCCTGGGACCTGCGTCATGGCAGTGTCGACGGCTGTCCGAAGCGCCTGCTGTTGCTCGGCGGACAGCTCATTCCAGACCTTGCCGATGATCACAAGGTTGGAGTTGGCCTGGTGCGCGGACAGGCTGAGGTAGTCCTGCACCTCGTCGAGACTGATGGCGTCGATGTTGACAATCGGGTTCTCCTGCCCGTCCACGGTGCCCTGCTGCAAGGCCAGGAAGAGCTCTTCGTAGGCCACTTCCACCGGGTTGGCCCCGAGCGCCTTGGCGTTCATCAGGAACTGCGCGGAGTTCGGGAAGCGCATCCGCAGCCCGCCCAGGTCGGCCGGGGTGCGGATCGGTTTGTTCGCGGTGAACTGGCGCATGCCCGCAGACCAGGCGCCAAGCGTCCGGACACCGGTCTTCCCGGCGAAATCCTCGACCAGGTCCGTCGCGGCCTTGCTGTCGAAGTACCGGGCGAGGTGGGCGGCGTCGTCGAACGCGTAGGCCGCGTCCAGGGCACTGACCGGCTCGTAGATGGCACCCAGCGCGGACGCCCCCTGGAGGTCCATGTCGATGTCGCCGGAGACGACCGAGCTGATCCGGTCGGCGTCCCCGCCGAGCTGGCTGCTGCCGAAAACCTCTACTGTCAGGCCCACATCGGCCTTTGCGACCTCGTCGGCGATGACCTTCGCACCGCAGCGGTGTTGCGGTTGAGCGTCGGTGTAGCTGTGAGCGAGGGTGATCTCCACGTTCCCGCTGCCGCCCTCCGAATCCCCACCGTCGTCGCCGCAGGCGGTGAGCATCAGGAGGGGGACGACGGCGCAGGCGGCGAGCTTGATGTTTCCTCGCGTGCTGGTGAGCGACATGTCTACTGCTTCCTCTCTCGGCGGGCTGTCCGGTTCCCGGTGGTGACGGGACCGGTGCTCTGGATCTCGACCGCGACCATCTCGTCGAAGTCGTGGAACATGGCGTCGCGGTGTGCAGGCCTGCCAGTGACCAGCTCGAACGTGTCGGCCGCCTGGTGGACGGCCATCCCGGCGCCGTTGAGGACTCGGCAGCCCAGGGCGGTGGCCGCCTCGACCAGCGGCGTGACGAGCGGGCGGTAGACGATGTCGGACACCCACAGTGCGGGCCGGAGCAGGTCAATGGCGACCGGGAAACCCGGATGGGCGGCCATCCCGACCGGGGTGGCGTTGACCAGTCCCGAAGCCGTCGCCAGCGTCTCGGCGAGATCTGCCGCGTTCAGCGCTGTCACCGTGGCATCGGATCGCAGTTCGGCGATGGTCCGGGCCAACGACTCGGTGCGGTTCGCGTCGGAGTCGAACACCCGAAGCTCGCGCACGCCGAGTCGGACCAGGCCGTGCGCGACGGCCGTCCCGGCGCCTCCGGCGCCGAGGAGCACCACCGCGGTCAGATCGGCGTCGGGCAGCCCATCCCGGAAGGCGCTGGCGAAACCGGTGACATCGGTGTTGTGCCCGACCGTCACGCCATCCTCGACGAGGATCGTATTGAGCGCGCCAATCGCCTTGACGGCCGGCGTGACGCCGTCAACCAGCGGGACCATCGCCTGCTTCACCGGGTGCGTGACGTTCAGGCCGTCAAAACCCAGTCGCACCGCGGCTTCCAGCAGCCGCCGCAGCGCCTCGGGCCCGAGCTGGTCGTCGCCCAGTTCGACGGCCTTGTAGACGTAGCGGAGCCCATGCCGTCCGGCCTCCCGCTCGTGCAGCTCCGGGGTCAGCGACGGTTTCACCCCCTGCCCGAGCAGGCCGGTCAAGAGGGAACGCCGAGAGCCGATCACAGTCCCAACTCCCGGGGCAGGTAAAGGATTGCATCCGGCCAGAAGATGATGCCGAAGCACAACAGGACCAATGGCACCAGGAACGGCAGCGAGCCCCAGAACACTTCTGACATAGAGGCGTTCGCGATGGCTTGAAGGACGAAGATGACCGTGCCGACAGGTGGCGTGAGCAGCCCGATCATCTGGGACAGGATCATCAACACGCCGAGGGCGATCGGGTCGACCCCGTACGTCTCGCTCAGCGGCAGCAGGATCGGGACGGTCAGGGTGAGCACCGCGATTGCATCGAGCGCGGTTCCGAGCACCAGTGAGAGGGCAAGCACCAGCAGCAGGAAGACGGTGGCGTCGCTGGTCAGACCGAGGACCAGTTCGGAGATCTGTTGGGGCACCCGTTCGCGGGCGAAGATGTAGCCGAGCAGGTTGGCGGAGGCGACGATCAGCATGATGGCGCCCGTGGTCAGCACCGCCTCGGTGAGCACCTTCGGCAGATCACGGAAACGCAGTGTTCCGTAGGCGAATCCGAGAATTGCCATGTACGCCACGCCGACCGCGGCCGACTCGGTCGGGGTGAAGAACCCACCGAGGATGCCGCCGAGAATGATGACCGGCGCTCCGAGTGGTGCGATGACCCGGCGCCCGGTTTCCCAGACCCGGGCCCAACTGAATTCGGTGCGGACGATGTTGTCGTCCCGGCGGACCCAGAGGAACACGACGATGCACAGTCCAAGGGCCATCAACAGGGCGGGGACGACGGAGGCGGCGAAGAGCGCTCCGGTCGAGACCCCTGCCAGGCCTGCGTAGATCACCGCCGGGATGCTCGGCGGCATCACCGGGGCGATCAGCGAGGAGGCACCTGTCACCCCGAGCGCGAAACGCTTGGAGTAGCCATTGCGGAGCATGGCCGGGATCTCGAGCTTGCCCAGGGCCGCGGCGTCGGCGACGGCCGACCCGCTCATCCATGAGAAGCCCAGGCTGACCCCGACACTGACGTAGCCGAGGCTGCCTCGGACCCGGCCCAGCAGGGCGAGCGCGAAGTCGAAGAGCCGGTCGGCGATCCCCGCGTGGTTCGCCAGGCAGCCCAGCAGGATGAAGAGCGGGACGGCGAGCAGGGGGAAGCTCGCGGTCGACTGCGCGACCAGGCGCAGGGCCAGGCCGAGCGACTGGTCGGTGGTGAGCATGTAGGCGATCGACGGGCCGATGAAGGCGAACGCGACGGGCACCCGGATGGCCAGCAGCAGGGTGATCAGGAGGCAGAGGACGAGGATGCTCACGTGGTCGTCACCCCGAGGTCCTCGGTGTCCCCGGTGTCCGGGTCAGGCGCGCCGAGCACGGCGAACCGGACGGCGGCCACACTCGCCCGGATGGTGGTGGAGACGAACCCGATCAGCGAGATGCCGTACAACCAGGACATCGGCATCCGCATTGCCGGGGACTTCAGCACTCCCTGGTCGAGTGTGAGCTCCCAGGCGGTCACGGTCAGTGCGAGCCCCACCGCCGCCACGATCAGGCAGGAGATCACCCGCACCAGGCGCCGGACCAGCGGTGACCGGACGGTGTCGATCATCTCGATGGAGATGTGGGAGTCGCTGCTGACCAGCACGCCGGCCACCACGAAGCTGAGCCACACCAGGCAGAAGCGGGCCAGTTCACCGGTCCAGGCCCAGCCCTCGAACGGCAGGTAGCGCTGAAGGGCTTGGACGGTGACGAGGAAGAAGATCAGCAGGAGCGCGGCGGCTCCGATCCCGACCTCGATCGCCGTCAGCGTGCGGACAGTCCGCACCGCCCACGGGGGTGGCTCGGCCAGAAAGGCGCGGAGGCGGGGGCCTCTTGGGTGGCGTGTGTCCGTCGTCACAAGGCCGAAGGTAGGGATTGCGCAATCCGGACGGCAAGGGGTTGCCATCCGGTTGCCAGAAGCTGTTCATTGGGGGCATGCCCAGGCCCACGATCTACGACGTCGCTACCGCGGCCGGTGTCGCAACGTCCACCGTGTCCAGGGCGTTCTCCATGCCCAACCGGGTCAATGCGCGGACCCGGCAGCACGTGCTTGCCGTTGCCGCGCAGTTGGGGTATCGGCCGAATCCGCACGCCCGCGCGCTGCTCTCCGGCAGGCACTACACCGTGGCGATGGTGGTCTCCGACATCGCCAACCCGCACTACTTCGAACTCATCCGGGGTGCGGAAATGCGAGCCAGGGCGTCCGAGTACACGCTTGTGCTGATCAATGCTGAGGAGTCGCCGCGGATCGAGTACGACCAGATCCAGCGACTAGTGCCCGCTGTCGACGGGTTCGTCCTCGCCGCGAGTCGGCTACCGGACGAGAACCTCGCCCAAATCGCCGCGCAGCGCCCAACGGTGCTGATGAACCGCCAGGTGCGGGGGATACCGAGCGTCGTCCTCGACCACGTCTCCGGATGCCGCCGGATTGTCGAGCATCTCGCCTCCCTCGGGCACCGGCACCTGGTGTATCTCGCGGGACCGGAGAATTCCTGGATGGCAGCGACCCGATGGTCGGCACTGCGCCACGCCGCTGACGAACTCGGCCTGAGATCCGGGCGGATCGGGCCGTTCACGCCCAAGTTCTCCCACGGAGGGGCGGCGGCGGACGGCGCGCTGCATTCCCGGGCCACCGCAATCGTCGCGCACAACGACCTGCTGGCGATCGGCGTCATCCAGCGCCTGCGGCAGCGCTCGGTACGCGTCCCCGACGACGTCAGCGTCGTGGGTTTCGACAACATCTTCGCCGCCGAACTGTGCACGCCGAGCCTGACGACGCTGGGCGGCGCCCACGCGGAGGTGGGGCGCGCGTCGGTCGAGATCCTCCTTCAAGCGAACAGCCCGTCCCATGACGACGCCAACCCGCCCCAGGTTGTGCTGCCAACGGAACTGGTGCTGCGCAGTTCGACTGACGTCAGCGCGACACCGACGACGTGATCTGCGTCCAGGGGCGCGCACTGGCGGACGCGACCTCCACCAAGCGTTCCAGCCGGGGGCGGGCGACCTCGGACAAGAAGGTCTGCCTCTCGGGACCGTTGAGAGCCAATGACTCTCGCCAGACTGACCGGCCGGCAATGAATCCGGAGGCGCCTCCCTCGTCGAACGCGATCTGCATGACCTTGGTGAAGTCGTCGAAGGGAACCCCGGCGGACAGTACCGCCCACGGACGATCGAGGACGGCGGCGAGCCGGCGGCAGGCCTCGGGGGACCCGGGGTACTCGAGCTTGAGCAGGTCGCAGTCGATCTCGTTGAGCGCCCGAGCCGACTCGATGATGGCGGCCGCCCGCCGGTCCGGGGTGAAGTCCTCGTCCGGCAGCGGATAGATCAGATTCTCGATCACCGAAGGGATTCCCGTGTCGGCGCAGTCGGCCACAACCTCGCGCACAGCCTGCAGGCACAGCTCGACGAGATCCGGTTCACCGGGTGCTGCGGCAGGACGGTCGGCGCGCAGCTGGGCGAAGAACTTGTTGGCGTCCCCGTTCTGTCGCAGCACCCAGCGGGCGTCGAGTTCTGGGTCGCGCTGCGTGATCGGTTCCGAGCCGAACTTGCCGCGTTCTGCTGGTTCTGAGGCAACCAGGAGGCCGCAACTGCGATCCAGCGCTCCGTTACCGGTGACGGCCGGGACGCCGAACGTGGGGTCGAACAGGATCCCGCTGGCCAGCGGGGTCAGGGCGCGAGCCACGTCGGTCTTGGACCGACGCAGATCGTCATCGGTCGCCTCGATTCCGGCGGCCCCGAACATCCGGCGCAGGGTGTTTCGCTGATCCATCGCGATGATCGAGAACACGCCGTCCGATCCAGCGATGTCGGCCAGCGTTCGAACGGGTTTCCTGGTCGTCGTCATGAAACTCCTTCGACATAGTGGTGATAACGCAGGTCTGGGAAATCGGCTCCGGCCTTCGGCGTCGCGGCGGCGGCCAGGGCGAGAGTGGCGGCGCCGAGGACGCCGGGTTCGGCCACCGTCGAGAATTCGAGGTGCTCGATGACAGCCGCTTTGGCCTGGCGCACGCTGGCCATCCGCGTCCAGCCACCGCTGGCGATGGCCCGGCGATGGGGGCGGATGACCAGGTGCAGCGCGCTGAGGAGGTTGCGGGTCTCGGCAGCGGTGTAGCGGGTGGCCGCGGCCCACACCGCGGCGGGGTGCGCGTCGTCGCGGATCTGGAGCATGACGTCGCCGCCGGTGTGACCGGCGCCCGAGACCCGCAGGCCGGCCGGCAGCGCGTCGATCTGGAGTGCCGCGGCGTCCAGGCGATCGCGGGTAGCGCCGTCGTCACCGCCGAGCAGCGTGAGCACCCGGCGCAGCAGCAGACCCCCGCGGACGCCGCCGAGGATCAAGGTCGTCTCTGGAAGGATGTGCGAGCCGACGGAGACACCGTGGCCGACGAGCTCCTCGCGTTCGGTATCGGTCACCAAGCCCGGTAGCGAGCGCGCGATGACGTCAGCGGTCCCGGTGGAGTTGAACAGCTCGTCGTCGCCGGTGGCGCCGGCTCCGATCGCGGCGACGGGATGATCGTGCCCGGCGACGGTCAGTGCCGCGCCGTGCAGGCATTTCGGAAGACCTGCGAAACGCAATGCGCCAACGGCGGTTCCAGCTCTGGCCGGATCGGGAAGCAGAGATGCCGGCAGGTCGACTGAGGTCACCCCCTCCCGCCAGCTGTGTTGAGTGTTCTGATCCAGCAACCCGGTTCGCGAAGCCAGCGACGGTTCGCTGACCAGGTCGCCACCGAGCAGATGGACGAGGTACTCCGGAATGCTCGCCCAGCGGTGCCCTGACGTGAAGGTGAGCCCTTGGTCGGCGAACCACAACAGCTTGGCCAGACTGGCCTGGCTGCTCCAGCGCAGGCCGGTCCGGCGGACGAACTGGCGCGCGAAGTCGGGACGGCGTGACGTCAGGGCCGCGATCTGCTCCTCGCCGCGCCGGTCGAACCAGGCGATCACCGGTGTGCAGACCCGACCGGACGGGTCGATCAGGACGCCGCTCTCGGCGAATCCGGTGACCGCGACGCCCAGGACCCGCAGGGCACCGACTCGCATCTCGGCTTGCTCGGCTGCCGCTCGCAGCATGCCCAGAAGCAGCTTTTCCAGCCTGGTCGCGGTGGTTTCGGTCCCGCCGGTGGCCGTGGTGGTCCAGGGCGTGGAGGCCTCCACCAGCGCCAGTTGGCGACCATCGACGTCCTGGACGAGCACCTTGGTGGAGGTGGTGCCGAGGTCAACGCTGACGACCGCTTCAACCCCTGTCATGCCGGCAGTTCCCCCGATCCGCGTTTGAAGAGGGCGACCGCTCCGGCTGGATGGTCGATCACCGTGATCCCCGGTTGCAGGGTGTCGGCCATGGCGAAATCACCGAAGCCGACCTGTTCAGGGCCCGGAGGACCTGCCGGACCAGCACCTCGGGTGTCTCCTGCGCAGGCAGCGCCAGATGGGGCACCGACGGCCGGGAGGCGGCTCGGGTCAGCTGGGCAAGGTAGGCGCTACCGCTGGCCACCTTGGCCTGATCTCTGAGTGCGCCCCGAGCGTGGAGCCGGTCGAGAATCCGGGTCGGCTCCAGGGACAGCCAGACGAGCAGGGGCGTGCCGCCGGCCCGGACAAACCGGTCGGCGAGGACGGCCCAGCCCTGCTCGTCGGCCCGTTCCGAGGTGTACGGAGCGATCAGCACCACCGGGATGCCCGCGCCGAGGTTGTCAACAGCCAGGGCGGCGATTGCCTCGTAGCGGGCATCGCGGGTCACTCGGGCCAGCCGCTCGTCGTCCAGATCGTCGCTGCCCACCAGTCGCTGGATCACCTCCACCAGGGGCTGGGTGGCCACGTCCTGGTCGATCAGGGCCGCGCGCAGCCGGCGGGCAATCACGCGACCGAGCGTGCTCTTGCCGGTGGCCGGTGCACCGGTGATGACAACGACCGGCAGACCTTCGTGATCGGTCACCTTGGCACCTCAGATCGGTGACGGTGCTCGGGTCAGCAGCGGGACTTGTAGGCGGCTGCCTGACCCTCGGCGCTGTTGACGTTGTCCTTGTCGATGACGGTGAAGCCGGTCTGCACCTTCGGGGTGACAGTGCCGCCGTCCAGGGCGGCGACCGCCGCATCGACGCCGTACTGGCCGATGGTCGCCGGTTGCTGGGCGACCAAGGCCTGGACGGTGCCTTCCTTCAGCGCCTTGATCTGGTTCGGCCCGGCGTCGAAGCCGACGACCTTCACCTGCTCGGTCTTGCCCGACTGCCGGACGCCGGTCGCGGTGCCTTCAGCCGCGAACAGGTTCGCGGCGAAGACGCCGACGATGTCCGGGTCCTTCTGCAGGGCCGAACTCATCAGGTTGGACGCGGTGGCGGGGTCATTGTGCGAGTACTGCACCCCGAGGTAGGTGAACGTGGAGTCGGCCTTCACCGCGTCCTCGAAGCCCTTCGCCCGGGCATCGGTGGTGGAGATGCCGGGGTCGACCGACATGATCATGACCTTCCCGCCGTTCGGGCTGAGCTTCTTGATCGCTTCGAACGCGGCTTTTCCTCCTCCTTCGTTGTCCGAGGCGATGGCCGACGTGGCGAACGAGGGGTCGGTCACGGTGGTGTCCACCAGAACAACCTTGCTTCCCTTCTCGGCCGCAACTTTCAAGGGCTGCTGCATCGCTGTGACGTCGGTGGGGGCGATCATGATGGCGTCCGGGTTGGCCGCTGTGACCGAGTCCAGGATCGGTCTCTGCAGGGTCGGGTCGAACTTCTGTGGTCCCTGAGTTGTCAGCGTGACACCGAGTTTCGCTGCTTCGGCCTGAGCGCCGCACTGCATGCTGATGTAGAACTCGTCGCCCGCAACGCCCTGCACGAACTGGATGTTGTAGTTCTTCGTCGCTTTGGCCGGTGCCGCCATCGAGGATGAGACCGGGGCATCGGCGGCGACCGACGCGTTGGACGATGTCTCCGGTTTCGAGCTGGAGCACGCCGCGACCGGGACGAGCACGACCATCGCCGCCGCGGCGGTGATCAGGGTGTTCCGGTTCATGAGTTTTCCCTTCGCTTGTTGCGTCCAAGGAGCGCGAGGATCGGATTGCCCGATCTCGCTCCGCGCAGCGCCGCGGCGCGGCGGGTCTGGTCCACGTACACGGCCGCGACCAGGACTGTTCCGACGGCGACGCCCTGCCAGAAGGCCTCAACGCCGATGATCACGAAACCGGCCTGCAGGACGGCGGGAATGAACAGGCCGACGAGGGTGCCGAAGATGGACCCCTCTCCGCCGAAGATCGAGGTGCCACCGATGACAACGGCCGCGATCACGTTGAGGTTGGTCAGCGACTGGCCGGCGATGGTGGTGGTGCCGAACTGAGCCAGGGCCAGGACGGCGCCCAGGCCGGCCATCAGACCGGACAAGGCATAGATCATGATGAGGTGTCGATCGACGTTGATGCCGACCCGGCGCGCGCCCACCTCGTTCGATCCGATGGCGTAGGTGTAGCGGCCAAACTTGGTCTTGTGCAGGATGATTCCGCCGATCACCAGGGTGATGAGGGCGACAAACGGCAGCGCCGGAATACCGAGGATCTTGATGTATGTGTTGAAGTCAGTCATCGCTGCGGGCACGGATCGGATGTCGATGCCGCCGGTGACCACCTGGGCCAGACCAAGGGCAACCGACAACGATCCGAGGGTGACGATCAGCGGAGGAATCTTCGCCTTGGCCACCAGGAAGCCATTGAGGACACCCCAGGCCGTCCCGGCGATCAGCGCGGCGAGGATCCCGATGCCGGCCACGCCCCAGCCGTCACCGCCGATGCCTTCCATTACCTTGGCGGCGATCACCGACGAGAAGACCAGGACCGACCCGATGGACAGGTCGATCCCGGAGGTGATGATGACAAACGTCATCCCCACCCCGAGCACCGCCCAGACCGCGATGTTCTGCGAGATCAGCGAGAAGTTGCTGGTGGAAAGGAACTTCTCGCCGGCGGCGATGGAGAAGAAGACGACGATGATCAGGAGGACACCGAGGATCCACACCGATTGCAGTGAGGTCAGTCGCTTCCAGATCGGCAGTTCCGTGTGCTCGTCGACGATCGCGGTTGGGCCGGTAGGTTCGGTCTGATCCGGTGGGCTGATGGTGCTCATCTCGCCTCCTCCGTTCTGGTCGTGCCGTTTCCGTTGCCGAGGCTGAGGCCGAAATCGAGAGCACCGGTCATGGCACCGACCAGGTCCTGGACAGTGGTTCCTTCGGCGGGCAGGGTCGCGACCCGGGTGCCGAGTCGCATCACCTGAATTCGGTCGGCGACTTCCAGCACATGCGGCATGGAGTGGGAGATCAGCACGACCGCGATTCCCTTGTCCCGAACCCGTTTGATGGTGTCGAGCACATTCTTGGTCTGCACCACGCCGAGGGCCGCGGTGGGTTCGTCCAGAAAGACGATCTTGTCGGCCCAGGTGATGGCTCGAACGATGGCGATCTGCTGGCGCTGGCCGCCGGACATGGCTCCGACCTGGGCACTGAACGATCGAACGGTTCCGCCGAGGTCCTTGAATCCGGCCTGGGCCTTGATCCGCATCGCCTTCTCGTCCATGAAGCCCAGTGCACCCAGCAGGCCCCGGCGGGGGATCTCGCGACCGAGGAACATGTTCTGGACCGGGTTGAGATGCGGGGCCAGGGCAAGGTCCTGGTACACCACCTCCATGCCCATCGCCGACGCCTGATGCGGGTTGGCGATGGTCGCCCGTTGGCCCTCGAAAAGCAGCTCGCCGGAATCGACTTCCAGGTTTCCGGTCAGGGCCTTGACCATCGTCGACTTCCCGGCGCCGTTGTCGCCGATCAGTGCGACCACTTCGCCGGCCGCGACGTCGAAGTCCGCCTGGTCGAGGGCCCGGACGTGACCGAAGCTCCGCGACAGGCCGCGGGCTTCCAGCAAGAAGCTCATGGTGTGATCACCCGTTCGGTACCCGGCTTCGTGGGCGCCGCCAGGATGCTCGCGGTGACTGAGGTCGGAAGCTGTGTCATGGGATCTCCGGTTGGTGTCTGCCGCCGCCGGGACGGGAATCGGGTGTGGTGAATCGAGGAGACTGGGCTCGTGGTCACCACTGATGCGAATAGCGCTCACACTGAACGAGTTTCAGTCAGGGAACGATGACAATCTTGTGGACGCTGGGATCCGACTGCAGGGCCCCCAGAGCCTTTCCGTAGTCCTCGAGGCTGAAGCGGTGGGTGATGATCCCGTCGGTCTTGGCTCGGCCGGCGCGAAGTGCTGCGATAGCGGCCGGGAAGGAGGTGATCTCGGCGAAGGAGCCTTTGATGGTGATCTCGCAGCGAAAGACGTCAAAGGGATGGAAGGAGACTAGCTCGTCGGCGCGGGTGACTCCGTAGATCATTACCGTGCCGCCGTTGCGGGTCAGTGGCACACAGACTTGCGCGACCCGGGTGGATCCGGTCGCCTCGACGACAAAGTCGTAACCGTCACCGGAAGGAGAGACCGCGCGCAGCTTTTTGATGTTTCCCTCGGTGTCGTCGCGGTCGACCTGGACCGTGTGATCGATCCCCAACCCGGCTGCTGTGTCGAGCTTGAACTGGGTCGGTGCGGCGACCGTGACCGACGCGGCACCGCCGGAGGCGATGAACTGAGCGAGCAGCAGCCCGGTGGGGCCGGCGCCGAATACCAGGGCGCTCGCGCCGGGACGCACGCCGAGCGTCTCCAGCCCGTGCATGGCGCAGGACGCCGGCTCCGTGAAGACGGCCGTGTCCGGGGGCAGGCCCTCGGTGGAGAAGACCAGGCTCTGCGGAACTGTCACGTACTCGGCGAAGAACCCGGGAAAGTTGCTGCCGTAACCCTTCAGGTTCTCGCACAGGATCAGGCGGCCGGCCAGGCAGTACTGGCACGCGCCGCAGTAGACGTTGGGATTGACGCTGACTGCCTCGCCCAGGCTCAGCCGGCTCACTCCGGCACCCAACTGGTCGACGACGCCGACCAACTCGTGCCCCGGGATCAGCGGGAAGGCTGCGTTGAAATCACCCTCGTGGATGTGCAAGTCCGTCCCGCAGAGGCCGACTTGATCGACCTTGATCCTGACCTCACCGGCAGCCGCCACGGGCGTAGGGATGTCGGTCACGGAGTAGCTGCGCGGGGCGTCGTAGACGACGGCTCGCATCGTGTACCTCCTTCGTCATCGAAGGGACTGCCGCCGCGCGACCCTCGGCTCGCACCGGCTCGGGTAGCCCGCGGATGGGCTGCTAACGCGACAGTAAGCCACTTTGTCCACCTCTGTCACCGGTGACAGAAAGATTCTCTTCTTCGTATGTCAACGGTGACATACTCCAACCGACCGATGTCGATCGGTGGACGCAAGCCTCGGAGGCGCAACGAATGAGCACGATGAGAGAGGTCGCTGCGCTGGCGGGCGTGAGCGCGAAAACGGTCTCCCGCGTCATGAACGACGACCGTTACGTTTCGGACGACGTTCGCGGTCGGGTCCTGAACGCGATCCAGGAGCTGCAGTACGTCCCCAACACGCTGGCCCGCACCTTCCGGTCCGGGCGGGACGCCGCCATCGGGATAGCTGTGCCCGACATCTCCGACCCCTTCTTCGCCACCGTCACCCAGGCCGCGGAGCGGATCGCCCGGGCCCGTAAGACGGCGGTCTTTGTCACGAGCCTCGGCAATGATCCGATCGATGAACGTCCCGGAGTCGAGGCCCTGCTCGGGCGGCAGGTGGCGGGTCTGATCTCGACCCCCATCTCGGCGGACCAGTCCTACCTCAGGCGCTGGCAGGCGCGCACGGCCATGGTTTTCATCGACCGCAGCCCGACCAACATCACAGCCGACAGCGTTGTCGAGGACGACCATGGCGGCGCGTGCGCCGCGACCGAGCACCTGATCGAGCATGGTCACCGGCGGATCGGTTTCATCGGTGACGCCGTGTCCGTGGCCACGACCGCCAGACGGCTGGCGGGGTATCGAGCCGCGCTGGCGAGCGCGGGTATCGCCGCGGATCCCGACCTCATCGTGCTCGGTGCCACCGCAGCCCACGAAGCAGCGGCCGCGGCACGGCACCTCCTGGGCCGGGTCGAGCCACCCACGGCTCTCTTCTCCTCCAACGCCCGAAGTTCTATCGCCGTTGTCCCAGCACTCCAGGCCATCGGGCGCAGCGACATCGCCTTCATCAGCTTCGGTGACTTCCCGCTCGCCGACGCACTGAACCCCGCGCTCAGCGTTGTCGATCAAGACCCGAACTCCGTCGGGCAGGTTGCCGCGACACGACTGTTCGAGCGCATGGACCATCCCACGAAGCGGCTCAAACGCAAGCTCGTGCTGCCTGTGGTCCTCGTGCCGCGAGCCTCCTGCTGTTCCGAACTGGGCACGGGAACGGTGCATCACGACGTCGAGAACGCCGCCGACGTCGAGTCGATGGGAGTTTCGCGGCCCGGAAACGCCGTCCTTCAGGTCACGGAGGTCGGCCAGCTCTGAGGCGCACGTCAATGGCCGGTGGCCTGACGGTCTGGCGTGAAGGGCACCCGCCGATACGGCGGGCCTTGCGCTCAGGGTGTGCCGTCCCCCCGCCGCGCCGGGCGTCGGGTAGACCGGCGAGGGGCCAGGACCGGCTGCACGAACCGCTGCCGATCCACGCCGCTGCGGGCGTTGATCGCAGCGATCAGCAGATCGACCGCCTCGTCGCCCAGTTGGTCCGGGCGGAGGCTGAGCGTGGTGACGGGCGGGGCTGTCGTCGCGTAATCGGGATCCTCGCTGACGCACGCCACCAGCACATCCTGCGGCACCCGAAGCCCGTGCTGCCGGGCGGCAGCGAGAATGTTGTGACCGGAGTCGGAGTAGACGCCGATGACGGCGTCCGGTCG
Source organism: Kineosporiaceae bacterium (assembly GCA_031400005.1). GTDB lineage: Bacteria > Actinomycetota > Actinomycetes > Actinomycetales > Kineosporiaceae > JANNPJ01. Next base: position 2,304 of record JANNPJ010000442.1, on the reverse strand, counting down.
CAGATCGTGATCGAGCAGCCGGCCGACCGCGTCCCGCTCAGCAGTGAAGTAGTCGGGCATGAAGGGGTACCCCTCGACGAGGCCGGGCAGGTCGCGTTCGGCGCACCAGGACGCGTAGGCACGGTGGATCAGCCGCTGGTACTCGTCGTCGTGCAACGGCAGGGAGAGCCCGATCCGCCGGGCGCCCGCTTCGGTGAGGTGGTCGAGCAGGAGGTGCAGGCCCGCGTCGTAGTCGGTGTCGACCCACGCGTCGCCCCAGTGCGGCTGGGGCGGTCGGCCGATGCAGACCATCGGAATGCCACGCTCCTGCAGGAGAGAGCGCACCGGGTCGTCGGCCCGCGGGTCGACATGGATGACGCCGTCCATCGGCGTGTTGAGCCACATCCACGGTGACAGCGAACTGGGCATCACCATCAGCAGGTAGCCGCGCTCGTGCGCTGCGGCGATGGCGCTCAGCGCCAGTTGTCCGTAGTACGGGATCTCGGTGTACGGGACGGGAAGGTCGCCGTACGTCGTCATCGTCAGGCCGAGCACTCCGGTGCTGCCGCGGGCCAGGGCCCGGGCCGTGCTGGCCGGGGTGTAACCGAGTTCGCGGGCCGCGGTGAGCACGCGTTGCCTGGTCGCCTCGGACAGCCGTCCGGTGCCGTTGAGCGCGTTCGACACTGTGGCCGTGGAGACCGCGGCCCGTGCCGCCACGGCGCCGAGCGTGGGGCGCTGCCAGAGGCGCGAGCTTGTCAATGTTTACCCCAACGGCGCCTGGTGTTCCGCGACAGCCCGGTGAAGGGCTTGTGGTTATGGCCTTAATCACTCAGCGTACGCGGCGACGGTGGCCGTAACGCTGCCAGGGCACTGACCCGCGCAACGAACGCCCGGGCTGTATCAGACCAGTACGCTCGCGACCTCTTGACTTCGCGGGTGCCGGGCGCGTACACGTCACATTGGACATCAGAAGGAGAAGCGTGAAGGCGACGAGTACACAGGTACGGACGGGCACCGTACCTCCGGTCGTTGCGGCGCGATGGGCGCTGTGGACGTTTGTCATCGTCAACGTGGTGATCGTCGAGGGCTTGTTCCTCGCCGCCGGGACGGGCAAGAACGGTACGCTCACGGTCGCCAAGTTCTTCGGTCTGCAAGCCGCCTTGCTGATGCTGTTCCAGTTGCTGCTGGTGGCCCGGCTGCCGTGGCTCGACCGTCGGCTCGGCATGGACCGGTTGACGGTGTGGCACCGGTGGGTCGGCTTCACCCTGTTGTGGACCGTCCTCACCCACGCCGTGCTGGTGATCCTGGGCTACTCGAGGCTCGGTGCTGGCTCGTCGATGCCGGCGACGTTCTTCGGACTGGCCGGAGTGACCGCCTCGCTGTTCGGGATGCTGGCCGCGGCGATCATCGTGGTAATCGCCGCGGTGTCCGCCCGGGGGATCCGACGGCGGCTTCGGTATGAGACCTGGCACGGCGTGCATCTGCTGCTGTACGTGGCGTTGGGGCTGGCGTTCCTTCACCAGTTGTGGGAGACCACGACGTTCAACTCTTCCGCTCCGGCGAAGCTCTACTGGTGGGCAAGCTGGCTGTTCGCGTTCGGTTCCCTGATCACGGGGCGGATCGTGCTGCCGTTGTGGCGCAACGCCTATCACCAGTTCCGGGTCGCGGAGGTGGTGCTGGAGTCGGACGACGTGGTGTCGGTGCGCGTCACCGGCCGTCACCTCGACAAGCTGCCGGCCAAGGCCGGTCAGTTCTGCATCTGGCGGTTTCCCGGGCACAACCACTGGTGGCTGGCGAATCCGTTCTCGCTGTCGGCGGCACCCGACGGCCGCAGCTTGCGCTTGACCGCCAAGGCGGTCGGCGACGCCAGCAGGGGCCTGAGGCACCTCCCGGTCGGGAGCCGCGCGTTCGTCGAAGGACCGTACGGGGCATTCACCGCGTTGCACCGAACCCGGCCCGGTGCGCTCCTGATCGCCGGAGGAGTGGGGATCACGCCGGTCCGATCCCTGCTGGAGGCGGAAACCGGCGACGACGTCGTCGTGCTCTACCGGGTGCGTAGCGAGAAGGACGCCGTGCTGGTCGACGAGGTGCGAGCCCTGATCGCGGACCGCGGGCGGCTGCACTTGCTCGCCGGCAGCACGGGGGAGACGAACCCCTTCGCACCCGACGGCCTCCTGGCCCTGGTCCCCGACATCACTGAACGCGACGTCTACGTCTGTGGCCCGCCCGGGATGACCTTGGCCGTGCTCAGCACCCTGCGCACGCTGAAGGTTCCCCACCTGCAGGTGCACGCCGAGCGGTTCGCCCTGGCCTGACGCGCGGGGG
>JANNPJ010000463.1:0-3756 GCA_031400005.1 Kineosporiaceae bacterium | reverse complement strand
GCACCGCCGAGTACCCGGCCCTGACCGTCAATGTGCTTGGTGGCGGAGTAGACGACGATATCGGCGCCCAGCTCCATCGGCTGCTGCAGCAGCGGGGTGGCGAACACGTTGTCAACGACGACCTGAGCACCGGCGGCATGGGCCAGCTCGCTGACCGCCGCAATATCAATCAGTTCCTGCATCGGGTTGGACGGCGATTCGAAGAACACCGCCTGAGCGGGCGTCGCCAGCGCGGCCCGCCACTGGTCCAGATCGTGACCGTCGACGAAGTCGGTGTGGATCCCCCAGCGTGGCAGCAATTCGTCGAGAATGACGAAACAGGAGCCGAACAGCGAGCGCGCGGCCACCACCCGGTCGCCGGCCTTCAAGATCGCGGCCAGCGAATTGAACACCGCGGCCATCCCGGTGGCTGTGGCAAAGCAGGCCGGGGCCCCTTCGAGCAGGCGCAACCGCTCCTCGAACATCGAGACCGTCGGGTTGCCGTAGCGGGAGTAGACGAAGTGCTCGACCTCACCCTTGAACGCGGCTTCGGCCTGGCCGGCCGACTCGTAGACATAACCCTGGGTGAGGAACAGCGCCTCGGAGGTCTCGGCGAAGTTCGACCGGGTCAGACCACCGCGAACGCTCAGTGTCGCCGGGCGAAGCTGGCGATCGGCGGGCAGCCCGCTGTCACTCACGATCCCTCGATTCGCTCGGGCGCGGCGCTCATGACGACGCCTTCCTCCGGCCGCCCACAAGCGACTACGTCGTTGCGTGCGGCCTCCCTCCAGGCGCCCTCGCGCCGCTTCTCCCTCATGACTGCCGCCACGGCAAGCCGCGGACCTTCCAACCGGCCGCGGTGCTGCGGTGGCCAGATTCATCCGTTGGCCCCTCGAAGCCCTCGGTGACGTTGTACGCGGCGGCGAAGCCCGCCTGGGTGGCCGCCTCAGCGGCGGCAACCGAACGCACACCGGAGCGGCAGAGGAAGACCACGGGAGCGGTCTTGCTCGGCGCTGCCGCGCTCACGTCGTCCAGGAACTGCGGATTGCGGGCGCCATCGGGAAAGGTCACCCATTCCGACAGCACCAGCGAACGGCTCACCTCGGACAGGTCGGGCACCCCGACGTAAGACCACTCGGCTCTGGTGCGCACGTCGACCAGAATCGCGTCGGGCTGACTCGCCAGCAATTGGTAGGCCTCGTCGGGGGTGAGATCACCTGCGTAGGACATAACAGTCAGACTCCTGTGTTTCCGAGCAGCGGACGGTTAGTTCTATCTCACCGTAGATGGGCTCACCGCAAATGGGCTGCGGAGTTCACGGTCGCCACCTCGCACCCGCCGTCGGCCCAGAACCGGACCACGCTGACCGCGGTCGGGTCCACGCGCAGCCGCCAGAGTGCTGCCGGCCCCGCCGCCAGGGCCCGGGCAAGCACCGTCCGGATCGGCGCGGTGTGACTGACGACCACCACGGTCCGACCCGGATACGTCGTCACCAACCGGTCGCACGCGGCACCGACCCGTTTGGCCACCTCATCCAGGGACTCCCCGTTCGGTGGGGCGACGGCGGTCGAGCGGCGCCAGTCGCGGAAGGTCTCGGGCCAACCGGAAGCCATGTCGGCGTACCCCAGCCCGTCCCAGTCGCCGAGCGCCACCTCGGCCCAGTCGTTGTCGAACTGCGGTTCCAGGCCGAGCGCCTCGGCGATCACGATCGCGGTCTGCCGGGACCGCAGCACCGGCGAGGCGACGACCGCCATCGGGCGGGTCCCAAGCAGACTCTCGGCCAGCGATTCGGACAGCACCCCAGAGGCCGGCTCAGACGCCGAACTGGACGCCGATTCCGACCCCGACGTGGACGCCGAATCTCGATCGGCCTGCGCCTGGGCGTGCTCGGTGAGCAGCCGCGCCACCTGCCCAGCCTGCCGCTGACCAGGAACGTTGAGCGCAGGCCCGGCCGTGCCACCACCGCGCGCGCGGTGCTGATCGGTGTCGTCGGTGCGCCCGTGCCGGACCAGGATGACGGTGGTCGGTTCGCCCAGATCCACGGCCTCGACGCTCCAGGCCGTGCCGCCAGCCGTCACCGGACTGTGCTGACGTCCCGAATCCGAGGCTGAATCGCCCTCCGCGGGGACGTCGTCCGGGCGGGGTTGATCCGGTCGACGGACCGGCTTCAGCCGCATCCGACGGGTTGATCCGGCACCGGCGTCCATTGCCGCGTTCGCCAATCGGTCGGCATGGGCGTTCTCGGCCCGCGGAATCCAGGTGTACCGGACGTGGGAACTCGGGATCACTTCCCGGGCCCGCGCGGCCAGCCGGCGCATGTCCTCATGCTTGACCGACCAACGACCGGACATCTGCTCGACGACCAGCCGAGAATCCATCCGGACCTCGACCGTGCAGTCCGGATCGATTGCCGCTGCCGCCTTCAGCCCCGCGACCAGCCCCTCGTACTCGGCGACGTTGTTCGTCGCAAGCGGGATCGACTCGGCCACCTCGACCAGCAACGCACCGGTCTGGGCATCCCGGACCAGCGCGCCGTATCCGGCCGGGCCAGGGTTGCCACGGGACCCACCGTCCGCCTCAACGACGAGCCGACGACCCATCAGAGCCCGGATTCGGCCGTGCGCACCAGGATCCGCCGGCATTCCTCGCAGCGGATGACTTCATCGGCCGGTGCACTGCGGATGTTGTTCAGGTCGTTCGGCGGCACGCTGAGCCGGCACCCCTCGCATCGGCGCTGGTACAACCGGGCCGCGCCGACGCCGTCGGAGTGCTCGCGGATCTTCTCGTACAGCGTGATCAGCGCCTTGGGAACGCCTGCCGCGGCGTTCTCCCTGGCCTGGCTCTCGGTCTTCGCCTCGGCTTCCAACAGGGCGAGCGCCTTGTCCCGGCGGGCCTCCACCTCGGCCAACTGCTCGGCTACTTTGTCGTACTCGGCCTTCGCCGTGTTGAGCGCGGCTGTGGCCGCCTCCTGGCGTTCCATGATCTCCAGCTCGACGTCCTCCAGGACGCCCTGCCGGTTCGCCAGGCTTTCCAGTTCGTGCTGAAGTCCCTGCAGGTCCTTCGCGCTGCCCTGCCCCGAGTCGAGCCGAGCCTGGTTGCGCGCGACCCGGGTCCGGACCTGTTCGACGTCGTTCTCGGCTTTGGTCAGTTGCCGATGGAGGTCAGTGGTCGCGGTGCGAGCCACCACCAGATCGGCGTCGATCGCCGCAAGCTGGGCCTTGAGCTGCTCGATTTCCGCATGCTCGGGCATCGCACGTTGCCGATGCGCGATCTGCGACAACCGAGTGTCGTGCGCTTGGACGTCGAGCAGCCGCCATTGATCTTGTGCCGCCGCTGTCACCACAGCAAACCATCCTTCCGCCACGAGCCTGTACAGGGTTCCCCCGTCACCCTAACTGGGTGTGTCCCTTTCGGGACGCACCGGCTTCCCCTGATCCACCGCCCTTGACGGTCCAGATACGGCATCAATTGTTCGCGAGCCCTGCGGCGCTGATGTCGCGGTCTTCCCTCGTCGACCGTCCCTGTTGATTGTTCGCGAGCCCTGCGGCGCTGATGACGACGTCTTCCCTCGTCGACCGTTCTGCACCTTCGGTGGAGCTGCGTCTCCTCAGTCCAGACGCCGTCGCGCCTCCGGGCTCGCTCACGGCATCCGCGCTGATTAACGGACCATGCCGCCGGGGCTGGGGACGCGGAAGATCCAGGGGTCGGTGCTGCGGACCGAGACCAGCACCTCGACGGGGGTTCCGACGTCCATCAGTGCCCCTTCCAAACGGTTGG
>JANNPJ010000389.1:0-8762 GCA_031400005.1 Kineosporiaceae bacterium | reverse complement strand
TTGCCTGGAGCGATCCCGGCGGGTGACGCCCATCGCCGGGCGATGATTGCCGGCTGGTACGCGGGCCGGCTACTGGGTCTGGTCCGTTATCCGTCAGAGGCCAATGGCCCGGCGTTCTCCGTCTACTCCCTTCGCGACCGGATCTGGCTACCCTTCCCGCACCCGTTGCTGACCCCGGTCGATCACCAGCGACACACCGGTGTGCGATTGGCCGCGGTGCTCGAGTCGATGTCGATAGCCCTGGCCGCGAGCCATGCCTCGGCCCGACTGGAGCCGTTGCGCGGGTACGAGGCACTGCGGTTGATCTGGGACGACGGCCGCTACGACCCGACGCAGGAGCGCACCGGGGCGGGCATCGTGCAGCTCCTCGTGGACTGGGTCCAGCAGGGCCTGACCGCTTCCGGTGACTACTGTGACGCCGACCTGGCCGGTGACCGAAAGGGCTCGCCCGCCGATCGGCGCAGGACGCTGGTGGCGACGTGTCTGGATTTGCTGGAATCGGTGGAACCGTTCCTGCCGGCCGGAAAGGGGATCTCCGCGGGCGCCGGGCACCAAGGCACCTTTCGCACCGGACGTCAGGCCTCGGACGGATCGCTGTTCCACGAGATCGCGCCCGACGTCCATGACATGTTGAGCCAGTTGCTGGCGGCCGTCGAGCGGACCCCGGAGAGCGCAGTCTCGACCGTGTCACGTGGGGACCGGATTCAGGAGTTCTGAGGACCGTGAACTCTGTCGTTGTCTTCCTGGCGGCCCCCGGCCCGGTGCCCCGCGCGGTAGCAAGCATCCTGCGGGACTGGTCGGCGATCGGCCTGCTGCACGAGTACATCTGGATGAGTCAGGAGGAGGTCAGCCCGTCGGCACCGGAGTTGGCCCTTGCGGCCGGGGTGCGGGACGGTGACACCACCCGGGATCGGTTGCAAAATCTCCTGTCCGACGGCCGGTTTGACGAGATCACCCTGTGCGTGGTGAGTGCCGTGACCGGCCCGGAGGTCAGCGGTGGCCTGGCCGACCCGGCAGTCGCCGCTGCCGTGCGGAACGAGATGGTGCACGGTGCCCGGCAGCGAACGATCGCCCTGCATTGCATGCTTACCCGTCACGGCGACGGGTGGGACGGGCACGGTTTGTGGGACCAGTGGCACAACGCCGTGGTGGCGCCCGAGGACGCGGCACAGCCGGGCGACCGGCCGACCCGGCTCACGTCGCGGACGGCGGACGACCGTGACACCCAGGCGTTCCAGTTGCACGCGGCGGCCGCGCTAGCTGGCGTGTCCGGTCTGTGGCGGGGAATGCCGGCCGGGCCGTTCCGCGAACTGGACTACCCCAACGGGCCCGCCGGCGTCGTCGTCCGCGGCTTCATGCGACACCTCGGTGCGGCCGCCGTGACGAACCAGTTGCGTACCCAGTTCGCTGACGTCAGCAGCGGTTTGCCGCGCCCGCAGATGAGCAGCGTCCGGTTGGAGTACGTCGATCAGGCAGCCGAGCCACGGGCGGCGGCTCAGCTGGCTGAGGACGTGGTGGACCGGCATCCGGAAATCTTCCAGGCCGAGCGCGAGCCGGTGCCGGAGAAGACCACGGTCGGCGGCCTCGCGATGATCACGATCTTCCTGCGATTCTTCTGGGCCTCGCTCCGCCGGGCACCGGGGGTTTGGCTGCGGAGTGTGGAGCGCCGGTACTCCGCGTCGGCGGCGCGGACGATTCAGGGGCTGGCCGGGGAGAACAGCCCGTACAAGGTCATCGTCCGGGGGGTGGACGCCGCAGGTCTGAGCGATCGGGTGGAGCAGCTCTCCCGCGCCACCGAGTCGCTGGCCCAGGAACTGACCCGGCGGGCGGAGACGGACCAGATAGTGCCGCCGCTGGCGGCCTTCTGGCGGGACGTGCACGGCGGCGCCTGCACGCTGGCCGATGGGCAGAGCCACGTCCGCCCGCTGTCACCGCCCATGGTCGGCGGCCGCCCGGCGGTGTTCCGCCATCCCGACCGGATCATCGTCCGGAACGACGACGAGTTCGAGGTCACCAGTTCGCTTGCCGTGCAGACCGTGGAGCGGGTGCGGGCGCACGACGTCCGGACCGGTGAGCTTCTGGACGGCGCGCTTCGCCAGCTCGCCGAGGCCGCCTCGCGCGAGTCCCGGGAGGGGGCGGCCGAGCGGGACCGGTTACAGGATTGGCGGCACCGGCTGAAGTCCTCGTACCTGGGCCAGATCGGCGCACACATCGATCGCCATCTGCGGGCGCGCCTGGAGGAGTTGCTGGACACCCTGGCGGAGCTGGAGCGAGCAGCCGAGGAGGGGAACGCGGACGAAGACACGGTGGCGCAGGGCGAGTCGCTGGGCTCCGGGCTGCGTCGCGGGGTGCTGGCGCTCCTGGTGATCCTGGCCGTGATCGTGTTCGCCCGGTTGCCTGGCCCGTTGACCAACAGCCAGGCGGCGATGGCGATCACGGTGACGTTACTGATCTGGGCCGGGGTCTCGGCGGCGGCTTTCTTCACCAGCACCCAGCGTCGCTTCGCCCAGCTCTGCGCCGAGCAGCCGGCCGATCGGGCCGAGATACTTGCTCGCAATCTGGCCCGGACGGCGCAGGAGGCGCACACCCTTTCGGTGGCCTATTTGCAATACCTGGAATGGGCGCCGGTGCTGAGCCAGTTCTTCCGCGAGCCTCTCGGCAGGGTGGTCGCTCCCGCGGATCCGCCCTCGCTCGGCGGTCCGCTGCCGCGGGCGATGCGGCTGGGCCGGGCGCGGCCGGATGCCGAGGCCGGCTCGCGCGTGGGCGGTGAGGTCCGCGACCTGGTGCTCGGTCCGGGGTGGCTGGCGCTGCTCTGGGAAGACCTGCTGGCCGAGGCCCCCGGGCAGCTCGCCCGGGCCGGCAGAACCGTTAGTTGGAAGGGTTCTCCGATAGCGCCGGACGAGTTGCTGGCAGACCGGATGGCGGATGAATCCGGGTTGCGGGCCTGGTCTGCCGTCGTCCGGGAAGAAGGCCTGCCGGCCGGGCCTGGGACCGCCATCTGGCTGACCGCTCGGGACCGGCTGTTCAGCCACAGCTCTTCCCGGATGGCCCAAGAACTGTTGTCCCACATCGATCTCATCGGCCGCGACGATGCCCATCAGACGGCGTCCGGCGAGGCCTTCCTCGCCGGACTGCTCACCGCAGTGCGTCAGCCGCGCGACTTCGATCGGGAACTGTTCACCGCCGCTGGTCGCACCGGCGCCGGGACCTCGGTGACGTCAACGTATGTGGTGTCCGACCCGGCCTTGTGGGCACCGGCCGGGCTGAGTCAGGACCCGCCTGGGCTTCGGCTGGTTCCGGCGGAACAGACTGACACCGGCTCGCTGGACCAGTTCGTTGCGGTCATGGAGATGAGTTCCCTGCTGACCGGACCGCACGAACTGCGATTGTCCGGTGGGACGGGCGATGCGACGCCGGACCCGACGGCCGTCGGGTCCGAGGCTGCGGGCGCAACCACCATCCAGTACGGCGTACAGGAGCGGCTATGACCTACGGCCGCTGGACCGGACGAGGGGACGAGAGGCATGTCTGAGCAGCCTGACGCGAACGCGGCCCGGATCGCGGCATTGCGAGCCTGGCGGGAGGCCAAGGTGGCCGCCGGAGTCGCCCAGGAATCGCTGCCTCTGGAGCGGGATTTCGACAAGATCCTGCACCACGGCCTGGATGCGAGAGGACTTGGCAATCGGGGTGCCATTCAGCGCTATCGGCAGGAGTTGGAGGAGCTTCTCGGTCAGGACGAGCGGCCGTCCCAAGCGGACGTCACGGCGGAAGTCATTGACTTGCGCGCCCATTCGGGTGAGGACGGGCAGAAGGACGAAGCGGGCCTGGCCACCGAAGCGGCCGTGCAGGCAGCCGCCGCCCGCTTTGTTCCATGGGAATTCGACCCAGATGCGCCGCCACCGCTGCCCACCCTGAAGGTGACCGCACCGCCGGACGGCGGCTTGCGCTACCGCTGGCCGACGGATCCCGATCCCTCCGGGGTGACCCTCTATCGGGTGGTGAGCCGGGATGACTACCCCCCGACAAACCCGGATCGGGGTGGGCTGCGAGCGATTGTCCGGGAACCGGAATGGGTGGACCGGCAACCATTCAGCACACCATTGCGGCATGTCCAGGTCTGGGTGAACCGCGGTGTGGACCAGGCTTCGGCCTACCGCGCGCAGCCGCACCTGCTGGTGCAGTGCGTCGTGGTGGCGGTTCCGATCGACGTCGCGATCGGTCAGGACGGTCGGCAGGTGGTGGGGCGTTGGTCGGTCCCGGAAGGCGTTGACCGGGTGGAGATTTACCGGGTGCCGCTGGCCCAGGCGAACCTGGTTCGGATGCCAGATCCGGACTTTCGGATCTGCGAGCTCGATCGGAACCTCACCGGCTTCCGTGACCTGGACGTTCCGGCCGGTGGCTTCCAGTACCGGTTGTACGCGGCGGTCCGGGACGGCGGCCGGGTGGACCTGTCGGCCATGGTGTCGTGTGACCTCGAGGTGGTCGGGAGGTTGCTGCCGATCCCGGATCTGGCGGTACTGCCCGATCCGGGGGACAACTCCATGGTGGGCTTGGGATGGACCCGGCCCGGCCCGGTCGAGGTCCGGATCTACCGCAGCAGGCAGCGCCCGGCAGCGGATGCTGGAGACGCCGAGATGCCTGTCGTCGCGCTTGAGCAGGCCGGGCTGCTCGAGGCTGAGCGGCTGATGTACCGGGTGGAGACGGATGGCGATCGACAGCGGATGGCCGGGGTGTCGGTGTCCGACGTCTCCGGTCGCGTGCACTTCACCCCGGTGTCCATCCGTGGCGCTGTGGCCCGGGTGGGACGGACCCGGACCCATCGGCGGCTGGCTCCGGTAACGGCGGCCCGACTGGTGCAGCGGGTCAGCTGGCAGCTGATCAGCTTCGGCTGGCCGGAGGGGGCCACCCATGTCCACGTTCATCTGACGCCGCCGGGCGGCCACCTGGGCGACCCACTGCAGGACGCGGTGGCGACGGTGGACCGGGAGGAGTGGCTGCTGCGCGGCGGGATCCGACTGCGTGGCGTGTTGCCGCGGCGTCCGGCCACCGTGCATGTCACCCCGGTCATCACCGGCCAGCCGACGGAAGCCGGGCCGTCGACGCCGGTGCCGTACGCCGGCCTGGTCACACTCAGGTATCGGCTCCAGGCCGTCGGCGGAAACACCCAGTTGCTTCGCCGGTTTCTGCGCACCCGAACGCTGGAGGTGCGCTCCGACACCGGCGGGTCACGCCGGCTGCGATTCACCCTGGTCCACAACTCCGAAAGGCTGCCGCTGAGTTCGCTGGACGGCGTCCAGGTCCACCAGAGAAACGCTCAACTGATCCGCGACGAGTGGGTTTCTCTCGGCGAGTTCACCATGCCCGCAGGTGGTTTCACCCGGGCCTTCATCGATCAGCCGGGCGAAGCCGTGGACATTGCCGTGCTGGACCCGCCGCTGTCCACGCTGCGCGGATGAGCGCTGCGGACCAGCTCGGCGGGGCCGTTGAGCGGTGGGTTCAACTCACCTACACGGTGATCGATTCCACCCGCGGCGATGGCTACCCGGGCTCCGGCGGCGGCTGGCAGGTCAAGCAGGCCAGCCCGTCGCTGCGGCCGGACGAGCAAGAACTGCTGCTGCGCGCCACGTCGAGCGTGCTCCTGCCACCGAAAGGCCTGCCAAGGTTCCCGTCCGAGGCCGAAATCGCGGACCTGCCGGTTCGGCTCCGCTACGCCGCGCACGCCGGGCGGGGCGTCTGGTGCCAGTCGGCGCCTGCCGGATCAGATGCCACCGGGCGGCCGAACAACGTTTTCAACCATGCTGTTCTGGATCGGTCGGTGCGGGACCAGACAGTTCTGGATCAGACACTCCGGGATCAGTCAGTCGGCCCGCGGGCGCTGCGCCCGATTCAGGCGTGGCGGGCGCCCGGCTGGCTGCGCCCGTTCGGAGCGGCGGCTACTCGGGCGGCGCAGTTCGACGTCACGCCGCCGTTGCACGGCACCGCCGTCACCCGAGAGCGCGCGGTCGCGTTCCTGCTGGATCCAGACGTTTATCGGTTCGACACGTTCGCCCTGCTGCTCGATGCCGCCGCGACCGGCCGGCCCGTGGTGCTGGCCACCCGCAGCGTCGACGAGGCGGCCCTCTGGATCGGCGCGTTGAGCTTCTTCATGTCCCCGCAGCGCTGCGCCGCACTGTCTTTCAGCACCTACGAGCGCGCGGAAGAGTTGCTGACGAAGGAGCGGTCCGAGCGGGCGGCGACCGCTGTCGCGGCGGTGCCCCGGGACGACCTCACCGCCGTGGCGGATCTCGTGTCAGACGGGGACGAATCGATCCTGGTCGTCGACCCGGACGACGAGGTGGTGACCCGAACGGTCGACGGCCTGGAGTACCGGCTGACTCGGCTGGACCAGCGGGTGACCGTCAGCGAGTGGTCTCGGCTGGCCGCGGACGTCTGCTGCGAGCCGGCCGAGATGGTTGGTCGCGTGCTGGAGCGGTTGGACGAGGTCTCGCAGGGCCTGCGTGGCGATGAACTGCTCGCCTGGCCCTTGGCCGCTGCGGTGGCGACGAATCAGGCGGACTTCCCGCTGGCCGCCCGCGCCGCCGTGGAGCTCGCGCTCGCCGGCGTACCCCACGACCTGGAGCTGTCGTCATCGCTGGGGCCACTCCTGGTTCATCTCAACAACGACACAGCGGTCTCGGCGGACGCCGCCTGGGCCCGGGTGGAAGTGCAGGCCGCGGCGCCGGCGCCGAACCCGGCGATGGTCCGGCTGGCCGTCGAGACCTACCTGCGAAAGGCTGCCGCTGACGACAACTGGCTGCTGCAGAGCGCCAGACCGCCGATGCCTGCGGCGACACCGGCGATTCGGTTCGGTCCCGAGGACGCCGCACGGATCAGACCGATCATCGAGTCGATGCTGGCACGGCTGGCTGACGGTGCTGCCGCGCAGTTGCCGGCGCCGACGCGCTGCCTGCACGTCCTGCGCGGACTTGATTTCGCGGTTCGAGTGGAACGACTGGTGGGGCCGATGGCACTGGGCGCGATGCCGGAGATCGATGCGCTGGCGGTGGAAGCGGCCGAGTACGTGGCCGGTCCGGCTGGTGCGGTGATCGCGGCCGGCACGGCGGAGATCGAGGACGTGACGCTCAGGCGATGGCTCGTACCGGCGTTGGTGAGCACGATGTCGCCGGATAGTCTGCCCGGCACCCGGTTGCCCGTGGCGGTCACCGAACAGCTGAGCCGGGCCTATCCGGTCGAGCGGTTGGTCGCCGCCGCCTCGGCGGAGCAGGTGGAGGGCGACCTGGTGCAGGTCGAGGTGGTCCTCGCGCGGGCCATCGGGCAGTTGCCTGACGGCGAGCGACTGCGATCGCTCGGGGCAGCACTGCGCCTGCGCTGGGCATCCACGCCAACCGCCGAACCCACCACGGCGGAGGTCGGCGAACTGCTCAACTCGGTGTCGGCCGGCAGACCTTTCGACGTCCAGGAGCTGCGGCGAATCGTGGAACTCGTCGGCCCCGACCGCGATCACTTGCTGGTGAAACCCTGCCTGGCGCGGCTGGCGGACTGGGTGGAGGACGAGGGCGCAGCGTCCTTGGCCCGCGCACTGCTGCGGATTCCGCTCCGTCATCCGCGGGCCGACGCTGAACACCCCACCCCGGTGACGTTTCCCAGCACCGAACGGGAGTTGCTCGGTCTGGTGGTCGATGGGCTGGGGGACCGGACGCTACTGGCCGTCGACGGGATCCGGTCGGACGCGGGGACGCTGCTGTCGAGAGCGGACAGCCTCTGGCCGCGGCTGACCGCCGAACAGCGCACGGTGATCGCGCCGTGGTTGACGGTGTGGGCCTTCGAGAGCGCGATCGCGATCCACCTGTCGGCACACGCGACGGTGGGTAAACCCTTGGTCCGCGCGTCCGCTGCGTATCCCTTGACTGCCAGCTGGCAGGACGCCGTCGAGCTCGGGCTGCCAACAGCGCTGCCGCTGCTCACAATCCGGCTGGTCGCCCAGGACGGCGACGAACCACTCTGGTACTGGCTCGCCGTCGCTTGGGCCAGGGTCCTGATCGGGCAGCCGACCGGCGTCCATGGCTGGCAGGGCGAGCCGGATCTGCGGAAACTACCCGTCGACGCAGTGCTGGTCCACGTCCTGGAGCAGGTGGCGCCCGAGCAGGCGGAGCGACTGCTCAGGAGAGCACTGGCAGTCGGGGAGTCGGGGCATTCGTACGCCGAGGGCCTCCGGGAGCGCACTCTCCAACGGCTTCTGGCGAGCGCGCCGGGGCCCGCCGTCCGCAAATCATCCGAGAGCCGGGTCAAGGGGTTCCGGGTAGTCAGGCCCGGTGCGAAATGGAAGCGAGGACCCGAGGCATGAGCGGCGAGAGGTTTCCACGGTGAGCATCACGTATCTGGAACCGGGCGGCGAAACTAGCTGCGCCACTGGTGAAGTGACGGTTCGGGCGCTGGCGGTCCGCGGGTTGGAAGGGCTCCGGTTCGGGCTCACCCGGCCGGACGGCGGCGCGTTCGAGGGCCCATCCATCGTGCGTCCCGACCGAGTGGTGTTTCCGAAGCTCGTCGGCCGGATCGAGATCGCCGTGACCACGGCGGGCGGTGATGCGGTCTTCGGCCCGGAGGCCAGGGTCCGGTTGCTGGTGGACGTCGTCACCGCGGACGGCGGGTTTGATCAGGTGCAGAGCCCCGAAGTCGATCTCTCCGGGCTGCATGGCACGCCGGTGCTCTGGATCGATGCGACTCGGGCTGGTCTGCTGACCATCGGCTCGACCGTCGCCAGC
>JANNPJ010000452.1:0-3701 GCA_031400005.1 Kineosporiaceae bacterium | reverse complement strand
CGGTGCTGGACGAACACGGCCAGGTCACGGGCCGGCTCGACCCCAAGTTCGACGACCGGCTGCGCGAAACGTATGATAAAGCCATCGAGCAAGGGCTTTGGAAAACCACCTACGCCGCCACGAACCGCGGCGAATACTGGGCCGAAGGTGTGCAATCTTACTTCGACACGAACGCTCCGCCGGGAGGCGTGCATAACGAGATTGACACCCGCGAAGAGCTTGAAAAGTACGATCCCGGCCTCTTTCGCCTGATCGTCGACACTTTTAAGCAATCGAAATGGCGTTATGTGCGGTATGACAAGCGGAAGGAGGAGAAGAACCGCCGGGAGAAATAAGTGATTGTGAGATCACCGCAAACGGCGCGAAGCGCACATTCCTCGGGCAAGTGGCAGTATTCGCATCGATGACCGGCCCTCTGCCGCACTTGATTGCGCGCCGCTGAGTCGATCACCTTCCCGACCCGGTAGACCCGACGTACGTACCCGACCCGACCTACGCCCCCGACCCGGCTGACGTACCGAGTCCGGGCAGCCAGCGCATCAGCCGGACCGGTGTCGATGACTTCCTCGCCGAGCGGGACTGCCTGGACCAGGTGACCGCACTCGTGACCGCCGCGGAGACCGCCGTCCTGAGACAGGGCCGATCGATCGTCATCATTGAGTCGGACAGCACCGCGGCCGCGCACTGGATTGCCGCGATCTCGTTCCTGCTTCCCCCCGACGTCGCTCGCCGGATGTCGTTCGCCACCTACCGGCACCGACCCGAGTACGCCACCGCGCACGTGGTCGCGACCCTGCCCGAGTCCGACTTCGATCTGGACGAGTCCAGCTTTCATAGCTACGTGGTGTTCGATGCGGCGTCCGGACGGATCAGCGAACTGGCCCCGGACCCGGCGGCAGCCCTGCTGGTGCGGGCCGGGGCTGAGCGCGCGGCGCTGCTCTGGGAGCGCACAGCCGAGCTGATCGACCGCCCCCCGGTCGCGCTGGCCGAGGGCTATCCGCTACTGGTGGCAGCCGCGATCCTGGAACACCTGCCGGTGGTGGACGCCGAGCTTGAGGTACTCGCCGACTGGCTGGAATCGAACCCGGGCATCCAGCTTGAGGACGACGTCAGGCTATTCCCGCCGTTACGCCGAGCCGCCCTGCTCGCCCGTTGCCGCAGTACCCTCGTTCGCCCAACCACGCAGCCCTACCTGGCCGCGCCTGCCCAACCCATCAACCCGGCCAGCCCGACCGGACCCACCAGCCCCACTGGCCCGGTCGACAGTATGGGCTCGACCAGCGACTGGCTCGTTCGGGCGCTCCTCGAGCCGGCGCGAGACGGCGCTTACCTGCCGGTCTACCTCGCCCTCTGCCAAGGGATCGACGACGGCACGCTGAGCGAACGATTGCCCCCACCCGCCCACCAGGCGGTGTCGTCCTTTCTGTCCGTCGTCCGGGATCTGGAACGGGTCAGGACGGAACCCGAGGACGCAAAGGTGATCAGCCTGCGAACGCTGGCCGGCTCGTATTCGCAGCAGCCGGTCACGGTTCAGGACCTGCTGCGTGCGGCGCTGCCCGAGCAGATCGACGAACTGGTCGGCTCGCCGCACCTTGCTGGGGTGGTGGCCAGCTGGCCAGGGGACATCGTGACGGCCTATCTGGAGGCCGCCGCGCGACAACTTGCGCACCGGCCGACGGACGCCGCTGCGGCGGCCCGACTCTTTGAGACTCTGCAGGCGCTGCACTCCGGGCAGGAGACGGTGCTCGCCCCGGCTCTGGCCGAGGAGCTCCGGAAAGGGTTGCGGACCTGGTCCCAGAATGAGCTTGACCAGCTTCAGGACCAACTGCGCCAGAAGGATTCACGGCTGTCGACCCGCTTCACCGAGTGGCGCGATCAGCATCTCGGCGGGATCCTCAGCCGATCGCTTCGCCGCCTCGCGCTGCGACGGAGCAGGACCGGAGCCGGAGAATGACCGCCATCGGCACCCTGGCCGTGCTGGGGCTCGGGGTGGTCGGCGCGGGCGCCCTCTACCATCTCGGCCGGGTCGGCTGGGTGTACCTCACCGTGCTGGCCGAGGTGTTCAGCGCCGACACCCCCCACGCCGGCCTGATCGGACCCGAACCGGCTTATCGGCAGTATCTTTTCGGTCCGGCCTTGATCGACCTTCGTGATGCCCTCAGCCGGCTCCGGACCGACCTGGAAGCAGAGTTCCGAACCTCCTCAGCGGCGATCTGGTCGAAGTGGTGGAGAGCAGGGCGAGGGTCCCGAGTGATCGGCCTGATCCGGATCTATGGGCTGGTTCTCGGCACCATCATCGGCGTGATCGCGGTGGCCCTGATTACCGCCGCCCAAATCGTCGTCGCCGCGGTGCTTGCTGCGGCAGCCCTGGTGATCATCCTCGGGTTCCGGGTGCTCGACGCCGTCCTCCTGCGCCTCAGGGGAATTCAGATGACCTGCCCGGGTTGTTACCGCCGGATCGATTATCCGGCCTACCGGTGTCCCAGTTGCGGGGCCTTGCACCGCGACGTCCGGCCGGGCCGGTACGGCATTCTGAGCCGCCGCTGCAGTTGTGACCGGCAGACGCTGCCCACGCTCTTACTGCTGGGCAGCCATCGGATGTCGGCCTACTGCCCGTACCCGGACTGCGAAGTACCGCTTGCCGAGGGATCCGGGACGACCACGGAGCTCCTGCTGCCGATTGTCGGTGGCCAGAACGTGGGAAAGACTCGGCTGCTGGCGGTTATCGTCAAGGTGCTGCAGGACAAGGCCGCTGCGGGCGGACCGGTGCTGACCTTCGCCGACCAGACGTCGAACCGCCGAATCGATCAGCTGCAGCCGGCCATCCTGGCCGGCGAGGCGACCCGGCCCACGCCACCGGAGCAGCCCCGGGCCTATTCGATGTACCTGACCCGGCCCCGGAACCGGCGGTCCCAGCGGGAATCTCGCCAGTTGATTCATCTTTTCGATACCGCAGGCGAGAAGTTCTACGAATCCGAGGTACTCGCGCAGTTACGATATCTAGGTCCGTCGAGGACGTTCCTGTTCGTGATCGATCCGTTCTCCATCGATCAGGTCTGGAACAGACTGGACTCCCCCACCCAGGACTGCTTTCGCGCCGTGAGTGCCCGCCGCTCCCCCGAATTCGTCTTCCAGCAGGTGTTGGACAACATCGAGAGAATGGCGGTACACCCGAAGCGGGTCCGGCTGGCCGTGGTACTCAGCAAGGCGGATCTGCTGTCGGCCGCAGGGATCCCGTCTCCGCAACCAGGCAGCGACGCGATCCAACAGTGGTTGGACGACGTCGGCCTGGACAACCTGGTACGCACGATCCGGCACGCGTTCGGTGAGGTCAGGTTCTTCCACACCTCAGCCATGCTGGCCGACGACGGCACCGCCGCCGGCGTCCCCGACCTGGTCACCTGGCTCCTGGCCCGCCCCGAACCAAGGCGCAGCCCCCGCACTGCCCGCACCCCCCGCACCCTCCGCATCGCGCGCACCCCCCGTACCCGCATTACCCCCGGCACCGGCACCGGCACCGGCACCGGCACCGGCAGCTGACTACCTTGAGGTGGCCGGACGCTGCCCACTTGGTCCTGCCGGATGACCCCTGCAGAGGGTCATACGGCAGGACCAATGCTTGCGCACCCGGTGCTCCCTCAGATAGTGACTGTCAGCAGGAGCCCGTCCTGGGTGCGTGGCTGCTGCTGCAGTTAGGTGAT
>JANNPJ010000320.1:0-2776 GCA_031400005.1 Kineosporiaceae bacterium | reverse complement strand
CGACGACGCAGCAGTCTCAGGCCGAGCAGGCAATCAACGCCGGCGCGAAGGTGATCGTTCTGACCAGCCTCGACACGGGCTCGGGCGCCGCGATCATCGACCAGGCCAAGGAGGCAGGCCTTCAGGTCATCGAGTACGACCGCTTCAACACCGGCAGCTCGGGCGGAGCGGCCTACGTGAGCTTCGACAACGTCAAGGTCGGGGCGACGATGGCCGAAGTGCTCGAGCCGGTCATCGACGGCCTCGGCGTCGACACGCCGCAGGTCGTCCAGTTGAACGGCGGCGAGGAGGACAACAACGCGTTCCTCTTCAAGGATGGCTACGCCGCTACGGTTCAGAAGCACGTCGACGACGGCAGCTGGGCGCTCGTCGCAGACAACTTCGTCCCCGGGTGGGGCGCCAACGGTGAGGGCCAGACGATCATGGAGCAGGTCCTGACCGACGCGAACAACAAGGTCGACGCGGTTTTCGCGGCCAACGACAACCTCGCGCAGCAGGCGATCAACGCCCTCGAGGCCGCCGGCATCGGGCCCGTTCCCGTGAGTGGCCAGGACGCGTCGGCGACCGGAATTCAGAACATCCTGCTCGGCAACCAGACGATGACCGTCTACAAGCCGATTGAGGCCGAAGCCGACATCGCGGCCAAGGCTGCGTTGGCGCTCTGCGCCGGCGAGGACCCCTCGACCGTCACGTCCGACTTCGAGTACGCGACGATCGGCATCAACGCCGCAGACGGCAAGCCGGCCGAGGCGGGGACCGGGGTGCCGTATCTCGCGCTCACACCGACCGGAGTGACCGTCGACAACATCGCGGAAACCGTGATCGCAGACGGTTTCCGGACGATCGAAGAAGTCTGCACCGGCGACACTGCGGACACGGACTTCTGCAAGGAAAACAGCTGACCAACGAAAGCGGGCAAGGCGGGGGCGCACTGGGCGTCCCCGCCCCGCTCCTCGAGGAGACGGCCGGCAGCTCTGACGCCCCGCTCCTCGAGTGCCGGGGCGTCTCGAGAGCCTTCGGTGCCGTCCAGGCCCTGTACCAGGTCGACTTCGAGGTCCGCCGGGGCGAGGTCATGGCACTCGTGGGCGACAACGGGGCCGGCAAGTCGACCCTGATCAAGAGCATCGTCGGGATCCACCCCTTCGACGAAGGGGAGGTTCGCTTCGAGGGCAAGACCGTCGACATCCACGGGCCGCGTGACGCCGCCCACCTCGGCATCGAGGTCGTGTATCAGGACCTCGCGCTCGCGGACATCCTGATACGCGTCGTGCAAGCGTCCGAAATCGCGCGGGACCGCCAGGTCCAGTTCCAGCCGGGCGGTCAGCGCCGGGTAGGGCAGGGACACGATCAGGATCGTGCTGGCGCCGTCGACCTCGAACGTCCCGGCCGCCCCGATCGGCGTCAGGCCCAGCGTTCCCGGGTGGCGGGCCGCCGTGACGTTCGCCCGCCCGCCATCCCAGGCCCAGCGCGCGCCCGCCGATCCGGCCACCATCAGGCCGACGACCAGTTCGTCGGTCGGTGGATCGACCACCGCATGGGCCGGGCTGTTCAGGCGGATCAGGCGGGTGGACAGCGACCCGCCGCCGCGCCGCTCATGACGATGTACGGCCAGGGGTCCGGTCTGGAACTGCTGGTCAAAGGCGGACACGGTGCGCTCCGGTTTGGCCGAAATCTGAAAGACGCGAGGGAGGTCGGCTGGTTCAGTGACTACGAACGCAGCACGAACGGAGATATACGACAATGCCGTCCCCCCTGCCGATCGAGGCCGAGACCGCCGCCTATCTGGCCGCCTTCGCCGCCATGCCGCCGCGTGAGAACCAGTCGATCGACGACCTGCGTGACGGCTACAAGGCCGAGCTTCTCCGCTCGTCGGCGGCCGCCGATCCCGGCGTGGCGTGGCGGCCGCTTTCGATACCGGGGCACGCGGGGCAGATTCCGGCGCGCCTGTATGTGCCGCTTAGCGCCGATCATGGCGGGCCTCTTCTGCTCTACGTCCATGGCGGCGGGTTCGCCGTGGGTGATCTGGACAGCCACGACGGCCTGGTCCGGCTGATCGCCGCCACATCGGGTTTGAAGGTTCTGACGCTGCACTACCGCCGGGCCCCGGAGGCTCCGTTCCCGGCCGCGCGTGACGACGTGTTGTCGGTGTTCCGCTGGGCGGCGGCGAACGCGGCGACCCTCGACATCGACCCGAGCCGCATCGTCCTCGGCGGCGAAAGCGCGGGTGCCGCTCACGCGGTCGCCTCTGCGTTGATCCTTCGGGGAGAGGCGGTCACGCCGCGCGCCGTCTGGGTGATGTCGCCGGCCCTGGACGCCACCACTTCGGGCGAGACCTACCGCACCTTCGCCACGGGCGCGGGTCGGACGGCGGCGGAGTTCGCCTATCTGTGGTCCCTGTATGCGCCCGACCCCGCGACCCATTCCGATCCGGCGGTGTCCCCGGGGCTGGCCGATCCGACCGGCCTGCCGCCACTCTACATCTATCCCTCCGAGTTCGATCCGGCGCGCTCGGACGGCGAGGCCTTCGCCGAGAAGGCCCGGGCCGCCGGCGTCCCGGTAACGCTGAGGCTGCGGGCCGGCCTGATCCACCAGCATCCGGAGATCACCGGCGTCTCGGCCGCCAGCCGCAAGGCGGTCGAGGACGCCGCGCGCGGACCAGCCGCCGGATCCGGAAGATCGAACTGCTGGAAAGTCTTGGCGCGCACGTCGTGACCGCATGTGCGAGTGTGACCGAGCGCACGGAGATGGCGGCGGTCATCGCCGACAGCAAGACCAG
>JANNPJ010000256.1:0-2850 GCA_031400005.1 Kineosporiaceae bacterium | reverse complement strand
GCCGACCTGGGTCAGGGCGAGGTCCCCGGGGATGAGGTAGACCTTGTTGCCCTCCTGCGAGGCCGAGAACGCCAGGCCCCGCGCGAACAGCAGCGTGGCCAGGGTGACGATGAACGGCGCGATCCGGACCCGGCCGATCAGGAGACCGTTCAGCACGCCGATGGCCGCACACACGATGAGTGGCAGGGCGATCGCCGTGACCGAGCCCCACTGCGCGCCGTACGCCGTGAGGACCCCGGACAGGGCGAAGACCGAGCCCACCGAGAGATCGATGCCGCCGCTGATGATGACGAACGTCATCCCGATCGCGATCAGCACCAGGTAAGAGCTGTCCAGAGCCACGTTCCGCAGGTTCTGCGGACCGGCGAAGCTGCTGCCGAACGCCATCGTGCCGATCAGCAGGACGAGGACGAGGACGAGCGGTGCACCCGCCCGGCGGGTGAACGCGGCGAGCCCGACCCGCGTGGCCGGCGGCCGGCCCGTGGTGACAGTGGTCATGCGCCCCCCCGATCCCGCTGGACGTACACGGCCACCAGGATGATGGCCGCTTGGATCATCCGGGCCACCGAATCCGGTAGGTCATGCTGAATCACCGTGGCGGCGATGAGTTGCATCAGCAGCGCGCCCATCAGCGTGCCCACGACGCGGATGCGCCCGCCGGACAGCGGTGTCCCACCGACGACCACGGCCGTGATCGCGCTGAGCTCGATCAGCAGGCCGACGAAGGAGGGGTCGCTGGCCCCGAGCCGCGCGGTGTTCACTACGCCCGCCAGCGCGGCGAGCGCACCGCTGGCGATGTAGACCGTGAGCAGGGTGCGCCCGACCGGCAGTCCGGCAAGCCTTGCAGCGCTGCGGTTTCCGCCGATCGCGACGAGTCGCCGACCGAAGATCGACCATCGGACGACAATGATGAGAATCGCGGACAGCGCCGCCACGATCAGCACGGTCACGGGTAGGCCCCGCACGGTGCCGTTGCCCAGCGACTGCAGCGTCGGGTCGAAGATCTCGACCAGTCGGCCGTCGGCCAGGACGAGCGCCACGGCACGTCCGGCCACCAGCACGCCGAGCGTGGCGATGATCGGCTGGATACCGCAGAAGGCCACCAGAGTCCCGTTGAGGGCGCCGACCAGGACGCCCGCCGCGATGCCGGCACTGATGGCGATCAACGGCCCGTAACCCATGTACAGCGGGATCACCGCCGCGGTGATCGCCATCACGGAGCCCACGGAGAGGTCGATGCCCTCGGTCGCAACCACCATCGCCATCCCGAGCGCCACGATCGCGATGGGCACGACCTGCACGAGTTGGAGGCGGAGGTTGCCGACGGTGGCGAAATGGGGCGTGAAGACGAGGTTGAAGAGCAGCAGGGCACCGATCGCCACGTAGACGCCGTGGTCCCGCATCCGGCGCAGGACGGCATTCTCCGCAGGGACATCGCGGCGGGCCGAGCCGCCGTTGGAGTGTCCCGCACGGGAAGCCGTCTCGATCACCGGTTCAGTCATCCGGGGCCTCCACCACCCGCGGATCGGCGGGATGTGCCGTCCCGTCGCCGTCCTCGCGGGCGGCGGCGGCGATCGTCGTCATGATCCGGTGCTCGCTGATCGCGTCACCGGTGAGTGAGCCGACCACCGCTCCGTCGCGGAGCACAAACACCCGGCTCGCTCCTTCCACCAGCTCCTCCAACTCCGAGGAAATCAGCACCACGGCGAGCCCATTGCCAGCCAATTCATCGATGAGAGACTGGATTTCGGCCTTGGCGCCGACATCAATACCACGCGTGGGCTCGTCCAGCAGGAGCACCGCCGGGCTCAGGCAGAGCATCCGGGCGAGCAGCACCTTCTGCTGGTTGCCGCCGGACAACTCGCGGACTCGCTGGTCCGGACCAGAGACCTTGATCCGCAGCCGCCGGATGAACGTGTCGACGAGGGCGTCGCAGCGGCTCGTGGATACGAAACCAGCTCGGGCCAGGCGAGGCAGTGCCGCCAGCACGATGTTGTCCCGCACGGACAGGTCCGGGACGATGCCGTCGGCCTTGCGGTCCTCGCTGACCAGGCCCACGCCGCGGGCGATCGCCCGGCGGGGTGACCAGCGGCGGCCCTGCGGCTTGCCGGCCACCACCACCGTGCCGCTGTCCAGAGGATCTGCGCCGAACAGCGCCCGTGCCGTCTCGCTCCGCCCGGAGCCGAGCAGGCCCGCCAGGCCCACCACCTCGCCCCGGTGCACGTCCAGGGTGACGTGCGCGAGCGCGCCCCGGCGGGTCAGGTCATCGGCGCGCAGCACCGGGCTCCCGGAGTCGGCCGGCGCCGGCGTGTCGTCGCCGAAGCTGGTCATCCCGTGGGCCCGGACCTCTTCCACGTTGCGGCCAAGCATCGTGGCGACGAGGCCGAGCCGGTCGGTGGCGGCGACCTCGCCGGTGAAGACCTTGCGTCCGTCCCGCAGAACGGTGACGTCCTGGCAGAGCCGGAAGACCTCATCCAGCTTGTGCGTGACGTAGAGAACGGCGACGCCGTCCGCGCGCAGCAGCTTGATCACCTGAGCCAGGCGGTCGACCTCCCGAGGCTCCAGCGAGGAGGTCGGCTCATCCATGATCACCACCTGGGCCTGCGTGGACACCGCGCGGACGACCGCCACCATCTGCTGCACGCCGGTGCCAAGCTCGCCCAACGGCCGCCGGACATCGACGTCCATTCCATAGCGGGACACCAGGTCTCGCGCCTGCTGGTGCATGGCGGCGAAGTCAATCAGGCGTGCCCGGTTCAGCGGCTCGCGGCCGAGGAACAGATTGCGGGCGACGCTCATCGCTGCGACCAGGTTCAGCTCCTGGTAAATCGTGCTGATGCCAGCGGCCTG
>JANNPJ010000209.1:0-13672 GCA_031400005.1 Kineosporiaceae bacterium | reverse complement strand
TCGGCGGCGACGGCGGCGTACCAGCCGGTGCCCATCACGTCGGAGGTGGCCAGCAGGCTGGGCACGAACTCGTCGTCCGGTCGGTCGAAGATGGCTACCAGGGTGCCCTGGGCGTCGGGGATGCGGACGTACTCGGCCTGGCAAGTACTCATGAATTCGCGGTTCAGGCAGGCGGACGGAAAACCATTGCGGCAGTTAGAGCAGGTGTTGTCCGAGGTGGCGAAGGAGCCGACCACGAACTGTCCCGGTTTGATCGCCGTGACCTCGGAGCCGACCTCCTCGACGATGCCCACATACTCGTGGCCCATCGGATGCGGCTCGTCGACCGGCTCGATTCCGCGGTAGGGCCACAGGTCCGAGCCGCACACGCAGGTGGCAACGGTGCGGATGACCGCATCGGTCGGATAGATGATCTTCGGCTCGTCAAGTTCTTCGAGACGCACGTCGCCGGGCGCGTGAATAACTGCTCCGCGCATGATGCTTCCTCCACTGGGCCAGGGGGCACCGCACCGGGTTCCCGAGCGGCTGCTCAGGGCCGAGCCTGGCACCTCACAGCCGGCGCGAAAAGTGGTGAAATTCGTCCCGGGATAGTTCCACCCAGGGAGCAAATTCTCCCCCCTTGGTCGCTGCCATCGCTGTCATGCTGACCAGCATGACCAGCAACGTGCCCCGCAATGAGCTGGGAGAATTCCTCAGCAAGCGCCGCTCGGAGCTGAGCCCCCGTACGGTCGGATTGCCGCAGACCGGTGGGTTACGCCGGGTCACCGGGTTGCGGCGCGAGGAGGTCGCCCAGTTGGCCTCGATCAGTACCGATTACTACACCCGCCTGGAGCAGGGTCGCATGCAGGCGTCCGCTCCCGTGCTGGACACCCTCGCCCGGGTCCTGCACCTGGATGACGATCAGCGGGCCTACCTGTTCCAGCTGGCCGGCAAGGCCACGACTCGAACCCAGCGCCGCGGGATGCAAAAGGTCCAGTTTCAACTGCAACGGGTGCTGGACGACCTGACCGCCACCCCCGCACTGGTCCAGGGACGGCGCGGGGACATCCTGGCCTGGAACTGCCTGGCTGCCGCTCTGGTCACCGACTTCTCCCGGGTTCCGGAGAAACACCGCAACTATCCCGGATCCAGTTCACGGATCCGGCGATGCGCACCCTGTACGCCGATTGGGAGACCTCCGCCCAGATCTCCGTGGCACAGCTGCGGATGGAGGCGGCGAAGTATCCCGACGACCCACGCCTGATCGCGTTGGTCGGTGAGCTGTCGATGCGGGACAAGCAGTTCGCCCAGTGGTGGGGCGATCACTTGGTCGCAGCCCGCACGGTGGGGACGAAAACGCTCAACCATCCGGTCGTGGGGGAGTTGGTTCTCGACTGGGACACGCTCAGTGCCAACACCGATCCCGACCAGCACTTGACCGTCTGGACCGCGGCCCCTGGCTCGCCCACCCGTGAGCGGTTGCGCATTCTGGCTTCCTGGGCCGCCGATCAGAACGTGCCGGCCTCTCCTTCCCTCACCTGACGGCCCCCATCTGACGGGCCGGTCGCACCACGGGGTGTGGTCGGTGGATGGGCCTGATGCGCTGAGACAGGGGCAGGCCGGTGGCCAGGTTGGTGTGGGCGATGATCTCTGCGGCGATGGACACCGCCGTTTCCTCCGGGGTGCGCGCACCGAGGTCCAGACCAATCGGAGAGCGCAGCCGGGCCAGCTGTTCCGCTGTCACACCGGTTTCGCGCAGAAGGTGCAAACGTTCGTCGTGGCTTCGCCGCGAACCCATCGCCCCGACATAACCGACCGGCAGATCGAGCGCCAGACGAAGCAGGGGGATGTCGAACTTGGCGTCATGGGTGAGGACGCAGACGGCGGTCCGCGCGTCCACCGCCGTCTGCTGCAGGTAGCGGTGCGGCCACTCGGTCACGATCTCGTCCGCGTGGGGGAAACGCGCGGCGGTGGCAAAAACGGGCCGGGCGTCGCACACCGTGACCCGGTAGCCGAGAAAGCCGCCGACCTGGCTGAGGGCGGCGGCAAAGTCGACGGCGCCGAAGATCAACATCCGGGGGCGGGTCGCAGCCACGTGGACGAGGATGGATAGCGGTGCGAGGCAGCCGTCCCCGTTTCCACCCAGCGCGATGCGGTCGGTACGTCCGGTCCGCAGCAGGGCCCTGGCCTGTGTCGTCACCGCCCGGTCCACTCCACCGTTGCCGAGAGTTCCGAGGGTGACCACGTCGTCGCCGAGGAAGCCAAGGGTGGCGCCGAGGAGTTCGTCGGGACCGTCGACCACCTGGGCCACGGCAGCGGGGCGCCCCTGAACCACGGCGGCCAAGACCGTGGCCACGTGTGGCTGGGCCGCCGGATCGATGTGCTGGACCAGGACGTCCAGTTCGCCCCCACAGGTCAGTCCGACGGCGAAAGCGTCGTCGGCGGCGTAACCGAACCGGGCCCGTCGAGGGGTGCCTTGGTCGTGGAGTACCTGCTGGCACATCTCGTACACCGTTGCCTCGACACAGCCGCCGGAGATACTGCCGACCGCGTTGCCGTCCACATCGACCGCGACCGCGGTACCTGCCGGAAAGGGGGCGCTGCCGCTGACCTCAGTGACGGTGGCGAGGGCAAAGGCGCGTCCTTCGAGACACCACCGATGGAGGATGTCCGCGATGTTCAGCATGGATAGCTCCCTGGCAGACGAGATGGCAAGGGGGATGAGCGGGCCGGGGAACGCGAGTGCATGATTCAGAGCAGGGCCTCAGCGGTGATGGGCAGTTGTCGGATTCGCCGGCCGGTGGCGTTGAAGACCGCGTTGGCGATCGCGGGCGCCACGCCGACCTGGACAATCTCGCCGAGCCCTTTGACGCCGAGCGGATCGGCCTCGCGGTCCTCGCCGTCCAGGTAGATCGCCGTGAGGTCGGGCACGTCGGCGTTGACCGGGACGAGGTAGTCGGCGAGGTTGGCATTCACGATGCGGCCGTCGCGGTGGTCGGTGACGGTGTGTTCAAGCAGGGCGGTGCCGATGCCGCCAACCATGCCGCCCAGGGCCTGACTTTCGGCGAGCTTGGGACTGATGATGCGGCCCGCGTCGTACACGCCGAGCATCCGCCGCACCCGCACCAGGCCCAGCGTCGCATCCACGGCTACCTCGGCGAAGGTGGCGTTGTAGGCGTAGAAGGAGTGCCGCTCGGGCCCGGTCGGCAGGGTGAAGGAACCGAGCGCCTCGAGGTGGGTACGCTTGTTGCGGGCCAGCAGGTTCCGGTAGGTCTCGCCGCGGGCTGGGTTGTTCGACACCTGCAGCCGACCGCTGCGGACGATGATCTCGCCGGCTGCCACACCGTGCAGCGGTGACTCGCGATCCTCGATGGCGAGCTGAATCGCTTGTCGGCGGACCTGGTTACAGCCGTTGAGGACGGCTGAGCCGACGCTGGCCATGGTCATGGAACCGCCGTGCGGTGGGGTGGGCGGGTAGCGGGAGTCGCCGAGCCGGAAGGCGACGGCGCGCATGCCCAGCCCGAGGGCGTCCGCGGCCACCTGGGTCTGGGAGGTGTAGGTGCCCGGGCCCATGTCGCTGGCCGCGGCCACCACCAGGGCGGTGCCATCGGCGTCCAGGCGGACCCGGGCCTGGGCCGGGGCGCGGGCGGTGTCGTAGACGCCGGCTGCCATGCCCAGGCCGATCAGCCAGTCGCCCTCGCGCCGGGTGCGAGGTTTCCCCTGCCTGCGGTGCCAGTCGAACTCGCGGGCACCCACGGTGTAGCACTCGCGCAACCGGCGGGTGGAAAAGGGCAGCCCGCTCGATTCGTCTTTGTTGGGTTCGTTGCGGCGGCGCAATTCGATCGGATCGATGCCGAGCTTGTCCGCGAGTTCGTCCATGGCCGACTCGATCGCGAAGGACGCGGTGGCAAAGCCGGGGCCACGCATGTACAGCGGGGTGTTCACATCGAGTGGAACGAGCCGGTAGCTCTGCTGGACGTTGGGCATGCTGTAAAGCATTTGCCCTGCGGCCAGGATGGATTCGGAGAACTTCTCGTAGGACGATGTCTCGGCGCGCACGTCGTGGACAGCGGCACTCAGCCGACCCTGGCGGTCGCTGCCCAGGCGCAGGCGGTACTGGTAGGCGGGCCGGAAGCCGGTGTTGAAGTACTGCTGCCTGCGGCTCAATACGAGCTTGACCGGGCGCCTGGTCCACCGGGCGGCCATCGCGGCAACGACGACGTGCGGCCAGCAGCGCAGGCCGCTACCGAAACCACCACCCACGAAAGGGGAGAGGACTCGCACGCTTGGCAGGGGCAGACCGAAGACCGTGGCCAGCTCGGTCTGGGTGCCGACCACCCACTGCGTCTTGTCCCACACCGTGAGCCGGTTGCCGTTCCATCGGGCGATGGTCGCGTGCAGTTCCATTGCGTTGTGGTGGTTGCGAGCCATGCTGTAGGTCAGGTCCATCCGCACCGCAGCGGACCGCAGCTCGGCTTCGGCATCGCCGCGCTCGTAGTTCGTTGGCTTGTCGGCCTTGGCCTCGCTGAGATCGGTCGAGGGCTTTTCAACCTGGTAACGGACCTCGACCAGGCTGGCACCGTGCTGTGCGGCTTCCAGGGTGGTGGCGACCACGACGGCCACCGGCTGACCGTGAAAGAGCACCTGGTCATCCTGGAAGACCCGCAGCCGCCGGCCGGCCGGGTTGTTCGATGCCGCGTTGTCTCGGTAGGGGAGCTTTGGTGCGTTGCGGTGGCTGATCACCGCCAGTACGCCTGGGTGAGCCAGGGCGGCGCGGGTTCCGATGCTGGTGATCCGGCCGCGGCCGATGCTGCTGTCCACAATGACGGCGTGGACTGCGTCCCGGACCTCGTGCTCGGCTGAATACACCGCCTTTCCAGTGACTTTCAGTCGCCCGTCCACTCGGGACAGCGGCGCACCGACAGCTACCTGCGGTTGGGGCGTCACGGGGTACCTCCGACGATGCGCAGCTGACGTTCCACGGTTTCCTTGAGCAGCTTCACCTTGAAACCGTTGTGCTTCAATGGTCGAGCCCTGTCTGCGGCCAGCGCGGCGGCGGCTGCCCAGAGCGAGGCTGACGGGCGCTCGCCGATGAGATGCCGTTCAACGGCGGGCAGCTTCCACGGCACGGTGCCTACCCCGCCGGCGGCGACCTTCGCCTCGCGGATCACCCCGCCGCGAAGGTGAAGTGCTACGGCTGCTGAGGTCAGCGCGAACTCGTAGGACTGCCGGTCGCGCACTTTCCGATCCGGAGCCCACCGCGCTCGGTGGCCGTGATCTCCCGCAGCGGAAGGGCTTCGATGTCGATCAGGGTGCCGGGGCGCTCGACGGTTTCCCGCATCAGGTCGACCAGCGTGGTGCCACCGGCGATGTAGCGGCCACCGCGCCGGCCGGCAGCAATGGCCTCACGGGCGTCCGCCGCCTTGCTGTATGAGAATGGAAACATGTTAGTATCAGCTCACTTTCGGCCTGCGGCCTGCTCGACTGCGCGAACGATCTTGACGTAGCAGCCGCAGCGGCAAATGTTGCCGCTCATCCACTCCCGGATCTCGCCCGCGGAGCCGGTGTGGCCTTCCTGGATGCACGCGGCACCGGACATGATCTGGCCCGGGGTGCAGTAGCCGCACTGGAAAGCGTCCTGATCGATGAACGCCTGCTGCAGAGGGTGCAGGTCATCGCCATCGGCCAAGCCCTCGATCGTGGTGACCTCCGCACCCTCCAGACGGATTGCAAGGGTCAGGCAGGTGTTGACCCGGCGCCCGTCGACCCACACAGTGCAGGCTGCGCAGGCTCCGTGATCGCAGCCCTTCTTGGACCCGCTCAGCGCGAGGTGCTCGCGGAGCAGATCAAGCAGTGAGGTGCGGTTGTCGACGGTGACGCTGTGCCGGGTGCCGTTGACCTTCAGGGTGACGCGGGTGGCGGGCGGCCCTTCGGCCGCGGCCGCCTCCGGCGCGTCGCCGAGGGCAGTCCCCGAGACGACGGCACCACCGACCACGCCGCTCATGGCGATAAAGGTGCGCCGGGTCGGGGGTGCATTGGACTCGCCGGGCTCAGGAATGACGGAATCATTCAACTCATTGGACATACGCAGACCTTCGATCGCGGAAGGGCTCACCGGGCACGCGGCATGGCGAGGGCTGAACCGGTGTCGTCAGTGCAAAGTGTTGAGCAATAAGCGGTTTGAGTTGCCGCAACGGGCGGCCCGAAAAGTGTGACAGGACTATGATGCCGGTGCCAGGGAGAGTTTTCTCCCTGCTTCCCCGGACCCTGTCGGCGGCCGGGCCCCTCCTCACCGCCCGAGCGGACCCGTACGGTGACATCGGCAGCCGGGCGTGGCGTCGAAGCATCAGCCTTCGTGCCGCCCTCTTGACGTGCTGCGCGTCACACTCCTACGCTCATGCCCACTCTCAGCATGAAACGATTCACACATCGAGGTGTCATGTCTGCTTCACGCCTGGGCTTCACGGTGACCCGTGGGGTTTTACTTGTTCTTCTCGTGGTCGCGGGGTTGGTCGGCGGGGTGCTGCACCTTCCGGCGTCGGCTGCACCGTCGGCCGGGTTCGGTGTTGCCGGGATGACTACCAACGGTCGGGTCGACCCGTTGGGTGTCGGCGGGGAGAAGCCGTCGTTCGGGTGGCGGCTGACGTCGTCCGAACGCGGGACGAGGCAGAGTGCCTACGAGATTCGGGTCGGGCGCGAACCAGGGTCGGCGGATGTGTGGACGTCCGGCAAGGTCAGCTCGGATCGTCAGGTGGGGGTGGTGTACGCGGGGCCCGCTCTGGAAGCGGGCACCCGGTACTACTGGAGCGTTCGGGCCTGGACCGGCAAGGGCGAGGGAAGCGACTGGAGCGCGGATGCGTTCTTCGAGACCGGGCTCCTGACAGCTGCGGATTGGGGCGACACCCAGTGGATCGCGCGTCCGTCGGCCGCGGCGGGCGAACTGGAGCGCTGGACGAATTACTCCGCCATCGTCAACCTTTCGCTGGACAACGCGGCCTTCGGCGTCTTCCTGCGGGCGAAGGATGTGGACAACGGGTACATGTGGCAGCTCAGCACCACCGGTGCGCGCCCAGCCCTGCGCCCGCACCTGAAGGTCAACGGCAACTACACCCTCCTGGGGTCGGTGGACCTCGGCAGCCACGGCTTCACCAATGACGGGCTGCGTTCCGGCCAGCACACCCTGCGCTTCGACCTGACCGGCGCCACCATCGCGACCAGGCTGGACGGTGTGCTGATCGACACCCGCTCCGACTCGACCTTCACCCAGGGCTACGTCGGCTTTCGCACGCACGCCGATGCGGGCGAGAAGGGCAGCGTCCACGACGCGGTCGTCACCGGGGCAGGCGGGGCCGTCCTGCTCGATACGGACTTCGCCTCCGGCCGAAACCCGTTCAGCGGCGGGTCTGTGGTCGGCTCGGCCCTGGTGGTGTCGGGGACCACCGACGCGCTGTACGACCCGGCGGCACGGCCACTTCCCTTGCTGCGCAAGGAGTTCTCGACAGCGACGGGGAAGACCATTACGTCCGCCCGGGTCTACGCTTCCGCGCTGGGAGTATACGAGCTGGCGATCAACGGCAAGCGGGTCGGCGACCAGGTGCTCGCCCCCGGCTGGACCAACTATCAGACCCGGATCCAATCCCAAAGCTACGACGTGACAAAGCTTCTCGATGGCGGCAGCAATGTGATCGGCGCCTCCCTCGCCACTGGGTGGTGGGCCGGCAAGGTGGGAATCGGGTGGAGTCGGCAGTACGGCGACACCCCAGCCCTGGTGGCCAGGCTGCGAATTGTCTACGGGGACGGGACGATCCAGTGGATTGACACGGACCGATCGTGGACCGCGGGCGACGGGCCCTTCGTGCAGGCAGATCTGCAGGACGGCGAGACGTACGACGCGGGGCGCCGAACCGGCCGGGTGGAGTAAGCCCGGTTTCGCCGGCGCGGGTTGGGTCGCGGCGGTCAGCGTGCCGTCACTCACCGCCCGGCTGGTCCCGCAGAGCGACGAACCGGTGCGCGAGACGCAGGTGCTGGAGGCCAAGAAGCTGACCCAGCCCGTGGCCGGCGCCTACGTGTACGACCTCGGCCAGAACATGGTCGGCGTCCCTCGCCTGAGGCTGACCGGAAGCGCCGGCCAGTCCGTGCGGATCCGCTTCGCGGAGGTGCTCAACAAGGACGGGACGCTGTACACGGACAACTTCCGCAGCGCCAAGGTCACCGACCGGTACGTCTTCGCCGACGCGAAGCCGGTGACCTACCAGCCGCGCTTCACCCAGCACGGGTTCCGCTACGTGGAGATCACCGGGGTGAACGCGCCGCCCGCGCTGTCCGACGTCAAGGGGGTCGTGCTCGGCTCCGACCTGCGCTCCACCGGAACCTTGAAGACTTCGGACGCGATGCTGAATCAGCTGGTAAGCAACATCTCGTGGAGCCAACGCGGGAACTTCCTCTCGATCCCCACCGACACCCCGGCCAGGGACGAGCGGCTGGGCTGGACAGGCGATATCAGCCTGTTCGCCCCCACGGCCAATTACCTGGTGGACACCCGCGCGTTCCTCTCCCACTGGATGGCGGATGTGCGCGATTCCCAGTTCAGCAACGGTGACCTGCCGGCCGTGGTGCCCAACCCGCAAGGCAAGCTCAGTGAAAGCGGCGTCGGCTGGTCCGATGTAATGATCACCGTGCCGTACGCCGGGTGGCGCGCCTACGGTGACGAAGACATCCTGCGGGAGAACTACGCCGCGATGCAGAAGTTCTTCCAGTTCGTGCGCACCAGCGCCGGTTCGGACCTACTGGAGCCCGGCCGGACGACGTTCTTCACCGACGACTGGTTGCACCTGAACGACCCCACCGTGCAAGGGGTTCTGGGCACTGCGTACTTCGCCGAAAACGCCCGGATGATGGGGGAGATGGCCCAGGCCTTGGGGGACACCACGGCGGCAACCACCTACACGAAGCTGTCGGGCGACATTCGGCGCGCTTTCACCCAGGCGTACATCGCCGCGGACGGCACCGTCGCGGGCAACTCGCAGACCGGTTATGCGCTGGCACTGGGGATGGGCCTGGTCGCCGATCCGGCGCTGGTGCCAAAGGTCGGTGCGAAGTTCGTGGCCAAACTCGCCCGGACCGACTACCACCTCAGAACCGGCTTCATCGGCACCCCGCTGCTGCTGCCGGCCCTGAGCGCCATTGGCCGCGATGACCTCGCCTACACGATGCTCCTGCACAAGGACTACCCGTCGTGGGGGTACGAGGTCGCCAGCGGTGCTACCACGGTGTGGGAGCGGTGGAACTCGATCATGCCGGACGGCAGCTTCGGCCCGGTGGACATGAACTCCTTCAACCACTATGCCTATGGTGCGGTGGGGAATTGGATGTACCAGAACATCGGGGGCTTGTCGGCGATCGAGCCCGGATATCGGCGCTCCCGGATCGCACCGGCGATCGGCGGCGGCCTCACCTCCGGCTCCGGCCAGCTCGAGACGGTTTACGGCCCGCTGTCATCCGCCTGGACCAGCTCTGCCGGCGATCTGAAACTGAAGGTGACAGTGCCGGTCAACACGGTGGCCGAGGTGCACGTGCCCACCGACACGCGCTGGGCCGTCACCGAGAGCGGCCGACCGGCCAACGGTGCAGAGGCCGTCCGTTTCCTGCGGATGGACGGCGGGGCAGCCGTGTTCGAGGTCGGGTCGGGGTCCTACACCTTCGCCCTCGACCCCGTTCTCGGTGGCCTCGGTAACGCAACCGAGGGGGCCGAGGCACTGCGTGCCCTGGTCGCTCCACTGGACGCTCCGGGCGCAGCGGATGCCCGCAAGTGGACCGCGGAGATCCAGGCGTCCCTGCGTGAAGCCTGGGACGCCCGCGTCAGCGGCGACGGGCAGAAGGAAGCCACCCGGGCCGTCCACCGGGCGCTGGCGGATCTGGACGACGTCCGGCGCTGGCTCGACCTTCAGATGAGTAGGGGGAAGGTGTCCGCCGCCGACGGCGCCGCCATCCGCTCGCTCCTCGACCGCATCGCGACGGATCTGTCGAAGGCCTCGGGGACCCTGCTCGCCGTGGTGGCATCGATCGACGTCCCGGCGGGGCAGACCTTCCCGGGCTCCACGATGCCGGCGACGATCGCGGTCAAGAACAACAGTGCCTACCCGCTGACCTCGCTGACGGCGACACTCCAGACGGACTCGGGGTGGCTGGTGCGGGCCGTCGGTGACAAGCCCACGGTCGTGGCGCCCGGTGAGACGGCACGTTTCCGGTACGAGGTGCCGGTGCCGACCACCGCCGACTCCGGGACGGCGAAGTTGACCGGGGCGGTCAACTACACCTATCGGCACGGCACCGCCACGCTGCCGGTCAGCGCGGCCGCGACCGTCGCGGCCCCGGTCACAGTCGGCGCGGTCACTCTGTCGCCGGCAACTGTCGAACCCGGCGCGTCCCTCACCGCATCGGTCCAGCTCACCAACCGGACGGGCGACCTGACCCGACGGCTAACGGTCGAGGTCCCGCCGGGCTGGACCGCACCGGCCGCGGTGTCCTACGACATCGCTGCCGGGGCCACCGTGACCGTGCCCGTCCGGATCGACGTCCCGCGGTCCGTCACCGAGGGCGACGCCACCATCGCAGCCGTCATCGGCGCGAGCGCGGCCGAACGAGGCACCGCCAAGGCCACTGTGACGTTGGTCAACCCCCCGGCGAACGCCGTCGACCACGTGGACGTCGGGAACGGAGAATCGGAGAGCGCGCACGGGCTCACCGCGTCGGCGTCGTCCGGCACCAACACCGAGGCCGGACTCACTCGCCGCTACACCCACAGCGGCGTCCCCGGCGGGTGGTTCGAGATGGACCTAAAGGTCCCAGCCGGCCAGGCATTCGTGATCCGTGCCGTCGAGACCTACAACATGGAGCAGCTCAAGACCTACGACGTTCTGCTCGATGGAAAACCCGCACTGCAGCGGCGATTCCAGCGGACCGCGAGTGGCAACGGAACCGTGACCTACCAGTTCGTGGTTCAACCCTCCGAGGAGACCGCCGACGGCAAAGTCCGGATCCGCTTCCAGGACGTCGAGGGAGACTTCGACCCCTCCATTGCCGACCTCTGGGCTATCCCGATGACCTGACGAACAACCAGTAGAAGGCAGGACGCAGAACTATTCTGCGTCCTGCCTTCCGTTTACCTCACTCCACGGTGACGGACTTCGCGAGATTGCGCGGCTTGTCGATGTCGTGACCGAGAACCAGGGCGGCATGGTAGGCGAGCAACTGCATCGGGATGGTCATCAGGATCGGGTCGAGTTCCACCTCGTTCTTGGGCACGTCGATCCGTTGCACCTCCAAACCGCCAAGTTTCACGCTCGGGTGGGTAATGACCACCAGCGGGCCGTTGCGAGCAGCGATCTCCTGGAGCGCGCCGATGTTACGTCCGATGAGATCGTCCTCGGGCACCAGAGCCACCGTCGGCAACTGCTCGCTGATCAGCGCGAGCGGGCCATGCTTCAGTTCGCTGCTCTGATAGGCCTCGGCGTGGCAGTACGAGATTTCCTTGAACTTCTGAGCGCCCTCACGGGCGATCGGGTACCCCCGCACCCGGCCGATGAAGAACAGGCTTGGTGCCTTGGCGAGGCTGTGGCCCACGTGGGCAATTGTCTCCTCGCCCTGGAGGATTTCCGCGATCTGTGCAGGAATCGCCTCGAGTCCGGCGAGCAGTCGCTTTCCGTCGGAGATAGCCAGGTCATGCACCCGCCCCAGGGTGATGGCGAGCAACGCAAAGGCGATGCCCATGTTGGTCAGCGCCTTCGTCGAAGCGACCGCCACCTCGGGCCCGGCGTGGAGATAGATTCCGCCCTCGCACGCTCGAGCGACTGAGGAGCCGACAACGTTCACGAAACCGACGACGTGACCCCCTTTACGCTTGATCTCCTCGACCGCAAAGAGCGTGTCGACAGTTTCCCCGGACTGGCTGACGGCGATGTACAGAGTGGCGGGATCGATAATCGGGTTCCGGTATCGGAACTCTGACGCCGGCTCGGCATCGGCGGGGATCCGGGCCAGTTCTTCGATCAGCTGTGCGCCCACTTGGCCGACGTAGTAGGCCGATCCGCAGCCCAGGATCTTCACCCGGGTGAAGGCCCGCAGGGTGCGGGCATCGAGGTTGAGGCCGTCAAGCCGTGCGGTGCCGAAGCGCCCGTCGATGCGACCACGCAGAACGCTCTGCGCGGTGGCTGGTTGCTCGAGGAACTCCTTGCGCATGAAATGCTGGTAACCCGACAGATCGTAATCACTGACGGAACCGGCCACCCGCGTCGGTGTCTTGGTCACCTTGGCGCCGTCGCTGGTGAACGTCCGGAACCCAGTAGCCTGGATCGTCGCGAATTCCCCATCCTCGAGATGCACGACGGTGTTGGTGTGCCGCACGATCGCCGCGACGTCGCTGGCGACGTGGGTTTCATGCTCCCCGACACCGATGATCAAGGGTGAGCCGTTGCGGGCAACGACTATTCGATCCGGATATCGCTCGTCCAGAACCGCGATGCCGTACGTCCCTTCGAGGCGCTGCACTGCCTCGACGACTGCGTCCTCCAGGCTCTTCGCCGGGGAGCGGGCCACCAGGTGAGCAATCACCTCGGTGTCGGTGTCGGAAGCGAGAACCACACCACTGTCGGCCAGTTCGGAGCGCAGCGCCGCGGCATTGTCGATGATTCCGTTGTGAACCACCACCACACGCCCATCTGCGGAGCGGTGCGGATGGGCGTTGGACTCGATCGCGGGACCATGAGTGGCCCACCTCGTATGCCCGACCCCCAGCGTTCCCGGGAAGCGCGCCGGAAGCGACGAACGAAGATCCTTCACCCGCCCCGCAGTACGTTTCACCGTGATCTTCCCGCGGTGAAGGAGGGCGATCCCGGCCGAGTCATAGCCTCGATACTCCAGCTGCCCAAGGCCATCAAGGATTGGCGGTGCTGCGTCCTGCCGTCCAACATAGGCGACGATGCCACACACGTAATAACTCTCCTCAGCCGTAGATGATCCGACGTACCTGCCGTTCCGAAACGGGCGGAGCGGCAATCACTCGCGCTCTCAGCTCCGATACGAGTAACGGGTAGATCTGAGCATTCGATAACCCTCGGCGGCGGCACTCGGCGTGCCGCCGCTTGACGAGCTCCTCCAGAGGTTCGTGGAAGTACGCAAGCACGTCACCGATCACTCGATCCGCCTCACGCGGTCCGATGCCGAGGGTTCGTGCCAACCGCAACACCAGCTCATCGTGCACGGGGCTCAGCTTGGCAGGACACCAGACCTGGATCAAATATTTTGCCCGATTTCGGGCAAGGCCTCCCGACTGGCGGGCTGAGGACTGTCCGCTAGCCGGTGTAATGAGATCCAGCGGTGTTAGTTGGTCCCTGCCAACATGGATTCGCCTCAGGTCATAGGGATTCGGTTCGGGGCAGGCTGGTTCGCCCGTGCACGTAAGCACCTGCTCCGACGGCGGCGAGGGTGATCGCCGTCAGCGTGCTGGCCGTCGTGTCGACCGGTTGGGTCAGCCAGAACAAAACTTGCAGGCCCCCGTTCGTGCTGGGAGCGCCCCAGATCACCGCGATCACACCCAGGAATACCGGTGCGAACCAGGCTCGCTGGACGCCGAGGACGGTGGCACCCAGCGCGGTCAGTCCGAGCAGTCCGCCGACGTCACGCACGACGAAGGCAA